>JAYUKI010000951.1:0-10276 GCA_043764595.1 Myxococcales bacterium | reverse complement strand
ACGGGTTGAATCCCGTCGGCTTTCGCCGGTTTAGCGTCGCCTCGCGTTGTCGCTCCTCCTCGGATACGAGAGTATCCGTCGTCGTCGCTCCTAGCGATCCTTGCTAAACCAGCGAAATCCTCGGTCCTTCAACCCGTTTGTCGCTCTAGGCGTCCCGCCCGAGCTCCTTCACCAAGTGCCGTGCGAGCGTTGCGGCTTCGGTGGTCGTGGGCAGCCCCGTGCGTCTGCGTGTGGCTTCGGGAGGGGATAAAAAGCAGGTCGTGACGAGGGACTCGAGAGCCTCGTGGTAGGCAGCTCTTGCCTTGGCTCGGTCCTTTGGTGAAAGCCGCGCGAGCGCCCACTCGTGGATGTCGTGGGACAGGGCCGCGTGCCGTGTTTCCTCCCGCGCGATCGTGCGCATGGCGTGTGCCACGTCCGAATCTTCCGCCGTTCGTGCTTGCAGGTGTGCGATCAGCGCGGCGAACGTTTCGCGTGCGCAGCCTTCGATCGCGTTCTCTATCGCCACGTCGACGAGAGGACGTGGCGTTTCGAGCGTGCGTCTTCGGCGCGACGCGCTCGTGTTTCGGGGAACGGTACTTCCCTCGCGTCGCGCGAGCGAGCCCATGACGCGGGCATGCCTCTTTTCATCTTCCGCGGCCCTCTTCGCGCGTCGCTTCAGCCCGGCGGTCGCGCCGTGGGCCCGGAGGTCCATGTGGAGTGCATCGAATGCTCCGATGGAGGCGCGTTCGAGCAGCGCCGTGCCCACGAGCCAAGCTCCTAGGGCGCTCTTCGAACGGACCACGTGGTCGACGTGACCTTTCGGACGGCGTCCGGATCCGCAGTTGCTAGCGAAGGTGCATTCGACCAAGGGGGCTTGGCCGGGTTTCTCCGGCAGGTATTTGCAGGAGCGGACGTCTCCCCCGCACAAGCGGTCGCAGGTCGTCGGATCGAGGGTCGGCAGACCGCCCTTGCCACCGTTCGCGCCGTTGGCGTCGGGCAGAACCGCGACGGTCGTCGGGGATGGAGGAGGACACGGCCCACAGCCGTAGGCCCGACCCGCGGCGAGGGAAAGAGCAAGCTGGAATGTGGCGCGCAGCTTGTCGTAGCGTCGAGAGCGAACGGACTTGGCTTTCATGGGCGGGTCTCCACGGTCACGGTGCGAACCTGTTCGGCCAACGTCGTCCCTGTTTCGTCCTTGGTGGTTCGGCTTCGCGTCACCACGAAGGTGATCGCGCAGGCTTCGGTGCTCGACGGCACGGCCAGGTCCCCGCCAGGGAACGTGTACGAGCCCCGATCCTTCGCGAGCGAGCGCTGAATGCGCGTTGCCAGGCAGGGCGCGGTGGCCTGCACCGTGACGGGTTTCGATTCGTTCGGCGCCCAGCGGAGCTCGAGCGGCGCCGACCGCGAAGCCTGCGACGGTGCCTCGATGGCAAAAGGGGGAGGAAGCTCGATGGGGGTCCGTTCTTCACCGTAAGGACGCACGAACTGCAGGAAAAAGAAGCTCGCGGGGCTCTCCACGAGGGCGATGGCTCGATCGTCGTACACGGTCAGGCGCGCGGGAGGAGCACCTGGCACGAGCACGGCGAAGCCTTCTTCGGGGGAAATCGCGAGACTCTCGAACGCGGTCGTCGTGAGGGTCACGTCGAAGACCGCTGAGACGCCGTTGCTCGCGATTCTTCGGTTCGCGCGAAGCTCGGAGGGGGGTACGTCGAGACTGCTCCGCTTTTCGGTTTGGCTGGTCGAGCAGGCCGTCCCCAAAAGCGTGACCAGGCCACACGCGCCGAGAAGGGCTCGGCTCATGGCGTAAGCTCGAAGGTGGTCGTAGCGGTCTGCACGCTCGTTTCAGCGTACCGTTTTGCGACGACCACGGTGACCTTGCAACGCGGTTCGACGCCTGCCCTCTCGAGCTCCCCGGGGTTAAGCTCGTACCGCCCGGTATCGAAAGCGAGAGGTCGGCTTTGTCCCGCGATGCACGTGCCGCCGAAGTCGACGCGGGTGGCGAAGGTCGCCGCCGCCGTGGCGTCCCACTCGATGGCAATGGCCGAGCCCGCGCGCGCCGATACGGGCGCTTTCACTCGGAAGGGAGGCGCAATCTCCGACCTTGTCTCCAAAGAGCCCCCTCTGCCTTCGGGTCTCGAGAGCCTTACGACGAGAGGGCCACCGTACGGAGGTAGGGTGCTTTCGAAGTTCGAGCCGCGAAGCGCGAGGGCCGACACGCCTTCACCTGCGACGAGCACGAGGTGATCGCCTTCGGCGAGCCTGAGCGTGGAGGCCGGACCCAAGACCGTACCCGTGATGCGGGTACGCTCGCTCGTGCCGTCGACGGCGATCGAGAGCCGAATGTCGCGGCTGGACACGTCGGTGGAGACTGGAGAAGGAACGTCCGAGCACGCAGAACCAAGTGGGAGCACGAGCCACACGAAGGCCTTCGCGAACGTCCGAGGGGCAGGGAAGAGGGCGACCCTCATGGCATGATCCCCACGCCTACGAAGAGCCCCAGCTCCTGCATCATGAAGGTGCGCGACGGATCTCCCACCGTGTGGAACGCGTGGGAAACGCGAAATCCAGACTGGAAAAGGCCTCGTGCGAAGGACAGCTCGGACCTGTGCTGAACGACGCGTCCTTCTGGGCCGAAAGAGACGGGGAGGAGCTCCACCGCGGCTTCGACCGTGTTTTCCCGACTGGCGAGGACTCGTGCGCGCAGCACTGCGCGTGGGTAGATCCGGCCGGCGTACGGGTAGCGCCCGTGGTCTCCGCCGACGCCGAGAGCGAACGTGAGACCTCCCGGTGTCGTGCCTCCCCATTGCGAAAGCACGGCATCGAAGCCCACGTCGAACCGTACGTAGTCATCGGCATAGGGAAGGCCAAGCACCAGAATGTCGACGCCGAATCGCCTGGAAAAATAGCGGGTCACGCCAAGCTCGAGGTCGACCGAGGCTTTCTGGGCTCGGGCTACGCTGCCTTCCCCTTCGAGGCGCGAGCCGGACCACGTTCCACCCCAAACGCCGAGTCTCACTTTGTCGAACAGGTGGGCCCTTCCGTCGCTTGGCCTTGGCGCGGGGACCGGGGTGGGCTCCGTCGATGGCCGTGAACCGTCGATGGCGCGCGTTGGCTCGGCGCGCGCAGAGCCTGCAATCGACGCGGAAGCAAGGAGGACGGTCAGGGCGAGCGCACGTTTGGCTCGATGGTGCAGAGGCCCACCTGGATCTTGGTGGCGTTCTTGGTGGCGTTCTTGGTGGCGGGAACCAACGCTATCGGAAGCGCGATGCACCGTTCTAGAGGTTGTCGACCGGGCGTGGAATCGTGCTCACCGCCGACGCCACTCCGCCCATTCCGATAGGGCCGGAGCCCCAGCAGCGGACGTCCCGATCTCCAATGACGACGCAAGAGCTGGAGTCACCGACGGCGAGGAGCCGCACTCCGGTGAGGTCCACTTTTGTGGGCACGAGGGCGCTCGAGACAGGCCCGGCGATGCTTCGCGCGATCGATGAGCCATCGCCGAGCACCGAAGCCGTGGCGGTGCCCCAGCAGTATACCTTACCACCGGCAGCAGCCGCCGTGAGCGCACACGCGAAGCCATCGCCCACGCCGACGTCGACGACTTGGTCGAGCGCGGTGCTCGGCGCTGCCTTGAGGACGTCCGCCGAAGCCTCGAGCTGCGTGCCTCCGACGGGCTCTTTCCCAGCTTGTCCAAGGTTGTTCTGGCCCCAGCAGCGCACACGACCGAGCCCCGTGACCGCGCAGCTCGAGGTGTCGCCGGTGGAGACGCGGCCAAGGCCAGTGGCGTCCGGGACGAGGACGTAGCGAGGCCGTCCGTCGTTGACGGGTACTCCGTCGCCGACTCCGAGCTTGCCCGAGCCGTTGTCGCCCCAGCAAACGACTTTGTTCGTGGAGAGCGATGCGCAACCGTGCGAGCGAGCCATTTCGACATGGGTGGCGCCAAGCAAGCGGTCGTCCGCGGGTGGCGGTGAACCGAGCACGAATGGCGCGAAGACGGCTTTTGGAGTGATGGCATCCACCAAAACGGGATTGCCACGCCCGAGGTCCTTGGTATCGCTCGACGAATACCCCCACGTGAACACGGCCCCTTGGTCCCCGATCGTGGCCGAGTTGGACGTTCCGGCCGACATTCTGCCGATTCCTGGCGCATTGACGGAGCCTTTGAATGTCGGTCCGGCGGCGCTCGAGTCTTTCACCGTTCGCGCGAACGGAGTGGTGGCGATGTCGGGGCTCGACTCGCGCGTGAAGTCGCCAAGTTGGTATTCGTTGTTGAATCCCCAACAGGCAAACGTGCCATCGAGGAGCCGTGCGCACGCGTGGCGGAACGAGGCATTCACCTCCGCCACTCCAGTCAGAAACCCTCCGCCATCGCTCGCACGCCGCGGAATGGCGTTCGGGCCGGACGAGCTGACGCCTCCTCCGGCAAGGCGGTAGTCGCCCCAACAGCGAAGCGTGCCGCCGACGAACACGACACACGCCACGTTCTCGCCGACCGTGATCGATTCGACGCGTAGCCCACCGGTTCCACCCTCGGATCGCGCATCGGGCACGGAGGTGTCGGCGGGCGCGCCGTCGGGGAGTGGGGTTCTGCCATCGTCGGGTCCGACGGATCCGTCGCGGGACGGGTCGACTGGAACGACGGCCCCATCGGGCAGCGTCACGGTGCCTCCGGGGCCCGCGTCGTCACCGCCCTCGCGCAGCGAAGAGCAGCTTGCCGAAAGCACCACGAACGCCGAGCCCAAGATCAAAGTTGAAAGAAATCGCGGCCCCATCTTGTTCAGGATACGCGCGATCTCCGAGGCGTCTTCCCTTTTGGTGCGTCTCTTCTTAGGTGACGTGGGCCTTACGGGCCGTCAATGAGGCCCCGAATTCCCCCGAGCATGTGCATGTTTCCCGGGCGCAAGAGGGCGCCCAGTGGCCCGAGAGGCAAGGTTTTCCCGTGTTTGGGCTCGATCGCCATCGTCCACGTGAGGCGCGTCCTCGAGCCCCGCTCGGTGAGGAGGAAGTCTTCGACGAGCGCAGAAAGCAAGGGAGAGCTGGCTCGGGTGACCCGGAACGTGGCCCGTCGGTTTTCGTCCCAGCGGTAAAACTCCTCTTCGACCTCGAGCAGCTTTGCGACACGCAACGTGCGGATGCACCCTTGCGTGAGCGGCCGTGGCGAGACCCACTTCAAGCGGTCGATGCCCGGGAACCAGGACCACATGCGGTCGCTCTCGAGCACCCGCCAAACGGCTTCTGGGGAGGCATCGAGGTCGACTTCGGCGTGTACGACGATGGGTGCGGACTCGAGAAAGGTGTCGTCCACGTGGCGAAGAGTGTGCTCGAGCATGCGGGCAGCCTACGCGGAGGCGAGGCAGGAGAGAACGGCGTCGAGTCTCGAATGTCAGTTGGACCGAGGCGGTTCTCCCAAAGCGCCCGCCAGCTTCTCCCTGAGGCTTTCCCGAAGTGGGGCCCGACCCTCGGCAACACCCTCGGCAAACGCCTGTCCGAGAGGGCCGGCCTGCGCTTGGGCCTCCTCCGTGCGCCTCTCCTTGAACGCCCCGAGGATGCGCGCGAAAAGCTCGGGCCCGCGGGCCTTGAGCGACGTCCAAGCCGCGTCGGTGCCACGCTTGAGCGGGCGTGTGTCGACCTCGGCGAGAGCGACCTCCACGGCAGGAGCGACGTTGGCGGCGCCATGTTTCAGGTACCAACCTTCGCCGAAAACGATGTCGAGGCACACGCTGCGCGCGTACGCCTTGCCGACGAGCTCGGTGACCTGTTTGGCGTCCAAAACCAAGAAAATGGCCTTGAAAAGGAGGCGGAACGGAAAAAGAAGGAGGCCTTTGGCCGTGCTCTTCAGGAATGCGAAGAACCCTTCGTCGGGCTCGCTGGCAAAGAGCTTGATCTCTTCGTCGGGCAAGCGGAGTCCGTGCGTTCCGGCGACGGTTTCGACCATACGACGCGCGATTTGGCGTGCGAGAAGGCCATCGAGGAACGGTACGGGCACGAACCCCGTGAGCGCTTGAAGGACGGCAAACGTTCCGAGGAGCGGCTCCGGGGTCTCGACCATGACGCGCACGATAGCGCACGCCGGTCGCAAAGAAGCCGCCCTCACCCGACTCGTGCACCCGAGTCGCCACGCTCGCGATTCGCGCTCGGGTCGAGTATGCGACGCAGGTCATGCCCCTGGTCCTTTCTGCCGAGCTTCCAGCGTCCATCGAGGCGGCCGTTCGCGTGCTTCGCGACGGCGGTCTCGTCGCGTTTCCTACGGAAACGGTCTACGGGCTCGGCGGGCGCGCGCTCGACCCGGTGCATATTGCACGCATTTTCGAGGCCAAGGGTCGCCCTTCTTCTCACCCGCTCATTGCCCACACCGATGGCCTCCCGGGCGCCCGGGCGCTCGCCGAGGGCCACACGCTCGGCGAGCTGGGCGAGCGACTTGCGGCGGCATTTTGGCCGGGGCCGCTCACCCTCGTGGTTGCGCGCGCGTCGCACGTTCCCTCCGCCCTCACTGGCGGAGGACCCTCCGTTGCCGTCCGCGTGCCGTCGCACCCCGCGGCGCTCGCGCTCCTTCGCGCGCTCGGAGAGCCCCTGGCCGCACCGAGCGCCAACCGCTTCCAGGCTCTCAGCCCTACGCGCGCCGAGCACGTGGTGCGGTCTCTCGGCGACCGCGTCGCGCTCGTCTTGGACGGGGGGCCGTGTGCGTCCGGAATCGAGTCCACGGTCGTGGACGTGCGCGGTGAGGTTCCCATCGTTCTGCGCCAGGGCGCGCTGTCCATGGCGGCGCTCCGCGCGGTCTGCCCGAGCGTGCGTGCCCTCGACGCCACGGCAGCTCGCCTCGAAACGGAGGCCTCGAGGGCGTCGCCTGGGCTCGATCCGAAACACTATGCGCCACGTGCGCGCGTCGTCCTGGTGCCCCCGGAAGACGTCGCCGCGACGGTTTTCCGCGAGAGCGCGTTTGGGCGTGTCGGAGCCCTCGTGACGGGAAGCGCTTCTTTTCCACCAGAAGTCCTCGCCGAACGGCTCGAGCTATCCCCTGAGGGGTATGCCAAGGAGCTCTTTGCGGCGCTCCACAGGCTCGACGAGGCAGGGGTCGACACCATGGTCGTTGCGCGGGTTCCGGAGACCGAAGAATGGGCCGCCGTGCACGACCGCTTGAGCCGCGCATCCTCTTAGGTTCGGCGAGATAGGTCACCGCTCGCGATGCTTTTGGGTCGAGCCGTTCGACGGTGTGCCGAAAGGGCGCCAATCGCGATCCAATGGGCTTCTTTCGCCTATAGTGACGCCCGCGGCGCAATCACGAATGCGAACCGCACGCACCGCTGGAGGAAATCCATGTCGACGAAGACCATCACCCCGCCGAACTTCCCCAAGCCACGCGGCTACGCGCACGGCGTCGTCGCTTCGGGCCAGACGCTCCACGTGTCGGGCCAGATCGCGTGGGACGCGAACGCACGCCTGGTGAGCACCGACTTCGCGACGCAATTTCTCCAGGCTCTCGACAACTTCGTCGCCGTCGTACGCGCCGCGGGCGGCGGTACCGAGCACATCGTGAAGCTTCTCGTCTTCGTCACGGACCTCGAGGCCTACCGCAACGCCACGAAAGAGATCGGCGAGGGCTGGCGTGCGCGTCTGGGAAAGCACTATCCCGCCATGAGCCTCGTCAAGGTCGCTGGCCTCTTGGAGCCTGGCGCGATGGTGGAAATCGAGGGTGTCGCCGTCCTTCCGACCTGAAACCAAAAGAAGAGCCAATCGATGCTTTCGCCCAAAGGATTCCTCTACTCCGTGGACGCCGAGACCGGCGTCGCGACGCTCACCTTGAACCGCCCGGAGACGTTGAACTCGCTCACGTTCGACATCTACCGGGAGCTCACCGAGACGTTCGCCGCGCTCGATCACGAGGCTTCGGTCCGGGCCGTGGTGCTCACCGGTTCGGGCCGCGCGTTCTGTTCCGGCGGTGACGTCAAGGACATCATCGGAGAGCTCTTCGCCCGGGACATGCGCGGCCTCCTCGAGTTCACCCGGGTGACCGGAGCGCTCATTCGCAACATGCGCGCGCTGCGAAAGCCCGTGATTGCCGCGGTGAATGGCACGTGTGTCGGTGCCGGCGCGGTGATGGCCCTCGCCTCGGATTTTCGCATCGCGAGCGACACGGCCAAGTTCGGATTCATCTTTCCGAAAGTGGGACTCTCCGGCGCCGACATGGGCGCTGCGTATTTGCTCCCGCGGATCGTCGGGCTCGGTCGTGCGAACGAGCTCTTGTTCCTGGGCGACGTCATCGGGGCCGAAGAAGCGCTCCGGATCGGCCTCGTGACGAAGGTCGTTCCCCAAGCCGAGTGCGTTCCCGTCTCGACCAAGCTTGCCGAACGGCTCGCCAGTGGCCCTGCTTTCGCGCATTCGGTCACCAAACAAATGCTCGAGAGCGAAGTCGGGATGACCCTCGATCAGGCCATCGAAGCGGAGGCCCAAGCCCAGGCCATCTGCATGCAGCATCCCGATTTTCGGACCGCGTACGACGCGTGGGTCAAGAAGGAACCCACGTTCTTCCAGGGCTCCACGCGCCCGTTCCAGGCAAAACCATGATCCCCAGCGCACTCGGTATTCCCGCGTTCCTTCCCGAGCCGGGGCTTCGCGCGCTCGCGGCGTCCCTTCCGGCGGTCATGACCGAGTTTTCTCCGCTCGACCACGATCCGTTCGGTGCGGTCGCGAAGCTCACGCGAAAGAAGCTCTTTTCCCACGTGGTGCCGGAGGCCCATGGCGGGGCCGTGTCTCCCTCCGGAAGGCCCGAGGCTCTCGACGTTCGAGCCCTTTGCCTCGTTCGTGAAGCCCTCGGATACGTGAGCCCGCTCGCCGACAGCATCTTTGCCGTGCAAGGCCTCGGCTCGTATCCACTCGTCTTGGCTCCGGATTTCGACGGCCGAGCGGCGATCCTGCACGAGGTCGCTCGGGGCGAGCGTGTGTGTGCGTTCGCTCTGACCGAGCCCGAAGCCGGCAGCGACGTGGCGTCCATGACGACCACGGCGGAACGCGACGAAAGCGGCGCATGGCTCCTCACGGGCGAGAAGATCCTCATCTCGAACGTGGGGATCGCGCACCACTACGTGGTTTTCGCGAACGCCGATCCCGCGGCTGGAAAGAAGGGCATCTCCGCATTTTTGGTGTCCGCCAGAGCCGACGGACTCGAGCTCGTATCCATGCCGGTTTCGGGCGGCCATCCGCTCGGGAGGCTCTTGCTCACGAGCTGCAAAGCGGAGCGCCTCATCGGAGAAGTCGGGCAGGGGCTGCGCCTCGCTCTCGGCACACTCGACGTGTTTCGCACTTCGGTGGGCGCGGCCGCCTGCGGCATGGCGCGTCGCGCCCTCGACTGCGCGACGTCGCACGTGCGGTCGCGGATCCAATTCGGAAAGCGCCTCGTCGACCAGCAGCTCACGCAGGCTGCGCTCGCCGAGATGTGGACCGAGCTCGAGGCCTCGCGCCTTCTCGTGTACCGCGCGGCACACGCGCGCGACACGGGCGATCCGGAGGCGAGCCTCTTCGTGGCCATGGCCAAGATGCACGCCACGGAGGCCGCACAGCTCATCATCGATCGCGCCGTGCAGCTCCACGGCGGCAGAGGCGTCCTTTCGGGGGAGATCGTCGAGCAGCTCTACCGCGACGTGCGCCCACTTCGCATCTACGAGGGCACGACCGAGATCCAGAAGCTCATCATCGGGGGCTCGCTCGCCAAGGTCGCTTCCACACCAGGGTGAAGTCCTTTGTTCGTCCCTTCGGGGACCCTCGCCGATCCTCTTCCTTTTTCGTTGCTTGCCAACCCCACGAGATTCCCGATGGCTTCCAACCCAATGGGCGCTCCCGCTCGCAACGAGGTCGCGGGGGACGTCGCGGGTCCGCTTTTTGCACCGTTTCCTCTCGGACGCGGCGGAAAATCCCTTCCGAATCGACTCGTCCTGCCCGCGATGGTCACGCGCCTCTCGGGGGAGGACGGGCAGGTCAATGCCGACGTGCGTGCACGCTACACGCGTTTCGCGAAGGGAGAGGTCGGGCTCGTCGTGGTCGAGGCCATGGCGGTGCACACGGCCAAGAGCGGACCCCTCCTTCGCATCTCCGACGACGCCTTCGTGCCCGGGCTGCGCGACCTCGCGTCGGCGTGCCACGACGCCGGACCGGGGCTCGTGTTTCCGCAGATCATCCACTTCCTGAAGGTGTCACGCTCGGGGTGGCGCCAAACCGTGGACATGCTGTCGCTCGAAGACATCGACGGCATCGTCGCGGACTACGCGCGCGCGGCGGTTCGTGCGCGAAAGGCCGGGTTCGACGG
>JAYUKI010000950.1:0-10292 GCA_043764595.1 Myxococcales bacterium | reverse complement strand
CCGCAAAATAAGTCGATCGAATCGGCGTCGAGGCGCCCCTACGGCGAGGCGAAAATTCGCCGACATACTGCGGTATCTCTAGAATTTTCAACGCTGCCCTTGGGGATGCTTCGGCGGCGAGTCGACGACTTATTTTGCGGCAGACCCTTAGGGCCCGGGCAGGAAGAACTTGCCCGTATCGGCGAGGACTGGGCGTCGTAGGCAAGGCGCAGCGACGACGGATACTGCTGTATTTCGAGGAGCCGCAACGCCGCATCCGGCGCGCTGGACCGCGGGTCCTTAGCGACTGGCTTCGACCAGGCTTCGTTCGGCGCCGCGAAGGGCGCTCTCGACGGCGCCGCTCACGACCTCTCCTTGAAGCTCGGCGAGGCGCCTTTTGCTCTCGAGCGCCTTTGGCGAGTCACTGCCCGCAGCGCCACCGTGAAACGTTCCTTTGAGGACTTGGCTCGGGACTTTGCGAACCACGAACTCCACCTGCGCCGCAAAGGTCACGTTTCCCGAGGCTTCGGCGCGGGAGAAGCGCGCGAGCTGGCCGTCGAGCATGAGCACCGGCAAGTGCCTCTCGGCGGCCTTCTGGTAGAGCGCATCGCCAGGACCTTCGACGACGAGCGCACCTTTCAGATGCGACGCGTGGGCTTTCGCAGCCGTGCGCATGACGTCGGGGAGCTGGGCATTCTGCACGGTCGTGTTGTTCGTCATGTTGCCGAGCTGAACGACGAATTTGGCCGAGTCGAGGGTGGCCTTTCGGAGCTGCGCGACGGCGGCCTCGAGCCGTGTTTTGACGGTCGGCGAAGTCTCGGTCGTGGCACGACGCTCGAGGGCGGGAATCGCGCTCGTGTCGCCCAGTGCGACGAGCCCTGAAGCGGCGGCAATGCGCACGCCCTCGACGGGATCCGATAGGCCGCGTTCGAGCTCGGCGCGGGCATTCGGCGCGTGGCTTCGACCGAGTTGAAGGAGCTGGACGATCCGTATGCGGGTGTCCGAATCCACCGCGGGCTGCGCGGGCGACGTGGATGGCGCAAGCACCGAAAAAAGCAACCCCAGCCCGAAGCCGAGACGCGCGACCGTGGAGCGAGCGCTCGATCGCTTCGCATTCGCACCGGAGGTCGTCTGCATCGAAGGATCGGCCATGGACTTCTTTCTCAACCCGAATGCGACACACCACGTGCCTGAACACGATTGAGGTGGGCATTTTGTGATCCGACCCACCCCCCATGGCAAGGAGAACCATGATCGGCCCTCGAGTTGTGGCGGAGACCCGACCACTCCCGGCACGTGTGTAGGCATGGATGGGACAACGCGCCGAGACGAAAGAGGAGGCCGTAGTTGGCGCCGAACCCGATAGCATCACTGCAAGGCATGCGCGGATCCGCCGTAGAGCTCTTGGAAGACTGTCCGTCTTGCCGGCTGGAAGCCGGCCTCGTCGAAACCTACGACGCCCGCGTCGCGGCGTGCCGATTCGGCGTGCCGGCGCGTGCATCCTGCAAGCTTTGCGGGTTGTCGAAAGTCGGTCGCCTATCTGTGGCGACGTCGCTCGACCTGACCACCGTGCCCGCGAACCGCTGCCCCGCGTGCCGCGAGATCCTCCGACCCGAGGCACTCGACGTGCGGGTATGTGGGGCGTGTGGCGTACGGGCGGGACTCGAAGACGAGTGGGCTCCCGTCGACCTCACCTCGTTTGCCACCTTCCAAGACTGCCTGTCGCGATGGGCAGCGCGCGAAAGCTTCGTGGATGCGGAGGCGCTCGTGCTGGGGATGTTCGTCGCCGCGGACGCTCACGCACTCCACGCGACCTACCTCCGAGGGGAGCCTCTCGAGACCGTGGCCGATCCCTTTGCCTTCGGGGGCCGGGCGGGCGGAAGCGCTGGAGCGCACAAGTCCGAGTCGTCACCGACCTCGGCGAAGAAGAGTGTGGCGCCGCCGAAAGTCCGCCTCGTTCCTTCGACCGACGAGGCTCCATCGACGCTTCGCATCCCGGGAGCCCCCCCCGTCCCCACCTTGGCCCAGCACGCGCAAGAGCCGACTCCGGCCTCCCCGAAGACCGAGGAACGGGGCCCCGCGGCGACGCCGCAACCAACGGAGCAAGAGCCGCCGATGTCGGCCCCGCCGCGAGCGATCTTGTATCCTCTCGTTTCGGTCATCTCCGCAGACGGAGAAATCCACGCTTCCGAGCGCGCGTTCGTCGACGCGTTCTTGGTGAGCGAAGGCATGGCGCCCCTCTCGGACCACGAGCTCAGGGTCTATACGCCGGCCGAAGCCGCGCGCTACGTCCCGAAGGAGCGCCGGGAGAAGATCGTCGAGCTCATGTGCGAGGTCGCGATGGTCGACGGCCTCGCCGACGACGCCGAGCTTCGGGTCGTTCGAGCGTATGCGTCGGCGTGGCAGGTACCCGAAGAGAAGGTCGAGACCTGGCTCTGGGGCTACGAGCACGCACAGGCTTCGGCCGCTCGGCAATTTTGGCTCAGGATTCGTCGCTTCGTCCTTTCGTCTCGTTGGGAGAATCAAGACCCGTGATGCAGAACGCTCCGCCTACCCCCACCATCGACTCGAACCTCCTTCGAGCGCAGTTTCGCGCGGTGCTCGACTCGATGCGGAAGGTCATTCTCGGCAAAGACGACGTCATCGCTCGTGTCTTGTGGGCGGTCGCGGCTGGAGGTCACGTCCTCTTTCGTGACGTGCCCGGGGTCGGAAAAACCGTGCTCGCCAAATCGTTCGCCGCCAGCGTGGCAGCCGACTTCAAGCGCATCCAGTTCACGCCGGACCTCCTTCCCATGGATGTGTCGGGCGCGAACATCTTCGACATGCGCCAAAAGACCTTCACGTTCCAGCCCGGCCCCATCTTCACGAACGTCCTCTTGGCGGACGAGATCAACCGAGCGCCGCCGAAGACCCAATCGGCGCTCCTCGAGGTCATGGAAGAGCGACAGGTGACCGTCGAAGGCGTCACGCACAAGCTCGAAGCTCCATTCGTGACCATCGCGACGATGAACCCACTCGACGACGAAGGCACATATCCGCTGCCCGCGGCGCAGCTCGATCGCTTCATGATGATGCTCTCGGTGGGGTATCCGCCCGAAGACGCCGAAGTGAAGATGCTCGAGGTCCACCTTGGAGGCTCGCCGCTCGCCGCCATCGAAAAGGTGGTCACGAAAGACGACGTCTTGACGTGGCAGCGGACGGTTCCTCAAATTTACGTTTCGCCAGAGATTCGGCGGTACCTCGTGTCGATTCTCCGCGCGCTTCGATCCGATCATCGAAACCTTCGATCGGTATCGCCACGCTCGACGCTGCTTCTGGCGCGCGCTTGCCAGGCTCGTGCGCTCTTCGAGGGTCGCAACTTCGTCACGGTCGAGGACGTCAAGGTCCTCGCTCCGGACGTTCTCGGCCACCGTGTGCTGACGGCCGACTCGCAGGTCGGACGCGAGTTCGTTGCACAATGCACGGAACGCGTGCCGGCTCCGGCATGACGCTTTGGAAGCTGCTTCGCGCCGGATTTCACGGCTGCTTGCTCTTCTTGCTCCCCTGGGGGGTCGGGGTTTTGTCCTCCCTCGTTTTCGACACGCGCGAGGTGGAGGAGTCGCAGGGCGAGCTCGCCCGATACTTTGCGCTGTTCACCGTTCCGCTCCTCTTCGCCCAACTCGTGGCGATATCGGTGAAAGTCGGGCGCGAACGTCGCGCCCTCCGCGAGTCCGGCATTCGAGGGATTCAAGGGCTCGCCGAGGCGCTCGACCGTCACGTTCGCGTGCTGACGAGCCGCGGCATTTCGCTCGCACTGACGTCGCTCGTGGCCGTGGGCCTGGCGCTCTCGGCGAAGTGGGCCCAGCTCGGCGTCATTGCCGTCGCGGGGCTGGGACTGAACTACATGTTCGCAACGGCCGCGACCCTCGTCTCGGCGTTCAGCGTCCGCGCCTTCGACGATCGCGTGAAACGGGGTCGAGGGTCCATCGAACGCGAGCTCCAACCTGCCGTCGTCGACGCCGGTGAGGCCGTCGAAGAGCGCTTCATTCTCTCGAAGATTCCCGTCCCCCCCGGATTTCGGCTGCACATCGAAGAGACCCTGCCGCGACGACTGGGCGGCGAAACACGCTTCGCGCTCGATAGGTCCGTGTCGCGCACCGACGCCACCGTCTCGGCGCCTTTGTCACGCACCCCGCGCGGAGTCTACGCGCTCGGGCCCGCCACGATTTGGTACGAGGACGTGCTCGGCCTCACGCGCGTTCGTGTCGCCGCGAAGGCAACGGCTAGCTTGCGCGCCTTGCCACGGCTCCGCTCGCTCGTGCTCGAGAAGAAGCCGCGTTCGCTCGCCAAGGCCGAGGGCGCTCTCAGCATGCTGTCGAGACGGGCCACCGAAGAGCACTACGGCGTCCGTGCGTACGTCCCCGGGGACGACGTGCGACGGGTGCACTGGAAGCTCAGCGTCAACACCGGGTCTCTTCAAGTACGCGTCCCCGAAGCGGTTCCATTCGCTCCACGAAAAGTGTTGCTCGTGCTCGACACCTTTCTTCCGGAGGCAAACGGCGTCATCGAAGAGCACCTCGAGTCCCTCCTCGACCTGATGGTCGAAGGATGGGTCGCGCTCGCCCACACGCTCGCGAAGCGTGGCGAAAAGGTGAGCCTCGCGGTGGCAGCACGCGGTCCCACCGGGGAAATCCAGCTCTTCGAGCTCTCCGCGAAGCGCGGCGAAGAACGCAAGTGGCGCTCGCTCGGGGCGGACGTCGCGTGGCAGTCGCGCATCCCTCTCGACTCCCTCCCCCGGCCGCCGGGCGATATGTCCGCCATCATCGTCACCGCCGGCTTTGGTCCTTCATCCCAGGCGATAAGCCCCGGTTCGAGCGTCATTTACCCCGATCCTGGCGTCATCGAAGAGAGCGCTGCAGAGGCTCCCAAAGGCCGGCTCGGCCACTTCGGAAAGCTCCTTTTTTTCAAGTATCCCGTCGGATCGGACGACAACCGCACCGACTTCCTCAGCCTCTTCAAGAGCAAGCCCGCGCCGCAAGCCGCCACGGCGCGTGCGCTCCAGGGCGTGCGCTTCGCCTCGAGCCTCGCACAAGGCAACGGGGCGTACGTACTTCGCCTTCGGCGCACCGGACCGAACCTCGCCCTGGAGTCCCCATGAGCTCGCCCGTCGCCGAGTGGCAACCCTCGTTTTTCGACTCGCTCAAGCTCGCGTGGAAGCCCATGGTCGCCTACGCGCTGTTCACCTTCTTCGGCTTCGTGGCGTTCTTTCTGTCGATCGCCGCCTACGAGCGAGGACCGGGCACGAAGCTCCTCGAGATCTTCGTGGCCGTTGCTGCTGGATTCGTCGGGGTCTTGTGTGGGCAGCTCGTGGCGCTGCTTCGGTTTCGCACGATTCCGGTGCTCATGGCCGGAGGCGCGTCGGTCTTCGTCGCGATGTACGTGGTCTTGGCGGCAAAGGCGGACCTTCCCAACGTGCTCGTCCCGGCCATTTTCTTCTTTTGCTTCGCCTTCCCGAGCGGAATGCTCTCGCTCCATCACAGGTTCGAGCTTCTCGGAGTGTTCTGGCCCTCGATCGGCTGGATCGGCTCGGTGATGCTCATCCTCAACGAGGAAGGCCGGGTGTCGACGTGGGAGAGGAGCAAGGTGGCCGCATGGCTTCCTATCCCACTGATTCTGCTTGGTTTTTTCCTCCTCGGACTCCTCTTTTTCATGGCCTCGAAGCAGGCCATGCGCGTGTCGAACTGGCAGGCTCTCTCCGGCGCGGTCGAACGGCGCGTGCAGAAGCGCGCGCAGAACCAAGTGTCGGCAATTCCACGCAAGAACGTCTTGCCGCTCGTCCTTGCGGTGATGGTCCTCTTCGTGTTCACGGCGGTCCTCTCGCCATACTTGTGGCGAACCGGCAAAGGCGATCACGAAGGAAAGAACGGCAAACCGACGGACGGCGAACTGGACCCGCGCGAGGGCAAGACGCGGGAAGGACCAAAGCCACCGGAGATCGACGGCGAGGCGATTCTCAAGGCCATGAAGCAGGCAGGCGAGTCTGCGAAGTCGGCGGCGCACACGCTCTGGCCTCTTTTGCTCTTGGCCCTCCTCTACCGTCCGATAAAGCGCGC
Organism: Myxococcales bacterium; assembly: GCA_043764595.1. Taxonomy (GTDB): domain Bacteria; phylum Myxococcota_A; class Polyangia; order Polyangiales; family Polyangiaceae; genus JAAFHV01. Next base: position 4,221 of record JAYUKI010000950.1, on the reverse strand, counting down.
GGCTCTCACGAGCCACCTCGTCACCCCGATCTTTCCGACCCCACCAAGCGAACGCATCGACAACCTCTGGGAATACGTTCGCATTGCCGCGGAGGATGCGGGCAACGTGCCGCGCGCCAGCGACTCGATCGAGGATTTCGTAAAGCGTGCCGTCGAAAAGGGCGACAGCTCTCGGGAGCTCGAGACCGCCGCCCGAATCTACGAGCGCACGCGCTACGGTTTCGCGGTGGCCCCAGGAGACAGCCTCGCGATGAAGAACGTTGCCGTCCCGGCCGCGCGGGTCCTCCGAAAAGACATGACGGCCTGGCAGCGTGTAAGCTCGTGGTGGCGCCCTCTGTCGTGACCTCCGTCGTGACCTTCCGCGCCACGGGCGGCCGTCCATCAGCGCTTCACGAGCTCGGTCACGAAATTGCGCAGGACCGCGTCGCCCGCAGGCGTGTCCCCCGACTCGGCCAAGATCGCATCCGCGTCGAGTTGCTCTGCTTCGATGAGAGGACGTCGGAGCTCGACCCAGGAACGCATGGCGTCGCCGTCGATCTCGGGGTGAAACTGCACGCACCGAACACGGCCGGGCATCGCGAACGCGGCGTGCGGCTCGAGCGACGTTCGTGCGAGGACACGCGCTCCTTCGGGCAACTTCGTGACGCTGTCGACATGGGTGGTGTTCACGCGAAAAACCTCCCCAAGCCCTTGAAAGATCGGATCTTTCGTCCCTCCTGCCACCGTAACCGAGCGCGTTCCGATTTCGCGGCCGTGGGGGTTTTTCTCGACCAGGCCGCCAAGAGCCTGCGCGAGAATTTGGTGCCCGAAGCATACCCCCAACATCGGCACGTCGAGCGTCACACACTCACGCAAGTAGGCCTCGAAGCGGAGCATCCATGGGGCCCGCTCGGTGACGCTGGAGCTCGACCCCGACAGGACGAAGCCGGACACGGCGCGTGGATCGGGAAACGCACCCTCCGCCCGGACGTCGTGCTCGGCCCAGCCATGGGACCACGCGTCTCCCACCCCTTTCGAGAACCACCCGAGGTATTCGCCCCGGCGCTCCGCGATCGAAGGAGGAACGTCACCGGATCGCAAGACGACGAGCGGCCGCATCGCCTCGATCATAGCCGACCGCGACGACGACTTGCAATTCGTCGCGGTCGCGTGAGATCCTCGTAGACGATTCGGCGGGCAGCCGGCGCGAAGCGTCCGAGTGGCCTCGTGGCCAAGGCCGAAGAGCCCCGTGGAGCACGACCAGATTGACCAACGACGAGAAGCCCGTGGCCCCCGAAGGCGCGACCCGCGAAGCCACCGAGCAACTGCTCCTTCCCCTGGACGACTTTCTGGCCAGGGACCGCGCGCCGCGCATTCCCCGGCACGAACGTGTATTCTGCAACCGCAACCTGCGCATGAGCAACATCGCGTGGGTCGGCTTCGACATGGACTACACGCTCGCGATCTACAACCAAGAGGAGATGGACCGGCTCTCCATCGACGCCACGATCGCGAAGCTCATCGTGCGAGGGTACCCCGAGCTCATTCGCGACGTGAAGGTGCCGATCGACTTCGCAGTGCGCGGTCTCCTCATCGACAAGCGGTTCGGTCACGTCCTGAAAATGGACCGCTACAAGAACGTCAACAAGGGGTTCCACGGCTTCCGCGAGCTCTCGAAAGACGAGCTTCGCGCGCTCTACCACACGAAAAAGGTGCGACCAGCTACGCCGCGCTACCACTGGATCGACACGCTTTACGCTTTGAGCGAAGCCGTCACCTATGCGGCGCTGGTCCACACGCTCGAGGAACGCGGTTACGCCGTGGACTACGCGAAGCTCTTCACCGACATTCGCGAGTGCATCGACGAGGCCCACCGCGACGGGACGATCCTCGACGCCATTTTGGCGGACTTGCCTCGCTTCGTCCTCAAAGACGTGAAGCTGGCCCCGATGCTCCACAAGCTTCGCAGCTCTGGAAAGCGCCTCTTTCTGCTGACGAACTCACGGTGGTCCTACACCGAACGAATGATGACGTACCTGCTCGGCGGCAGCATGAGCGAGTACCCCACGTGGAGGAACTTCTTCGACGTCGTGATCGTCGCGGCGACGAAGCCGGCCTTCTTCCAGGAGCGCAGGCCACTGCTCGAGCACGAAAGCGGGCGCACACGACCCGCGGTTCTTCCGCTCGAGCGCGGCAAGGTCTACGAAGGAGGAAATCTCCTCGAGCTCGAACGCGCGATGGGGGTCACGGGCGACCAGGTTCTCTACGTCGGCGATCATATCTACGGCGACATCCTGCGGTCCAAGAAGGACTCGGCCTGGCGCACGGCCATGATCATCCAAGAGCTCGAGATCGAGGTCTTGGCGCACGAGTCGTGCAAAGAGGATTTCGAGACCCTCGACCGCCTCGAAGAGCTCCGCGAGCGCCACGAGGACGACCTTCGTTTCTACCAAGCGCGCATCAAGGATCTTGCACGGCAGCTCGAACGCGAAGCGAGCGAGAAGGTGGAGGCCGAACGCCTCCGCATGAAACGCGCCGTCGAGAGGATTCGTGGAATGCTTCGCCATATCGAAGCCGAATCGACCACCATCGAGCGACGCAGCGACGCGCGTTTTCACGCGTATTTCGGCTCCCTCATGAAAGAGGGCGGCGAGCAGTCGAGCTTCGGAAAGCAGGTCGACGAGTACGCCTGCATCTACACCTCGCGCGTGTCCAATCTGCTCGCCTACTCACCCGCCCAGACCTTCCGCAGCCCTCGCGACGAAATGTCCCACGAGCTCGGCGAGTAGGGCCCGCTCAGAAATAACTTGCCCATCTCGCCGGTCCCGCGCGCCGGATGCGGAGTTGCGGCTCCTCAAAATACAGCAGTATTCGTCGTCGCCGCGCCTTGCCTGCGACACCCGGTCCTCGCCGATATGGGCAAGTTATTTCTGAGCGGGCCCGTCGGATCTTTACGCAACTCGGTTGCAATGGTGAGGCCCGTGCGGTAGGACGAGGGCGTGGACAAGCCTCGCGCCCGAATCAAGACCGTCCCGGAGGACTTCGTCGTCGACGAGGTCCCCGCCTACGAGCCGTCCGGAGCGGGCGATCACCTCTTTTTGCACGTCAAAAAGCGCGGGATCACCACGAACGATGCGGTCGCCCGGCTCGCTTCGGCCCTCAAGGTCGAGCGTAGGGACGTGGGCATCCCGGGACTGAAAGACAAGGTCGCGGTCACGACCCAATGGCTCTCTTTCCCCGCCCTCCCCGGCACCGCCGTGGAAGAGCGCGCTCGCGCGCTAAAGCCAGAGGAAGACCTCGAGATCCTCACGATCTCGCGCCATGGAAACAAGCTCCGCACGGGGCATCTCTCGCAGAACCGGTTTCGGATTCGCTTACGAGACGTCGAGGCCGCGGAGGTCGACGGGATTCGCTCCACGTTCCTTGCCTTGGAAACCACGGGCGTACCGAACGCTTTCGGCGCGCAACGTTTTGGACGCGAGGGCGACAACGTCGAACGCGCGCTTGCCTTCCTTTCCGGAAAAGAGCGGGGCCCTAGGGACGTTCGCGCCCGAAAGTTCCTCTTTTCCGCCGTGCAGTCCCACGTGTTCAACGCCGTTCTCGCGGCTCGCGAGGCCGACGGCACCTGGAATCGGCCGCTCTTGGGCGATCTACTCAAGCTCGAGAGCGGCGGAATGTTTCTCTGCACCGATGTTCAGACCGATACCCCGCGCGCCGAACGGGGCGAGCTGGGTCCAACCGGACCCATGTTCGGTGTGAAGATGCGGGCACCCGAGCACGACGCGTTGGCGCTGGAGACACGGATCTTCGGGGAGGTTCTCGGCGAGGGGTTCGACCTCACGGGCACCGGAAAGCTCGGCGAAGGCACGCGCCGGCCCATGGTCTTACGTGTCCACGAGGTCCGGGTCACGATCGAGCCGCCCGAGGGCAACCCTGGGGAACAACGAGCGAACTTGTTGGTTGAATTCGTGCTACCGAAAGGGGCCTACGCGACGACCGTGCTCGCCCAGGCGGTCCTTGCAGAGGAAAGCTCGCGCGACACCGCCCCGGCAGAACCGGAGCAAGACGCAGAGCTCGAATCGTTCACCACCTGAGCTGCATCGTAGCTCCTGGGGACTTTCAATTCCTGCCCGCCCTGCATCGTATCTTTCGCCGCCAGTAAGGAAGCTTTGACGTGAATCAGCTCATCGAGCGCGTGAAGAGTGCAATGGTCGGCCTCGGCGCCGGCTGGCTTTTGGTCCT
>JAYUKI010000949.1:0-10300 GCA_043764595.1 Myxococcales bacterium | reverse complement strand
AGATCGTCCTGAAGGGCTACAAACAAGGGTTCGATCTCGTCTTCCCGAGCGGAAGGGGGCTCTTCGCTCTCGAGTACCTTCTCCACTATCCGGGCAGCGACACGGCCTGCTCGGCGTCGTCGACGGCTGGGACGGCCTGGGCGGGCCTCTCTCCCGACACACTCGGACCCGCCAAACGCGAGTACGCGTTGGCGGTGGCGGGCGACGTACTCGAAAAAGCCCAGACTCTGACCAAGGTCTGGGCACCTTCTGGCGAAAATTTCAAAACGAAGCTCCTCGCGTTCGACGCCTACGGAAGCGAACAGGAGACTCTCAACGTCGTCGCTTGGTCGCTCCTCTATCCCGAGCAGGAAGTGAAGGATCTGAAGCTAGGCAGCCTCGCCGGCTATCAGCCCGCCCCTCCGAATCCCGAGTCGCCTTTCGCCCGTCTCGACATCGAGAACATTCGCACGAACCTTCGAGCGTTTCGCAGCCTCTTTCAAGGCTGCGGTCCGGAAGGTCAAGGCATCGGTTTCGATGATTGGCTCGTGGCGGCCGGAAATGGCGCTCTTGCGAAAGACCTCGGCGACCTTCTTGTCGTGGCCATTGGCGCGGCGGACGCCTTTCCCCCATTCCACCAGGCGACGGAAGCGCAGTTCGTGGACTTCTATTTGAAGGTTCGCCCCCTCGCAAACCTTCTGAAGACGAACTTTTTTGGTTCGGCGAGCCCCGTAAACTTGAAGCTCCCGGCGAGCGCGGCCAGTGACACCGATTGATCTCACGAAGCCACGCGAGCTGCCGGGAGCGCACGCCGCATCGCTCCTATCCTCGGTAGGCTCGCCTTCGCTATTCGCTCGCTTCGAGGCCATGATTCTGCGTCCCGTCGACGTCGCGTGGCTCGCCGTCTACCGCGTCCTCTTCGGTCTCTCGCTCGGTGTCTCCATGCAACGTTTCCTCGCCTACGGGTGGGTCGACGAGCTCTTGGTCGCTCCGCGGTACCGCTTCCACTACTGGGGGTTTTCCTGGGTCGAGCCCTTGTCGCGGTCTCACATGCATGCCCTCTTTTGGGCACTGTCCGCGCTCGGCATTGCCGTGGCTTTTGGCCTCGCGTTCAGGGTCACGGCGCCCCTTTTTGCCGCGGGCCTCACGTACATCCAGCTCATCGACGTATCGACGTATCTGAACCACTACTATTTGGCGGCGCTTCTCGCCTGGCTCCTCGCGGTGTCGCCCGCGGCGCGGGCGTACTCGTGCGACGCATGGATTGCGAACAAGATACGCGCTGCCCGCGGCCTGCAATCCGTCGGAAACCCGCCCACCGACACCAGGATAGCCTTCGGTTGGCACGCACTCTTCCGCGCGCAGATCGCCATCGTTTACATGTGCGCCGCCTTGGCCAAGGCGCAGCCCGATTGGCTTCTTCACGGTCAGCCCTTGGGGATTTGGCTCGGCGCGCGTACCGACCTCCCGATCGCAGGGCCGCTCTTTACCCTGCCCGGAGTGCCACTCGTCATGAGCTGGGCGGGATTCTTGTTCGACGCCACCATCGTCTTTTGGCTGTCGTGGAAACGCTCGCGACCTTTCGCGTACCTCGTGGTCATCGGCTTCCACGTGATGACGCGCGCCCTGTTCGATATTGGCATGTTTCCAATCATCATGACGTGCTCGGCGCTCGTGTTTTTCCAGGATTCGTGGCCCCGAGACCTCGTGGCCATGGTGCGTTCTCGACTCGCGAAGGTGCCAGTCGTAGCCGACCCTCGGTTGACGCTCGCGGGGCCTGCGGAGCGGGTCGCTCGTGTCACGCCTCCGTCCTGGCCGACTCGTGTCGCGCTCGGCTTGGGCGTGCTTTACGTCTTCGTTCAGCTCGTGATGCCGCTTCGTACCTTTCTCTACGGAGGAAATGTGCTCTGGCATGAGCAAGGAATGCGCTTTTCGTGGCGCGTCATGGTGCGAGCCAAAGGCGGGTCCACCACGTTCTTCGTCAAGAGCAAGAGCACCGGAAGGCTTTGGCTCGTTAGCCCACGCAGGTACCTCACTCCGTATCAAGAGAACGAAATGGCGAGTCAGCCCGATCTCATCCTGCAGCTCGCCCATCGGGTGGGTGAGGACTTCACGATGCGGGAAGGACCCGTCGAAGTGCGTGCCGAAGCACTCACGTCCCTCAATGCACGGCCTGGCGCGCTCATGCTCGATCCGTCGGTCGACCTCATGACCGTCGAGGACGGCCTCGGTGCTGCCCACTGGATACTGCCTTGTCCCGAAGGCTCACCCCCGCCGACTCGGCCCGTCCTTTGACCCGTCGCAACGCTCGCGAACGTCGCAGAAGAGCTTCCCCGAAAATGTCGATCCCTTTGCGCACTCGCCCCACGATTCCCGCGATCGTTGCGATCGTGTCGCTCGCCAACCTGGCTTTGGCCCGCACGGCGTTCGCGCAGCCTTCGCAAGCGGAACCGCTTCCGCCTGCCACTCCGACTTCGGAACCCGCGCCTGCGCCCGTGTCCCCGCCGGCACCGGAACCCGCAACCGTTCCCGCTGCGCTTCCTGCCGAGCCACCTCCCGGATCCGCCGCTGCGACGACCACCGCTACGGCGTCCCCCCGTCGTCCGCCCCCCATCGAAGACGTGGTCATCTCGGGCAATCCGCTCGCTCGGAGCGCCGGATCGGTCCAGGTGCTTCGCAAACAGCAGCTCGAGCGGTTTTCGTACGACGATCCGACCGCCGTCCTGATGCAAGTGCCGGGCGTGTACATGCGTGGCGAAGATGGTGTGGGTCTGCGCCCCAACATCGGCATTCGAGGCGCGAACCCCGATCGCAGCAAGAAGCTCACCTTGATGGAGGACGGGATCCTCTTCGGTCCTGCGCCCTATTCTGCGCCGGCCGCCTACTACTTTCCGCTCATGGCCCGAATGACACAAATTCGTGTCGTCAAAGGGCCTTCCGCCATCGCGTATGGTCCGCAGACCGTCGGTGGCGCCATCGATTTTTTGACGCGCCAAACGCCGACCAAGAACACGGGGTCAGCCGATCTTTCGCTGGGCGCATATGGTTTTGCGAAGGCGCACGTCTATTTTGGCACGGGCACGGAACAGTGGGGGTTCTTGGTCGAAGGCGTTCGGCTGCAAAATACGGGCTTCACCAACCTCCCGAGCGGAGCCGATACGGGCTCGACCCGCAACGACTGGATGGTCAAGGCCAGCTATCTGGTGGACCCCGCCGCGACGATCAAGCACCGATTCCAGGTCAAGCTCTCGTACTCCGACGAGGTTTCGAACGAGACCTACCTAGGCCAGACCGAGCGCGACTTTCGGACGGACCCGTACCGAAGGTATGCCGCAAGCGCCCTCGATCAGATGAAGAATCATCGGACGGGGATTGTCGTCTCGCACACGATGGAAGGCGCCGAGACCGCCTATACGCTGAAGACCACGGCGTACCGTTTCGACTATGCCCGCACGTGGACCAAGCTGAATCGCCTCGGGCGTGCAGGCGCCGCGGACGTGCTCGCGAGTCCCGACGATCCGGCGAATGCGGGCTATTTCGCGGTCCTTCGTGGCGCGATCGATTCGAGCGGGACCGGCGCGGACACACTCTACGTCGGGCCGAACCAGCGCTCGTTCATCAGCCAGGGAGTGCAGAGCGTTCTCACCACGACCGCCAATACCGGACCGATTTCTCACGCAATCGAGACGGGGGCGCGCCTCCATTACGACGAAATCAAGCGGGACCACAGCGAGCAAGGTTACCTGATGCAATCGGGCGAGCTCGTCCCCGCAGGCGAGCCACAAATCGTCACGACGCGGAACTACGCGCGCACCTATGCGCTCGCGCTCCACCTGACGGACGCCATGACGTTTCGAAAGCTCACGGTGACGCCGGGGGTCCGCGCAGAGTTCATTTCGTCGCGCGCCGAGGATTATCTCGAGAACGACGCGAGAAATGGCTTCGTTGGTGCGCTGATGCCCGGAGTCGGGGCGTACTACGCGCTTACGCGGGAGCTCGGTGTGCTTGGCGGAGTCTACCGGGGCTTCAGTCCGCCGCCTCCCGGGAGCGGTAGGGAGGTTCGGCCGGAGTACAGCGTGAACTACGAAGCCGGGGCGCGCTACACCCGTGGCCGCGCGCGCGCCGAGATGATCGGCTTTTTCAACGACTACTCGAACTTGACCGATGTTTGCAGCCTCGCGAGCGGCTGCGTCGATGCGCGTCTCGACCGTCAGTTCGATGCGGGCAAAGCGCGGGTCTACGGCCTAGAGACGTTCGCGACCTACGAGATGCCTGCAGGTCCCGTAAAGATGCCATTCACGGCGGCGTACACCCTTACGTACGGTGAGTTCCAGAGCGACTTTACGTCGCAAGACCCCATCTACGGGGCGGTCCGTTCGGGCGACAAGATTCCATACATTCCTCGTCATCAGTTCAATTTTGCCCTCGGTGTCGAGAACCGTTTTGCCGGCGTGAACACGTCGATAAACTACGTGGCGAAAATGCGCGAGGTCGCTGGCAGTGCGCCCATCGACGAGACCCTCGCGACCGACGAACAAGTTTGGATGGACGTGGGGGCGTATCTTTCTCCGCTCCGCTGGCTCAAGATTTACGGCAATGTCCGCAACCTCACCGGGGTCGAAAACATCGTCGGCCGTCGTCCATACGGCGCGCGCCCGAATGCGCCCCGCTGGGTCCAAGTCGGAGTAAAAGCAAGCTTCTGAGCCTGGATCCGCTCTACCTAAATGACCGTTCACGATTCTCAATCAGGTGACGCGGTCGTTTTGGGCTCGGGACCCAAAACCAGGAGGTGGGGCGCCTCGCGCGCGCGGCTTTGCGCGCACCAGTTGCGGCGGAGGACGGAGTCCTCCGATGACAAGTCAGTCGAAATCCGCGGGACTTGATCGAAGATCATGACCGCTGATTTCGTCGCAGAGCGAAATCCGGGCTGAGCCGAGTCGCTACCACTGCGCTCTAGGGTCGGAGGCGTGAGAGGACCGCGCGAAGCTCTTGGCGCAAGACGCGAGCGTCGTCTTGGCGATCGTTTCGTTCACGAGACAGGGCGCGCATGATGGCGGTCTCGAGCCCTGGGTCGACATCCGGCAAGAAGGTCCGAAGTGGGGTCGGCGGCTCGAGGAGCTTCTTCGCGAAAAGCTGGGTGAGGCCAATCGCGTCGTGGGGAAGCTCGCCGGTGAGCGATTCGAAGAGCATCGTGCCGAGGGCGTAGAGGTCCGTTCGGGCATCGAGTTTTTCGCCCAAGATCTGCTCGGGGGACATGTACGCTGGCGACCCGCACAGAGTGCCACCCATCGTGATGTCGGTGTTCTCCGGATCGGGATCGCGGAGCTTGGCGAGGCCAAAGTCGCAGACTTTGACGAGGTCGCACGGCTTGCCGTCCTCGTCGCGATGAGGAACGAGGATCACGTTCTCGGGTTTGACGTCGCGGTGGATGACACCCTCGTCGTGCGCGAAGGCGAGTGCGTTGCAGGTCTGGACACCGACGTCGAGGACCTTCAAGACCGGGAGCTTCTTGCCGCTCTCTGCGACGACCACTTCGAGGCTCTTGCCGACCAGGAGCTCCATGACGAGGTAGAGGAGCCCGTCCGGCTCTTGGCCGAAGTCGATCACGCGGGCGATGTTCTGGTGCTCGAGTTTGCTCAGCGTGTGGGCTTCGGCTTTGAAGCGCTTCACGAACTGGAGGTAGCCTGCGTTTTCCTGGTGGAGGATCTTGATGGCGACGGGGCGTTTCAGGCTCGCGTGCTGTGCGCGGAAAACCTCGGCCGTCGCACCACGTCCGATCGAGCTCTCGATGGTATATTTCCCGGCGATCGTGCGGCCAATGAGCCGTGGGTTGCCGGTCGGTGGGTCCGCATTCGGGGCGGGAAGGCCCGGAGCTGGCGCGGGACCAGTAGGACCGGCTGGAGCCTGTGGAGCAGCCACGCGGGCAGGCGCATGCACCTGTGGAATCGGCGGCGCGGACGTAGGCGGAAGTGGGGGCCGTGTGCCTGGCTCGGCGCGCGCGTCGACGCGCGGTTGGCCAGGCTGTGGCGGCTGGGCTGGGTGGACACCCGCGACGTCCACACGAGCATCGACCCGAGCGCTTGGCTCTTCCCGTGGGATGGGGACCGCCCGCGCCACGGGGCTTGCAGGAGGGGCTCCAGCGGCTGGAGTCGGAGAAAAGGCAGACGGCCCGCCGCCATTTCCGAGGGGCAAAAACAGCGTCCGCTCCACGAACGAGCTCGGCGGCATGAGCGTGTCTGCCAGCGAAATTGGATCTGGCGGAAGGGCCAGAGCGAGTGAAGGAACGTAGGGTGCGGCCGGGGCGTCGACCTTCCCCGCCATGGGGGTCTGCATCAAGGTCGGCGCGTCGTCGTCGTCGTAGGGATCGTCGACTTCCACTTCGACGGATTCCGGAGGCCTCTTCTCGCGCGCGCCTTCGTGACCGGACGGAGGAGGCTCGTCAGGAAGGAACATGGCGCCGGTCGGCGAGTCTTCGATCGCGGCAATTCGCGACTCCAACGTCGAGCCGGGAGGAGGTTTTTTGACGCCATCGCCGATGGTCGTAGTGACGGGCGCGACGATCGACGCCTTCTTGTGATCCAAAAACTCGATAAGTGCAAGGATCTCGGCCATTTGTCCGCGGTCGGCGACGCGAAGGTCGAGCGCTTGCCCGTCTTTTTGCGGCGGTCCCGCCGGCTCTGCGAGGACCCGTACGATGCGTCCACCGCCGAGCTCGGCTTCGAGCAGGTGAGGTCCCGGTCGTGTCACCGGCTCCACGAGCGCGACGACGGTTCGCTCTTGGCGTAGCGCACGTTCGAGGAGGCGTGCGGTCGCGCGTGCGTCCATGGGCCTGACACGCAGGAGCGGCAGGCTCAAAGGGCCCTCCGACCTGCACGGCAGCTCGTGTCCGTTCGGACGACGGTGCTCTGCTTTCCTCGTCCCAAGCTCACGATCGTGTTCTCTCCAAAGCTTCGGTGCACGCCAGAACGTTCCTTGGATAGTTTAGACTACACGTTCCTCTGCGTACGGAAGAGACGAGAACGAGGGCGCTCGAAATCCGTCGCGAAATCAGGCTCGAAATCAGGCGCGAAGTCCGTCGCGAGGTCAGTCCGGAAGAGCCCCGGTTGCGAACCATTCCCCGAAACGCTCGCCAATCATGAGGGTAGGCAAGTTGGTGTTCACCGCGGGAATCGTGGGCATGATGCTCGCGTCCGCGACGGTGAGCCCGCGCACGCCCCGGACGGCGCCTCGCCCGGTGACGGCGGCATCCGAGCCTTCCGGCCCCATGGGTACCGTGCCCGAAGGATGGTACCCCGAGTCGTTCAACCGGCCCACGTAGCGGTCCAGTCCGTCGTCGCTTCCGAGGACCTTTGGTCGTGGCCAGAGGGGTTTGGCGAGGGCGGCCATCGGTGCCTGCTGGGCGAGCTCTCGCAGCATCTTTGCGGCCTGAACGGCCTTGGCACGATCGTTTGCATTCTGCAGCAGATTGGACGTGATGACGGGGGCGACGTGCGGGCTGGCGCTTTCGAACCGCAGGGTCCCATGCCCTTCGGGCTTGCCGACGTGAGCCATGAGGGTGACCACCGGCAGGTGGAAGAAGGGCGTCGGCATTCCCGAGCCTCCCTGGAGCTGGAGGTCCCCAGGATTCGGGCTGCTTTTGGAGGTGATGCGAAGCATGACCTGGATGACGGGGTCGTCTTCGGAAACGAAGCTCTTCCTTGGCCAAAAGAAGAGGGCAAGCCCCGGGTGATCCAAGAGGCGTCTGGCGACCGCCGGCACATGGACCAACGGCGCGACGCCGATCGCGCGAACGTCGCGATCGTTCCCTATCCCCGAGCGCAACAAGATTCCTGGTGTGTGGATCGCTCCGCCGCAAAGGACGACGTGATCGGCCCCAATCTCGTAGACGCGGCCATGCGTCTCCACCTCGATGCCGCGTACCCTCTTCCCGTCGAAAAGAACGCGTCGCACGACGGTGTCGGCAACCAGTGAGAAGTTGTCGCGTGTCCGCACCTCGCGCGTGAGGTAGGCCCGCGCAACGCTGATGCGACGCCCATCGATTTTATTCATCGGCTGCGGGCCGATGCCTATCGGATTTGGGGCGTTGTGGTCCTCGCAGCGTGGATGTCCAAGGCCTTCCGCAGCCTCGATCATGGCTCGATTCCACGGCAGAAGCTCGTCCTCCGGATGCCTCCGAATGGGCAGAGGGCCTCGCGAGCCGTGGTACGGTCTGTCGCCGAAATCGAGGTCTTTCTCCATTCGTACGAATGCCGGAAGGCACGCCTCGTACGTCCAATCCGGCAGGCCCTTGTCGGCCCACTCGTCGTACTCCCACGCTTGTCCGCGGAGCGCGATGCACGTGTTCACGGCGGAGCTCCCGCCAACGACTCGCCCGCGCGGATAGAGGAACTTGGGCGAGTGGGGATTCGGCTTGTGGCGGTACCCCCAGTCGTGTTTGCGCATCGAGTTCGTCTTGCCGTTTTCGAGGTCGTCCGGGAGCGTGCCCGGGTAATCCGGACCCGCTTCTACGAGAACCACCTCGAGCCCCGGATTTTCGCTCGACCGTGCGGCGACCACGGCTCCCGAAGTGCCTGCACCGACGACGACGAGCTTCACGCGCACGCTCCTTCGCGAGCGTTCATTCCGCGCCTGCGCCGACGCCGACTCCGATAGGGCAAGACACTCCCGTTCCGCCTAGCCCGCAGTACCCGTTCGGGTTTTTGGCGAGGTATTGCTGATGGTATTCCTCTGCGTAGTAAAAAGGCGGAGCATCGACGACCTCGGTCGTGATCGTGCCGTGTCCCGCGGCACCGAGCGCTTTTTGGTAGGCGTTCCTCGACGCCAGGGCGAGCTCTAGTTGCGTCGCGTCGAACGCATAAATGCCGGAACGGTACTGGGTTCCCACGTCGTTCCCTTGACGCATTCCCTGCGTCGGATCGTGGTTTTCCCAGAAGATGGCGAGCAGTGACTCGTACGGGGTTACGGCCGGATCGAAGACGATCTTCACGACTTCGTTATGGCCTGTTTGGCCGGTGCATACCTGTTTGTAGGTCGGGTTCTCGGTGAATCCGCCCGCATAGCCCACCATGGTGGCGTACACGCCCTTCGCTTGCCAAAACTTGCGCTCTGCACCCCAGAAGCAGCCAAAGCCGAACATGGCTTCACGGAGACCCTCCGGGAATGGCGGAACCGTCCGATGCCCGGAAACGAAGTGGGTCTTCGGGACGACGATGGTGGTTTTGGAGCCGGGGAGCGCATCTGCGGCGGTGGTCATACGGGGCGAGCGGTCGAAAAATCCCATGGTGAACGATTGTCGATCGTCGGGTTCTTCCTCGCAAGCTGTGGGAGCGGAAACGTGCTTGTGCTCGGGCCGTGACGGATGGTCGAGCTTGCTCGCGGCTCAGCGATCGAGCGGGACGAGCCGATTGCGCTGGACGTCCAGAAAGGCGCGCACGCGGGAGACGAGCTCACGCAATTGGTAGTACGGAGCCCTGCGGTAGCGCCGCGCGTCGGCAACGACGCCTTGGCATGCGAGGCCCTTTCGATTCGCGAGGTAGAGCGCTCTTGGAAGGTGGAACGCTTGCGTCACGACCACGACGCTCGACAGCGCAAACGTGCCTTTTGCCCGAGCCATCGACGTGTAGGTGTCGAGCCCTGCGCCGTCCTCCACGATGGCCTCCCGAGGCACGCCCCGGCCCACGAGCCACGCGGCCATTGCGCCAGGCTCGTCGTAGTCCGCCTCCGCGTGGTCCCCACTCACGACGACGCGAGGCGCCACCCCTGCGCGGTAGAGGCGTAGCGCCGTGTCCAACCGGTCCGCGAGGGCGTCGCTCGGTCTCCCTCCCGGAAACACTCGCGCTCCGAGCACCAAGATGGCGTCGGCCTTGTCGACGACGCTTTCTTCGCAAATACGACCCTTGCCGTCGACGTAGACGAAGAGGCTCGGAGCAAGCGCCAGCAACGCCACCGCGACGACGCACGCCACGCGCACCCGTCGCGAGACCTTTCGGAGAGTCGACCTTTTCGTCACGTCGGAAACCCTACGCTCGAATCGGCGTAGAGAAGAGACGTCCGTGCCCGAGGGCCCCTAGAGCGACAAACAGGATGACTTCCGTCGGCTTTCGCACGTTTAGCGGCGCTGCGCGTCGTTGCTCCTCCTTGGATAGAAGATTATCCGTCGTCGTCGCGCGTACCAGGTGCGCCAGCTTGCTAACCGTGCTAAATCCTCGGTCCGTCATCCTGTTTGTCGCTCTAGGTGACTGGTCCTTTTCGTGACGCTACGTGATCCCACGTTGCCCTACGTGATCCCGTGTGATCCCACGCGAATGCAGTAGCCCGCCGG
>JAYUKI010000948.1:0-3003 GCA_043764595.1 Myxococcales bacterium | reverse complement strand
GAGCGCACGGTCCGCGCGCCTCCGACGAGGCCCACGTGGTCCACCTTGGCCGCGCGTACGAGCGCGACACCGGGCGTGATCACGTCGTGCACGACGAGTCCTTTTGGAAGCACGAGGAGCGGCACCACCGTGCTGGCCGCGTTGCAGGCCACGACCACACGTCGCACGCCACGATCGAAAAACCAGCGGACCACGTGCTCGAGGCGACGCGCGAGCTTGTCGCTCGGAACCTTTCCGTAGGGCAAAAAGCCACTGTCGGAGAAGTAGACGAGGCTCGCCTTCGGGCTCTTTCGGCGAAGCTCTCGCACGACCCCAAAGCCTCCAACTCCCCAGTCCAAGACGAGGAGCTTTGGCCAGGTCTCGGGCTCGGCCTTCGGTGCGGGGGCTCTTTTTCGCGTGCTCACGGGTAGCTTTGCGGGAGCGAGAAGCCTCGTGGGAGCGGACCCGAGTCGAACGCGACGACGCGCGACGCGAGCGCCACTGTGAGCAGATCGACGGTGCGTCCGGGGAAGCGACCCTCGAAGTACCAGCGGTACTCGTGCTCGGCGCGAATGGGATTGTACGCGAGCATGTGGGCCCAGCGCGGATCGGCCACGAGCTTGGCGAGCTTCGTCTTGAAGGCGGCCCGGGCGAAGCCGTCGCGGGCGCTCTTGATAGCGCTCGCCACGAGCTTCGGGGTGTCTTTCAAAGTCGCGGGCGAGGCGACCATATCGACCACGAGGAGCTTGCCTCCGGGGGCGAGCACGCGGCGCACTTCGGCCATCATCGGGTCCCAGTCGAGGTACCGCCACGACAGCATCGAGATCACGACGTCGACCGAGGCGTCCTCGGCCGGGAGCACTGGACCCGAGATGCTCTCGAAGCGAAGGTTCGGCAGTCGACCGAAGCGCGCTCGGGCGCGATCCACCATGCCGCGCGAGGCGTCGACGCCGAGGCCCGAGGCGATGCGAGGGGAAAGCCGCGCGAGCAAGGCGCCGTTGCCGGCTCCGATCTCGAGCACGCGCGGACGCCCTTCGGGGAGGTGCCGCTCGATCCACGCGACCTCGGGCGCACGCACCGAGATGTCCGCGAAGGCTTCGTCGTAGAGCTCCGAAACCGGATCGTACGAGGTGTCGACGGGGCCTCGTTCGGGCTCGAAACGCTTCATCTTTTCGACGGGCAGAACGTGGGCGTACTTCAAGACCGAGGCGCCCACGCCGTGCGACTTCTTGCCGGGCAGCGCGACCACGTAGAGCGGATCGTCGGGGCTCGACGAGGGAAGGTCCAAGACGAAGCGATCCGGGCGCCGTGAGAAGGTCGTGTAGAGGTGGTACCCGTGCGTCGGCACGCCGAACGTGCGCGAAAAAAACGGTGCGAACCATCGCGCCGAGCGGCACGCGTGGAACGTGGCGGTGGCGCCTTCGCCGAACGGAAGGGCGAGCGTGCGCCACTCGTGGGGGCTCAGTTGCTCGGGGACCTTCGTGGTGCGGAACATGGGTCCGTACATGCCGCCGTGGCCCACGAAATGAAGCTGGCGCAGCGGCTTTCCGCTCGCGGCGATGCGCTGCATGGCCTTCACGAAGTCGGCCTTCGACTCCACCGACTCGGCGACGACCGTGGCCTCGGGGTGGGCTTCTGCGAGGGTGCGCGCGAGGGTCCGTGCAACGCGCGAGAACTTGGCGCCGCCCTCGCG
Source organism: Myxococcales bacterium (assembly GCA_043764595.1). Taxonomy (GTDB): domain Bacteria; phylum Myxococcota_A; class Polyangia; order Polyangiales; family Polyangiaceae; genus JAAFHV01. The sequence continues at coordinate 1,331 of JAYUKI010000948.1, read as the reverse complement.
GTAGAGCGTGGTGTAGCCGATCCAGATCGTCATGGGCGTGGGCCTTCCCAAGCGTCGCGGGAGAGCACGGAGTCTGCGGGAAGCCATGCCCCACCCGTGGCGCGTACGGTCTCGCGTCGGGCCAAGTCGTAGAGCGAGAAGGGCGCGAGCGCTCCGGCGTAGACGTGCAGCGTGATGCCCTTGGTTTGGCTGGTCATGTCGTGCACGACCTCGGGGGCCACCACGAGGGCGTCGCCTTCGCGCAACGTTCGGGCGGAGCGAACGACGCCGAGGCCCCTCCCCTCCCGTGCGTGCTCGCGCTCTTCGAAGGTGCCGGAGAGGACGAAGACGAGACCGTGGGCGCCGCCGTGGTCGTGAGGAGCCGATCGCGCGTGGGCGCGCCACGTGGCGAGCATGATCTCGCCGCCTCGTCCGTCATGAAAGAGCACGCGCCGCCCGTAGGGCCGATCGGTCATCGGCTCGATGCGCTCGGCGACGAGACAGGCGGCCACCAGACGCTCGCGCGTGGGCGGTGCCACCGTTCGGTCCCGTGACAGCTCGAGAACGGCGGCAGCACAGGCCTCCGCAAGAGACACGACTTCCCCTCGCTCGGTCGGACTAGCAGTCGCCTTCGGCTCCTTGTTCACGATTTCCTCGAAGGGACGAACGCCCTGTCCGTCTAGTCGATTCCGTGCGATTCCGCGCGACGGAACGCATATCGAATCTTTTCGCCCATGCGCGCGGCACTGGCAAGCGTCCTGCCACGTCCAGAGCCTCCTGGCCCAAAGTCGCTCGAGCCCCCGAAGCCCCGTGTCTTGGGGTATGTGGAGACCCATGGACAGGCGAACGTTCTACCCCGAGATCGAACCCTACACGCGCGGCGAGCTCGACGTCGGCGACGGCCACAAGCTCTACTTCGAGGAGTCCGGAAACCCGAAAGGCAAGCCCGTCGTCTTCTTGCACGGTGGCCCGGGTGGTGGAACCGAGCCGAAGCATCGCCGCTTTTTCGATCCGTCGGCGTACCGCATCGTTCTCCTCGACCAGCGCGGCTGCGGAAAGAGCACGCCCCACGCTTCGCTCGAGAAGAACACCACGTGGGACCTCGTCGCCGACATCGAGCGCCTTCGCACGCACCTCGGCATCGAGGCGTGGCAGGTGTTCGGTGGCTCGTGGGGCTCGACCCTCGCGCTGGCGTATGCCGAGACACACCCGACGCGCGTGACCGAGCTCGTGCTTCGCGGCATTTTCTTGCTGCGAAAGAGCGAGATCGATTGGTTTTACCAGAATGGCGCGAATGCCATCTTCCCCGACGCGTGGGAGGCCTACCGCGATCACATTCCCGAGGCCGAGCG
>JAYUKI010000947.1:0-10319 GCA_043764595.1 Myxococcales bacterium | reverse complement strand
GCGCATTCCCCATGAGCGCCGTCGAGCCGCCCAAAAACGAGACGAGCGGAGGCTAGGCTCGTGGCCAAGGCGAACCCCGGAACGGTCCAAGACGTCCTCTTCACGACGTTCCTCGCGCCGCTCGTCCTCGGTGGTCCGATGCACCTCCACAAGCCCATCGGAGGGCTGACGGCCCTCGCCATGGAAGGCGACCGCCCGTTCGTGGATCCGGAGCTCGGAAGCCACGTGCAGCTCGCACGCGTTCGCATCGCCCGCGCCCTCGCGCCGGTCGACCGCTTCGAGGCGTTCACGTCGCACGAGTGGGCCCTTGCCTCCATACTGAACGACCTCATTCAGTCCACGCACCCCGGCTTCGACGCGGCCTTTCGCCGGGGGTCTCCCGCGAAGCTTCTGGCCATTCTGGACGACACGCTCGACCGCATTCCGGCTCCGTCGACCGTGGGCGAGGCTTTGTCGCGCCATACGGTCTTCTCCCGCATTTTCGAGGTTACGCGCACCGACGTCTCGCTGGCGTGGTGGACCGGAAAAGAGACCTTTCTCGGAACCGAGCCCCCCGCCCGCCTAAAAGCCTGGCCCGAGATTCGTCGCGTCAACGAGACCCGCATCCCTCGCACGCTGGTGGAGCTCCCCACGAGCGGCGGAGTCGTCGCCAACACGTCGTTCATGGCGACCCTCTCCAAGTTCCTCCAGCGGAGCCCGCTGACCGACATCGCCACGGCCGACCGGAAAGAGCCCACGTTCCTTTGGAGCGCGTCCACGCTCGGGTTCATCGCTTCGCGCAATGGCCGAACCCTGGCGATTCGTGCGTTGGCAAGCCTTCCCGAAGCGGCCGCGGACGAGGCGCTGGGCGGAGCAACGCGGCTCTTGGTGGAGCGGAAGCTCTGGCAGCCCCTTGGAATCGCTCTCGATTTGCTCGCCGAACGGCTTCTCTCACGGGCCGTAAAAATTGCCGGCAAAGGCGGAGACGCAACCCCCGTCGCCGAGGACAAGGACGGCTCGCCGAGCGCGTTCGCGCGAAGCGCGGGGGCCTTCGCCGCGCAGCGCCTCATCGCGACCACCGGCGCAGGGCTCGGGAACGACGAACGCGCCCGCGTTCTCTCTCTGCTGGCTCCTGCCGCCGCATCGGGTGCGGGACGGGCACTTTCGCAGCTTCTCGGAGGTTAGAAAGACGATGCGCGCGGTTCGGTACGATCGCTACGGGGCGGCCGAGGTGGCCAAGGTCGTGGACGCTCCGGCACCTTCGCCCGAGGCCGGTACATACCTCGTGCGCGTGCACGCGGCCGCTCTGAACCCCAAAGACGTGCTCGTTCGAAAAGGGAAATTCCGGTGGTTCGCCGGCCTCCATTTTCCAAAAGCCATGGGGTACGACTGGGCCGGCGAGATCGTCGAGGGCGACGCGGCCTTCACGCCCGGCACGCGCGTTTTCGGCATGATCCAGTCGTGGAACGCCGGCGCGTTCGGCGAGCTTTGCCGTGTCCAGCCGGACGAGTGCGCACGTGCCCCCCGTGGCCTGTCTTACACGGAAGCCGCGGGTCTGCCCCTCGCCTCGCTTACGGCCCTCCAGGCCTTGCGCGACGAAGGCCATGTTGGTCCCGGCCATCGCGTGTTGCTCCACGGGGCCAGCGGCGGAGTGGGAGTCTTCGCGATTCAACTCGCCAAGGCCCTCGGAGCCTACGTGGTGACCACGTCGAGCGAGAAAAACCGCGAGCTGTGCGCGTCCCTCGGCGCCGACGAGACCCTCGACTACACGAAGGTCGACTTCCGCTCCGGTTCTTCCAAGGGGCCCTTCGACGCCTTTTTCGACGTGTTCGGCAACCAGAGCTTCACGAAGGTGCGCGAGATCCTTTCTCCCCAAGGCACCTACGTGAGCACGGTGCCCGCCCCGCGCGTGATCGTCGACACGTTGCTCACGCCTCTCCGAACGCGACGTCGTGCACGCCTCGTGGTGGTTCGCTCGAACCGCGCGGACCTCGATCTTTTGTGCCGTTTCGTCGCCGAAAAGAAGCTCCGTCCTGTCATCGACGCGACCTTCCCTCTCGCCGAAATCGAGGAAGCCTGCCGCAGGGTCGAGTCCAAACGTGCCCGAGGCAAGGTCGTGTTGACGATCGATTAGTGCATATTGCACAGAACGCCCGAAGGGTTTCTGGACCGGCGCGTTGACGACCGTCGGCGCTCGACGTGGGCACTTCGGTTTACACGGCCGCGACTCGGGCGCCATTTCGTGCGTTCTGGAGCGGCGCCAAGCTGGCCTCGGGCTTGCTAGGCGCGGGGACATGGTTCGACCGTCTTTCTCGAGCGGGAGCGCGCTCGCGTTCGGCCTCTCCGTCTTCCATGCGCTCTCGTGGACCAGAGTGGCCCACGCAGACGAACCCGACACCGTGCCTGTCACGGTGACGGTCCCTGAGTCGTTTTCCCTCCGCGGTCAGGGAGCGCTTTCGTCCGTCACGGCAAGCTGCAGGGCGCCTTGCACCGTCCACCTGATACCTGGAGAGTACAAGTACTTCTCCGGTCAGCGACAGGGAGACCTCGTCGCGTTCAGTGGACCGAGCCGCTTGGATCTTCATGGCCCATCGAAGCCCCTGCAAACGACCGGGCTCGTTCTTGGAGGAGTGGGCCTGCTCGCGTTGGCCGGCCCACTCGTGGCCATTTTTGCGACGTGCACGCCACAGACCGTAGAGAACGACGGGCGCGTGACCCCATCGCGTTGTGTGAGCTTCGGCGAAGCGACCGATCGCACCCTGACCATCGTCGCAGGGGGAGGGCTTGCACTCGCGGTCTTTGGGTCGATTCTCTTTTTTACGAGCGGAGGTGGGCTCCATGTGACCGACGTGGACCCGAAGGCCGCCCACACTTCTCCAAAGCTTGGAGAGAAGCTCGTGCAAGGGTTGGCGCGTGGGGCCGTTTTCACCTTTTGAGCGACCGAAACGCAAAGCGTCATTCTGCGCGATGCGAAAGACGCCCGACAGCCTGGAGCCTCGAGGGGGCTTCAGGCTCGACCCGCGTGTCCTTACGCCTTGCGCGGTTTGCCTACGCCAGTCACCATCATGAGGTGAGCCAATCCCCGAGCCAAGTCGATCTCGAGCGTGTCCAACGTGGCGAGCTCCGTAAGAGAGATCTCGCGCTCCTTTGCCTCGGCGCCGTGTTGGGCACGTCGATGTACGCGGCATTCGTTCCGGAGGCGCCGCTTCCACGGACCGTTCCCGCGGCTCACGTGAGCCAGCCGACCGCAAAAACCGTTCCCCAGCGCGCGAAAATACGCGCCTCTGGAAGCCCAATCGACGTCGAATGGCACGGCGCGTACTTCCACGCGACCGTAGTCGCCATGACCCCGGATGGGCGCGTGCGAATCCACTACGACGGCTACGGCGACGTGTGGGACGAAGACGTCACGGACGAGCGCATCCGCGAGCAAACGGTCCCCCCCGAAGAAGGCTCCGAGAGCGAGTCCCGAGAGTAGCTTGCCTATGTGGCTCTCGCTTCCTCTCACCTAGAGCGCCGAACAGGTTGAATCCCGTCGGCTTTCAGGGATTTAGCGGCGGTCCGCGTCGTTGCTCCTCCTTCGTCGCGCCTAGCGGCCCTTGCTAAATCCATGAAATCCTCGGTCCGAAAGCCTATTCGGTGCTCTAGCAGGGACGCGCGACGCCTTGGTAGGTGAAGCTCAGCCAACGAGGCCCTTCGCCGTACTCCGCTTCGAGCTCGTCGACCTCGAAGCGGGCGGCGCGCAGCTCGCTCACCAGATCGCGATCGAGTCGGCAACCTCCTCCAACCCGTCGCCATGCGGGAGTCAATCGACGCTGCCACGCGCGTGCATCGGCATCGCGCGCGAGACCGTGCTCGACCAAAAAGAGCTCTCCGGAAGGCGCGAGAACGCGACGCACCTCCTCCAAGACACACGCGGGACGGTCGACGCTGCAGAGCGCATACGTCACGATCGCCGAGTCGAACGACGCGTCCTCGAACGCAAGGCGCTCCGCTCCGGACTCTACGAGCGCGACCGGCATGCGAACGTCGCGGGCGCGGTGCGCACAGAGGTCCAAGAGCTCCCGCGATGGATCGACGCCGGTCACCGATTCGACGCGGGTCGGATCGTAGAACGGGAGATTTAGACCCGAGCCGATCCCGATCTCGAGAACACGCCCATGCGCGCGTGGAACCCAGCGCTTTCGCTCGCCGAGAATCTCTCGGCTCTTGCAGGCGGACTCGATCAGGCGAGGAACGACGTACTTGGACCAGACACCCACGACTGCCGAGTCTACCCTGCCGGGCGCGCCACCGGAGATGACGTTCGGGAATCGCCCGCGCTCCGCTGTAAGGTCGCATGGGGCACGTCGTTCACTCGGCCACCATGCGCCACTCCTTCCTCGTCGTAGCTCCTCTCGCCCTCCTCGCTTTCGTTGGCGCGGCCCACGCCGACGAGCTCGGCACGCGGCCGGCTCGCTCCGAACCTTCGGCCATCATCCCCGTAGAAAAAGCTTCTCCTAGCGCGCCGTCGTCGGGCACTGAGGCCTCCCCGGACCGGCCCATCGAGCCCGACGCCAACGCATCCGGGATGCGCGAATCCCCCGCACGAATGGTGCACCAGAAAGAAGCCCCTCTCGCCACCGCCCCGGCGCCCGATTGGGCCGTGCTCCACGCGGGCCTGCGGCCAAACCTCGGAACGTTCGGAGGCGTCGGCACGCTTGCGCTCGCCCACGCGCGAACCGAGCGATTTTTCGGCGCCTTTTCCTTCTCGTTCGTTCGCAACGACGCGGGCACGCACGGCGGCCTCGTGCAGCTTTCCCTCGGCCGCAACCTGGCCGACACCTTCGCCGGAGGCGCCCAACTCAGCGTCACTGAAAACCGCGCCCGAACGATGCGTGGCCTCGGTCAGGTGGCTCTCGCCTACAACCGCTCCGCGGACATGGTCGGCATCGCCCAAGTCGCTGGATTCAACAGGGCACGGGACTTCCTCGGAGTCGCGCAGCTCGGTGGCTACAACCGCACGGACGACACGTTCTCCGGGCTCGCCCAGGTCGGCCTCGTCGACCATGCGAGGGGGGACTTTTCGGGGCTCGTGCAAGTGGGCGTCCTGGCCGCCACCGGCCGAAAGATCCTCGAGGCCGAAACCGACACGAAACACCGCTTTGCGGGCCTCGCGCAGATCGGAGTGGTCAGCAGCACGAGTGGAGACTTCGACGGCCTCGTGCAAGCCGGCTTCGGCGCCTACACGGGAAAGACGTTCAACGGTCTCGCGCAGATTGGCCTACGCAACGAAGCAGAGACGTTCCACGGCGTCGCGCAAATCGGCCTCGCGCCGATGTCGCACAAGGAATCGTACGGCCTCCAAATCGGCGGCTCCGCGTTCGCGTTCGGAGAGCACACCGGCCTTCAAGTCGGTGGCGTACTGAACTATGCCGCCAATGTCTCGGGCGCACAGCTTGGAATCGCCAACGTGGCCGACGAAGCCACCGGCGTGCAGATTGGACTCGTCAACCACGCCAAAAAGCTCAAAGGCATGCAGATTGGACTCGTGAACCACAGCGAAGATGCCGTGCTCCCGTGGACGGCCCTCTTGAACTTCGGATTCGGTGACGGCGGACAAGACCTCCCGAACGAAGACGAGAGGCCCGTCGCGCGTCGGGATTGATTCGGACTACCCAAGCCACGACCCGACCGAATGCTGGCACTCCCTTGGGGCGGGCCCTTCAAGCATTTTCGTCGACGTGCTTCGCGAGATTTCCCAGGAGCGCGGTCCAACCGGCTTCGCGCATTTTTGCGCCATCGGCTCCTTCGAAGAACGCCGCTTGTTCGGTAAAGACGAGCTTCGTGCCCTCTCCGTCGACGAAGAGCTCGATGGTGGCGAGCGAGGCGGAGATGCGCTTCTCCCCCATGGTCATGACGTACGCGGACACGATACGGCGGTCATGGACGATGTCTTGAAAGACCGTGTCGTTCCCCATCACGGCGCCAGTTTTGAATCGAAAACGGCTCTTTTCGATGCCTCCCACTCGAAAGTCGAGCTCGAACGCGACGACCTCCATACCCTCGCTTTCGGCAAACCACTTGCGCTTGGACGCCGGGTCCACGAAGGCCGCAAACACGCGCGAGGGTTTGGCCGCATAGACACGCTCGATCGTGAAGGTAGCGAACGTGACGGGCTCGATCTTCTGGACGGTATCGCTCGAAGGATTCATGACTTCTTCTTTCGGTGTTCGGATTTCGTGAATTGGGGCCTTCCGCAAGTGGGTCGATCCAATCGACGGCGAAGCCCTAGGGCGAGGCGCAATTTCACCGACTACTGCTGTATTTCTTGAATTCGACAGTGCCGTAGCTATGCATAGGTGGCGAGTCGACGACCTATTTGGGGGCTTCTTCTTCGGCCAAAAATTCCCCCAACCGATCGAGCTTGCGCTCCCAGAACGCGCGCCGATCGGCGATCCAGCGCTCGGCGGTGCCGAGGACCTGTGGCTCGAGCCGACAGGTGCGCACCCGCCCGACCTTCTCGCTGAGCACGAGGCCACTTTCTTCGAGCACTTGCACGTGCTGCACGACGCCCGCGAGCGACATCGCAAAAGGCGCGGAGAGCTCACTCACCGAGGCAGGCCCACGACTCAATCGTTCGACCATGGCTCTTCGTGTGGGGTCCGAGAGCGCGTGAAAAATGCGGTCGAGAGCGATCGGGCGCTGCTGCATCACGGGAGGATGCGATCTCCAGCACGCACAGTCAAGCAAACGCTTAAGTATTGTTCGAGCCTTTGCGGATGGTGTCGAACGCAGGGCTCCACACGCTCGTATCCCAACCTGGAGAGTGTCGTCCGTGCGTTCGGCCCGGGCTCAGCGCGTGAGACCCAAAAAGACCGTGGCCGTCGTCATTCCCACGACGTTGACCGAAATCGACTCGATCGGAGGGCCAAAGCCGAGCGACACTCCGGCGCGAAACCCGGAGTCGTGTTTGTAGCTGGCAAGACCACCCAACGTGAACGCACGCTGGAAGCTGCGCTCCGCCGTGCGTCCACCGTACGACACGTTTGCTTCGCCGGAGAGGTCCGCAAAGGCCCCCAACGTGACGTCGCTCGTGGCGAAATAGAGGACCATCGCGCGCGTGAGCCAACGCGGCCCGAGACCTCGGCTTGAGCCAAGTGCCGAGTCGGGCGCGCGCAAGGCTCCCTCGAAGATGGCTGCAAGCTGCACCTTTTGGGCGAAGGTCTTTCGGACGTCGGCGGAGAGGGCGACCTCCACCGTGCCGAGGCCGAGGCTCGTCGCGGTCGATCCGACGGTCCCGGCGCTCGGACCGCCCCCCGACGCGCCAGCGAGCTCGACGCTTCCGGTGGGTAGACGCGTGCTGAGATTGAGACCGAGCGAAGGCCACGTGGGCTGATGGGGCAGCTCGATCGCGGGCTCGCTCAGGGCTTCCCAACGAACGCGCAGCGACACGTCGCCGAACGCGGCGCGCTTGGAGGAGAACTCGGGACCGACGACGCTCGCGTTGCCGAACGTGAAGAAGCCTGCGAGCTCGACCCCATCGAAGGGCCTCCAGGCTCCGCCTGCGGCGATGTCCATGGCCTCGTCGCGGCTCTTGGCGCCAAAGGCCGAGTACTTTCCGCGATCGTTCCAGATGCCGTGACCGAGACGCAGCGTTTGACCCGCCGTGACTCCCCACGTTTGGTAGGGCGCGGTCACGGCCGAGCCCGCACCGCCCGGACCACGGCACGATCCACACGCAGACGCGACGTCGGAGAACGAGCAAACCCCAAAGAAGGCGAAGACCGCCAGCGCGGCGCTCGCATGGCCCACGTGAGAAAAGCTCAAGGGACCTGAACGTCGAGGCGCACGGTCTCGGAGCTTCCGCCGCGCTCGAGGTCGAACGAGACCTCCCAACGGCCGGACATGTACAGCACGAGACCCACCTTCTGACTGCCGTCCGGCAACGTTTCCAGGGTGGGCGGCTTCGTCCCGTGCCCATGCGTCGGCATGAAGCCGGAAGCGCCACGCACCGTCCCCCCGAAGGGCGCGAGCACGAAGGTGTTCTTGCCCCGCACCATCGCGGGGTCCTCGGTGCGAAGCGCGACGACGGCTCCGCTCGGCTGTGCGGCGACCTCCCGTGTCCCTCCAGTGAAGTCGGGGACCGTATCGTCCGCGCTTCCACAGCCCAACAGCGCTGCCATGCAGGCAGCCCAAAGGAATCGATTCATGACGGATCCTCCCGTCGACGCGAACGCGTCGAGAGCACAAAAACCCTACCGTTCCGGATTTCCTCCGGCGGGACCTCACGCCGCGCGGGCGGTCTTGGGGGGCTTCTGTGGAGGACGGTTCGGGGCTTCCGAACGCAACACGGGTGGGGTGCTCTCGGGAAGGAAACCGACGAGCGCCGGTGCGATCTCGAGCGAAGCCGACGGGACGCAGGTGTCGATCCAGCGCGTGTCGCGGAGGGCCTCGAAGTCGTCGCCGCACTGGCCGCGAAGCGCGTCTTCGGAGAACGCGAGGTCTTCGCGGTCCGGGAAGCACTTGGGGCACGCACACGTGGCGTGACCGTGGCGCATGTCGCAATGGCAAACGTGGGCAGGCGGACCGGCCACAGCGCGGGCGAGCGCCGGCAAGCTCCACGAGAGCGCCAAAGGAACGACCAACACCAGCACGAGAGCGCGAAGACTGCGAAGCGCACGCAGCACGAACATGGGGCCCTGCGCGGACCGCGGGCGCGATGTGGCCCACCGAACGGAGTCGCTCGGCCGAGCCGCCGTTGCTCGCGGAACCCGAAGCACGCTTCCACTCTGGCCGGACGCACCACGCGGGTCAAGCCGTCAGCGGCCCACCGCACATCCGGCAGAGCGCGACCGTCGGCTCCGAGAGACGAGGACAGGCGTCGGCTCCCTCGGCCGAGGGTCGAAGCTCGAGGACCAAGCGCCACAAACACTCGTACTTTCATACCATTAGAAGACGAAGGCATGGCGAACGCGACCTCAGGGTCGGGACGTGTGGAGGCCGTGGCCGATGTGGCGCGGAGTCAGACTCGCGGAAGGCGATGGCTTTCGAGCCGTTCGTCGCTCTAGGGTGCGCGCGCCGTGAGTATGGACCGAACAGCGCTTCCGCAGCCGAGCACTCCGCGCCTCGAACGGGCGCGCGCCGTGCTTGGCGAGGTGTTCGGCCTTCGTGAGTTTCGGCCTTGGCAGTGGGATGCCATCGTGGCGCTGCTCGAGGGCAAAGGCCGAGTGCTGCTCGTCGCGCCCACGGGCGGGGGCAAGTCGCTCACGTACCAGCTTCCCGCCACGGTGCTCGACGGCGTCACCCTCGTGCTCTCGCCACTCGTCGCTCTGATGGAGGACCAGGTCCGCAGCCTCGAGGCTCGTGGCATCGCGGCCACGTTCCTCTCGGCGACGCTCGATCAGGACGAACGTCGAAGGCGTGAAGAAGCCTTCTCCCGCGGAGCGTACAAGCTCGTGTTCGTGGCCCCCGAGCGGCTCGCCTCGGGGAGCTTTTTGGCGCGCCTCGCGCGGGCCAAGGTCGACCTCGTGGCCATCGACGAAGCGCACTGCATCGCGCAGTGGGGGCACGACTTCCGACCGGACTACCTTCGCATCGGCGAGCTCTTGCGCATGCTCGATCCGCCTCGCATCCTCGCGTGCACGGCCACGGCGACGCCCCTCGTCCGAAAGGAAATCGTCGAGCGGCTCGGGCTCGCCGAGGGAATGGGTTTCGAGGAAGTGCTTCGCGGGTTCGCGCGGCCGAACTTGCATCTTCGCGCGCGCACCGTCGATGGCCCGCGCGAAGCCAAGGAGCTCGTTTTTTCCGAGCTGGCGCGCACGCTCGGGTCGCCGAAGAACCCAAAAGGAGCGGCCATCGTGTACGCGGCCACGCGCAAGTCCACCGAGAAATGGACCGAGCTTCTCGTGGAAAAAGGCTACTCCTGCGCGACCTACCACGCGGGCCTCGAAGGCGAGACCCGCGCGAAGGTCTCCGCGGCGTTCTCTTCGGGCCGGCTCGACGTCGTGGTCGCGACCAACGCGTTCGGCATGGGCATCGATCGCCCGGACATTCGCGCGGTGATCCACGCGCAGCCGCCGCAGTCGGTCGAGGCCTATTACCAAGAGGTGGGTCGTGCAGGCCGCGATGGCGACGAAGCCCACGGACTGCTCTTGTGCTCCGCCGCCGACATCGCGGTACGAAGAAGGTTCGCCGCGATTGATTCGGAGGGAAACGCCGCCGATCCCGAAGTGACCAAGCGCGCGTGGTCGCAGTTCCGGTCGGTGCTCACCTACCTCGACGCGGGCTCGTGCCGGCACGACTTCATCCTTCGGCACTTCGGGGACGAGCGCGAAACCCTCGGTGGGTGCGGCCACTGC
>JAYUKI010000946.1:0-10326 GCA_043764595.1 Myxococcales bacterium | reverse complement strand
GCCCCACCGGCCCCGGTTGGCCGACCGGCCCGGCCAACACGAACTGCCTGAGCGATCCCGACTGCATGGTCGTGTTGTGCAACTTTCCCGGAAACGGTTCTTTGAGTGCCTGTAACGGAGGCTGACCGGGGCCGCCCTACTGGTCTTACGGCGGCCTGAGCTCACGCCGCGTCGGGGAAGCCGGCGCGGCGTTCGTTCTTGTGGGGTAGGGTCCGACCTTCCTGGCGACGGGATCGTAAAACCCCACCGTCTGCCGATCGGCGTCCCGTCTCGGGATTGGCCCGGTGGGCCGCCACCGCGAGCTCATCCAAGACGATTTGGCCACTCGAAAGAGGACCAAGTGACCACTCTCCGGAAGTGAGCCGCACCGCGGGCCACGAAGCCAATCGGCGCGAGGACGCGACTCGACCGAATGCCACTTAGTGAATACCCACTTCGAGTCTACACCGGTCGCAACTGCGCGTGACATGCGTTCGCCCTATCCAACCCATAGCTGGACGCTATGGCCAAATACTCCGATTTGCCCAGGTATTCTGACTTCTTTCGTTCGGCACGGCCCCGGCGAAGCGCCGATTGGGCTGGCCGGATTTGCGGCACGGTGTCGGCACCGTGCCGGTCCAAGGTGTCGGCACCTACCCTCAACGAAGGGAGGCGAATGCCACATTCGTGAGGAATTGCATCGACGCACCGAATGGCAGCCCAAACCGCGAAGCGGCATGTCGGTTGCAACCATGCCGGAGACAACGCTCGACCCGCTGCGTCTTATCCTCCAACCGAAGGCCACCACCATGCGTCGACACCATCTTCCCGCGTTCGTTCTCCTCACCGCGTTCGCGACCCTCGCGTCATTCGCCTCGGGCTGTAGCTCCGAACCGTCCTCGGCCGCGTCGATCAAAGTCGACGAGCGAGACGGAAACCTCGTGGCGACCGTGTCCTCGGCCGGTGGCACGATCACGGGCGATCCGGCCGGCCCGTTCGCCGGTGTGAAGCTCGAGATTCCCGAGGGAGCCGTCGAAGGCGATCAGAGCGTCACTGTCTCGCTTGCCCAGTCTTTGCCTCACCTGCCGGACCTCGCCGAGGGGATCGGGCTTGCCTTCTCGTTCGAGCCGGCGGGCTTGGTGCTCAAGAAGCCCGCGCGCTTGACCCTTCCGGTGGACCCGTCGAGCCGTGACGCCTTCTTCTCCCCGCCTTCGGAATGCAAAATTTGGATGCGCGAGGGAGAAGGCTGGCGAAACATCCCGCAAGTCGCGTCGACCGAGACCTCGGTTACGGTCGAAACCACGACCCTGAACGCCGCGCTCGCCGGGACGTTCCTCGCGAGCCGCCCATTCCGCAACGGGTGCAGCGACCTGCCCGGCGCCACCTGCATGCCCATCTCGTGCAACACGCCCGGTCAATTCTGCACCGAACAGCTTCCCACGACGCTCAAGCCGAAGGATCCGCATGTTACGAATGGGAAGTTCTTGTTCTTCCGGAACAATGCGGCCGTCACTCGCGTGGACCTCGACACGAAAGTCGCTCGGGACGCCAGCCTCGTGGGGGGTTGCGGCTTGAGCAACATCCCGGTGGGCGGCGCAGCTCCTTCGGGCCTCCTTTTTGGTGACGCCAACGGAAACGCTTGGGTGACCGAGTGCCTGGTCGGTTTCGACAATCAACCTCTGAAGAACGTCTCCGTGACGAGCCTTGGAAATCCTTCCAAGAAGATGCTCATCACGACGGCGACTCAAACCACCGACGGCGAGGTAGCGCGGACGCTCCTGGACAATCCTCAAGCCGGCGTCTTCAAACGCTACCTTCAACACATCACCAAAGCCGGCCAGCAGACCAGCCTCACCGAGCTGCCTGTTCTTCCCAGTGGCGACCCCCTCCTAAGCACTTCGTTCGTCGCAGACCCGACCTCGCCCAAGGGGCTATGGGCACTCGCGCCACTTGGGGGTGTACCAACCAGCTCGGGCGCCACGACCAAGTCCGCCACCAGCCACGGATTGGTTCGCATCGACGGCCAAGCGGCCATCGTCCAGACACTCCCACTCGCTGCGCCCAACCAGATCTTCGTCGGCATCTTCTCCCCGACGTTCGGGGCACTTGGAGAGCGAAAGGACTTTTCGGTCATCGGTGACAAAATCTTCACCACCACCGTTGCACCGAAGAACCGGCTGCTCGTGGGGTCCCAGGCCGCCGGAACGCTCGTGAGCTCATCCCTCGACGTCCTTTCTGCGACGTTGCCGGAGCTCCGTGTCGCGGAACAGGTCGTCGACGGCGACGGCGGTCAGTGGCTCATCGTGAAACCCCAAAATGCCTCGCTCAAGCAGTTCGTTGTCTTCCTCCCGCCGGAAGGGGGCAAGCCGTTCTTCCTCAACATCGACGCGCAACCGCTTCACCTCTCCCTCGCGAGCGGCGATCGCATCGTGGTTCAGGCGCTGGCGAGCGACAGCACGGACAAGACGTTCTACACCGTGCGACGCGTGAAGTAAGTCGTCCGCCGCGAAGTGGCACGTACGCCCCTCGAGCGCGCCAGACGCGTCGCGCGACGCGCCACTTCGCAGTTTCGCGCCACGAGCCTACCCGTTTCGTCCCAGTTCTTCTCTGTCCGCCACGCGCGCGGATTCAACAACTTTGGAGTTTTCTTCATGAAACCCTTTGCTCTTTACGGTCCAATTCTCACAGTCGTGTTGATGTCTCTCGGCAACTCGCTTGGGTGCAGCTCGCCGGCGGTTCCTACGGAAGAAGGGGCCGCTACGGCCGTTCAAGTAGACGAAAGTGCCGGCCTTCTCACTGCAACGGTCGGGACAAAGGGTGGGCTCGTCGAGGCCCCCACCGGTTCCGGATTCGCTGGATTCGCACTCTCGATTCCGGATGGCGCGCTGAGCGCGACGACCAAGATTCGGGTGCGGCTCGTCGACGACGAGACCCCTTTGCCGGAAGACGCCTATCGGGTGGGTCGCCAATTCCAGGTCGAAGCCGAGGGCTCGACGCTCTCGCGTCCCATGTCGGTGCGTCTCCCAGTCAACGCGCGCATGCGGAACTCGTTCGGAGGCAATCCCGAAGACGTCAAGGTGTGGATTCGGAATGGCGCGGCGTGGAAGCTCGTCGAGGCCAGCAGCACGCAGCCGAGCCGAGTCACCATCGAGACGGGCTCGTTCACCACGATGGCTGCAGGTGTTCGCCTCCAACGCACGCTCGATCCGCTCCAAATCTGTGGAGGCGCTGGCGCCTTGGGTTGCGCGCCGACTCAGATCTTCGATCCTCCCGTGGGCCGAGCTCCGCAGCCGTGCACGATCTCGGGCGGATTTTGCATCGAGCCGCTCATCGGAGGGGTCGGAAACCCTGCACCCGAGACCGATCGGTTCGGAATTCTCGTCGCGAATGGGTTTCTGACCTACAAGGCAAAATCGAGCGTCAACGCGCCCGACGCGCGGGGTATCCAGCTTCGCCTGTCGGATCTTGCCCTGAGTCACGTCGCGGCCGCGCCGGACGTCCAGGGGTTCCAGTCGAGCGCGCACCTCGCGGGCGGTGCGATCGTCTCGGGTCAGCGACTTCACCGCTTCATCGGGGCGACCAACGACCCACTCCAACCCACGAACCTATTTGTCAGTGGAGACCCGATTGGACAAGAATGGACCGCCATTGGATCAACGACGGCCCGGGCCTTCTTGGGGAACGGCGCCGTCCAGAGCAGTGTCAGCTTTCGCGACGTGACGACGAACAACGTGCGTACGGCCGCGACTCCGGTCGCCATCAACAACTTCGTCGCGTTCCTCGACGCCGAGCGTGGCTCGAATGGAGCGTTCTGGTTCGCCGAGTCCCTCGTGCCCGAGGGCCAGCTTGGCGGTGGCATTCAGCCTGGACGGCTTCGCCGGATAGCCGCTGACGGAACGACGGTGACCTCCATCGCCGATACCAATCCCCCCTCCCTTTTGCTCCACGATCTCGGCAGTGGCGGAGTCGGCGGCTCGGGCGGCGGAATAACCGTCGGCACCACCTTTTTCGCAAACGCTCGGCGCCTGATCATTTCCGGATTCACGAGCACCGGCGGGATCCAACTGCTGTCGGCCGATCTCACTTCGCCCACGCCCACACTCGTTCCGCTCAACGTTCCAAACCCGATGCCCGGCGTCAGCGGTGCGGGGTTCCGCTCGATTCTCGTCGACGCGTCGGACCACATTTGGTTCGTTTTCGGGGCAACGTTCGGAATGGGGCTCTTCGAGCTCGACCCCGCCACCGGCACGACCAAGGCCATCGCTTTGCCCGGTTTCGGGGCCAAGACGATTGGGCTCGATGGCTCCCACATCCTCGTGCTCGCGGATCCGGTGAACGGAGGCAGCACGGGACGGAACATTCTCCGCGTGCGTCGCTTCGGACAATAGGCGATCGAAAGCCTACGCGT
Source organism: Myxococcales bacterium (assembly GCA_043764595.1). Classification (GTDB taxonomy): domain Bacteria; phylum Myxococcota_A; class Polyangia; order Polyangiales; family Polyangiaceae; genus JAAFHV01. The sequence goes on along the minus strand of JAYUKI010000946.1, from coordinate 5,939 downwards.
CGCCCTCGCTGGAATCGGTTTCGTCGGTGCCGAGCGACGTGTTCGCTCGGCGCGCGAGCCACCGACGGAGCTGATTCCGGTGCACCCCGAGGCGACGCGCAGCGGCCGTCACGTTTCCGCCGGCCTCGCGAAGCGCGGCTTCCACTTCGGCGTCGTTCGCCAGGGCAGGAGCCGCGCCCACGGAGCCCTCGCTGGAGGACTCGACCGTCTTCACGGGGCGTCCAGCGTGGGCGTCGAGAAACCGTTCGTCGACCGTGGGTGAGCTCGCCGCCAGCGCTCCATGTGCAGCGCGACGGGCCTCGGCGAGGAGCTCGCGCACGTTGCCTGGCCATGGCCGAAGGAGGCACGCTTCGATGAACGATACGTGCATGGCGAGCGAAGGGGAGACGTCGTGCACCGCCGATGCCAGCATCCAGGGGATCTCTTCGGGCCGATGCCGGAGGAGGGGCATGGCCACCTCGGGCCGACCGATGCGGTAAAAAAGGTCCTCGCGGAGGCGCTGCTTCGCCACGGCGTCGCGCAGCGAGTGGTGCGTCGCGGTGACGAGACCGAACGAGACACGGCGCGGTTTGGTCGCACCGAGCGGCAAGACCTCGCGGGTCTCGAGCACGCGAAGCAGCTTGGCCTGAATCGCTGGATCGAGCTCGGCTATTTCGTCGAGAAAGAGCGTGCCGCCGTCGGCACTTTGCAGGTATCCGTCCGCGTCCGTGTCGGCGCCCGAGTAGGCCCCACGGCGCGCGCCGAAGAGCATTCGCTCCGCAAGGCCTGCGGGGATCGTCGCGCAGTTGATCGCCACGAGCGGGCCCGAAGGGCGAGGACCCGCGTCATGGAAGACTCGAGCGGCGAGCTCTTTCCCTACCCCGCTCGCACCGATGATCGAGAGAGTGTCGCCCGAGCGAGCCGCGACTTCGATTTCCGTCCACACCCGTGCGAGCCGAGGCCCGACCACGGCGCCCCTTTGCGCGACGACACTCGCGCCAAGGAGAGGGCCAAGGTTGCGCGTGAAGACGAAGACCGAGCTTCCGAGCCGGAGTGTGTGGGGGTCCTCGAAGGTGCGCGCGCCTTCGATGCGCGCGCCATCGACGAAGACGCCGTTGCGGCTTTTCAGGTCCGTCACGTGCCAGCTCTCGCCGTCGAAGCGAACGGTGGCGTGCTCGCGCGAGAGCCGATGGTCGTCGAGGGGCACGTCGGCGCTGGGACCACGGCCGATCAGGACCGGATCGCGCACTACCGAGACCGGACGCAGCGCCGGTTGACCCGCACGCCGTTCCTCGCTCGGAGCGGCGTAGACGAGCACCAGACCGGCCACCGGGAGGCCCGTGTCCTGCTCGCGAGGAACGTCGTCCAGCGTACCTGGGAGGGTGTCGTCGGGGCGGCGGGTGCGGGTCACGGCGGGAATCCTGGCACGAAGATGGACGCAAAGCGCTCGGGGTCCCGCAGGGGCACCACCGAAAACCGGGAGAGCGCAACGCTACGAAGAGCCCTCCCCCTCGCCTCGCCCACGTAGTGACCAAGAATGAGCCTCGCGCTCGCCGCGAACAGGACGAGACCCGAAGCGTCGAGTGCGACGATGGCCGCGCGCAAGCATGTTTCCGCGCGATCTTGGTCATTGCGAATGGCCAGGATGCCGGCCTCCAGAAGCAATCCGAGCGGCCGGGCGAGCAGCGATCGTGCGCGCTTCAAACGACGAACACCGACCTCCGCATTTCCAAGCAGGAAGACGCGACGAAGCCCCGTGGCCGACCGAGCGGCGGCGACGGTTGCGCGAAGGCGAAGGAACATGGCATCGACGAACACCGGCTCGACCGAGAGCATCAACGAAGCGCGCAGCCATTTCCAGAGGGTCTCGACGCGCTCGAGGGCGGAGTCTGCGCGTCCCTCGTACATGTCGAGGTGTGTGTGCGAAATCGCGGCGTCGTAGTGGGGCAGGTGAAACTCGGTGGCTGGAAACCACCGCTCGGCGCGCTGGACGACCTCGCGGGCCGCTCGAGGGCCATCGGTGACGAGCCAGGCGAGGTTCGCGTAGTTGGTCGCCACTCCGCTCGCGGCGTAGCGGTTGTCTCGGTCCGCATACTCGCGCAACAGCACCGGAGCGCGGCGACAGAGAACGTCGAGGTCACCGAGCATGAGGGCCGCATAGAGGGCGAAGTGCTGCACCGTCGCGAGCTGCCAAGGCTCCGTGCGCACCCGATCGGCCAGCACGGTCTCGGCGAGCTCGCACCGCGTGCGGGCAAGCTCGAACCGTCCGGAGAGGCCCGCCGCGACGCCCATCGCCGAGTCGCACATCGAGCGGACCACGGCATCGGCCTGGCCGCGCGCCACGCCTTCGGCGCGTGCAATCAGTGCCTCGACGCGCGGCCACGCGGGCTCGCCCTCGCCCACGAGGACCATCGCTTCGGACGTGAGCGCCCGCACCACACGCAGAGGATCGCGGGTCGAGAGCGCGGGCGCCGTGTGGCGACTCGAGTACTCGGCCGCGGCGATGGGATCGAGGAAGCCAAGGCCCGTGGACACGGCCCAGGAAACGTCCGCCTGACGTACCACGGCGTCATCGATCCGAACGGCAGGACCGACGGCCAGCGAGCTCGTTCGTGCCATCGCTCGCCGCGCTCCGAGGCGCGCCCACGCGAGGCGCGGCAAACGCCACACGCCGACCGCCGGAGCTGGCAGGCCCACGGACCGAACAAAGCGTCGCAGCGTGAGCAGGCCCTCGCTCACGTAGCCACTCTGAAGCAGTTGTTCGGCCGCTCGACGACGCAGCTCCAGCGCAGCCCCCGGTACGCGGGGCGAGGACGACTCGGCCGCAGCGAGAAACTCCTCTGCCGCAGCCCGCCCATGGCCCGCGTTCGCGAGCGCCTCGCCGCGACACACCCGCAGCGCGCTCGACGCGGAGCCCTTGGCGGAGTGCTCGAGCGCCACGGCGTAGAGCGCTGCCGCGCGTTCGAACGCGAGTGCCTTCGCGGCCGTGGCCGCCGCCGCCGCGGCGTATGGGGCCGCTCGGGGATGGTCTCCCGCGAGTGCCCAATGCATGGCGAGGGCCTCGACGGGCGTTTCACCGGCGGCTTCCATCGTGCTCGCCAATGCGGCGTGCCAGCGTCGTGTGGCCTCGGGTGTGAGCCGCTCGCCGAGCAAGCGCCCGATCTGTCCGTGAGACAGCGTGAGAAGGCGTGCACCTCTTCGCGGAGTAAGGATGCGCACGAAGCCACGAGCCACGAGCGCGTGCACGCTCGAAGGACCGTCCGGAGGACCGGTATCGGCGCCCGAGCCAGCCGTCCGCGCGGCCACGGCTTCGTCGACAGGACCACCCGCCACGCAAAGCACGTCGAGCAGCGCACGCGCTCGAGGCGACAGCGCGGCGAGACGCGCGTCCAACATCGTCCCGAGCGGAGAGTCCGTACGAAGCGACGTCGCGCCGGCTCCGTGGGTGAGATCGTGCGCGAGCTGATGAAGAAGAAACGGATTGCCCGCGGCTTCCTGGACGAGTCGACGTCCAATCGTCCGATCGCTCACGAGGGATGCCGCGATCGTCTCGGCTTCCGCAGAGGGAAGCGGTTCGAGGTCGAGCACCTGGACCGCAAGATCGTCCTGCGCGAGGCGGTCGAAGGGAGGCAGCGAACGTGGCTCGACGCGCTGCCACGTGCAAACCAGCAGTGCGCCGTCGAGACGTGCGAAGAGGAGACGAAGGAAGACCTCGCTGTCCCGATCGCTCCACTGAACGTCGTCGACGACGAGCACGATTGGCATTCCCGAAGCGAGCTCACGCAAGAGCACCGCCGCAGCCTGCGCAGCACGGACACGCAGAGTGACCGGATCGCGATCGGCAGCGCCATCCGAGGCGGTATGGCCTCGAATGGCAGGGAATATCCGTGCAAGAGCTGCGAGGTCGCCGCCGTGGACACGCGGCGAAGCGGCCTCGGTGGAATCGAGAGACAGCGCACGCGCAAGGGCATCGCCCACTCCATCGAGGGCCTTGAAGGGAATGTCCTCGCGGGCGAAGCACGCGTTGTTCACCACGAGAGCCCGTGCGGAGACCTCTTCGAGAAAGCGCTCCACGAGCGCCGTTTTGCCGATTCCGGATGCCCCCGCGACGAACAGTGCCGCGCGACGACCGGCCTCCGCCTCGGCAAACGCCTCGCGCAGCCGAGAGAGCTCGGTACCACGTCCCACGAAGATCTCCGGTGTGGGTCCCGGGCGTGGGGGAACGGTGGACCCCACGGGCTCCATGGCGGGTACACATGGTGGCGCGAGGCTGGCGAAGCACTCACGAACCTCTGCGGAGCCCGCGCGTGCAGCAGGGTCGCGTGCCAGCAATTTCGCACAAAGGGACGCGAGCACAGCGGGCGTATCGGGGCGTCCATCGGCGAGGCGCGGAGCTTCGTGGTGGAGCGCCGCCCCGGCAATCCCCGCTGCCGTTCCCTCGAATGGAAGGTGTCCCGTCCAGAGCTCGAAGAGAAGGACGCCGAACGCGTACCAGTCCGTGGCGGAGGTCAGACCCTCCCCTGCGAGCTGCTCCGGCGCCATGTAGCCGGGTGTGCCGGCATGCCGAGCGCTCGTCGGCACGCCGAGGACACGCTCATGGCCGACGAGGCCGAAGTCCACTATGACCACACGCCCGCCGCGGTCCACGAGCACGTTCGATGGCTTCAAATCGCAGTGCAAGACCCCATGCTCGTGGAGCGCCTCGATTCCGGTGGCGAGCTGCGCAAAGGCCGCAAAATACCGGGCCGCGTCGCGGGGATCGCCCTCCTCGCTTGCCTCGGCTGCCGTAGTGGCTTCGGTGACGGCTGCGCCGTCTTCCGTGGTGGCGAGCAGGTGTCGTGCTCGTGGTCCGCGCACGTAGGAGCGAAGGTCGCAACCTTCGATTTGCTCCATGGTGAAGCACCATCGGGGGCCGTCGACGACGAGGTCGTAGAGCTCGACCACGTTGGGATGCGCGATCGACGCGAGCGCGCGAAACTCACGCTTGAACCGCGCCAAAGAGGCCGCATCCGACTGGCGCAGCACCTTCACGGCGAGCCGAACCTCGTGGCGTACGTCGAACGCGGCATAAACGACGCCAAAACCACCCTCGCCAAGCTCGTTTTCGAGGCGATAGCGCCCCACGATGAGCGTTCCTGGCGGGACACGTTCTGTCACCGCGCATGGGTATACACCGACGGGCGGACCTCCCGCGGGGTTCCTTGAAGTTCTTGAAGACATCGGAATCATCTCACTCCGTTTTACGAGCAAAAGGCTCCTTCCCGTAAAGACGCGGGCCTTCGTTGATTTTGTCACGGTTGCCTTCCGTCGGCAGCAGCTCGCAAAGCGATACTCCGCGATCTGACTTTTGGGGCGATGCTGCTCGTAGCTTGCGTTCTTCGCGCGGGCGACCCCAGGACTCCGCATTCGCTGTCAAGCCACTTTTCGGAGTCGCGAAGCTCGTCCGGAGCACGCTAGAGGATTCACGCCTTGCTTCAAGACCTCCAAGACTCCCTTCAAGGAGTGCGGTCCATGTCTCCCTGGATACGCCGGGCCGGAAAAGTGTCCGGTGCCGGTCTCTGCTTCCCAGTGCGAGGCCGCGGGAAACTACTGGTCGCAAGAGGGGAAGACCTGCCATACCAAGGGATCCATCGGCCATTACGATGCGCTCTGCAAACACAACGGCATGGAGTACGACTCTTCCAAGACAGGGAACTTTCCCTGCAAACCTCGCCCCACCGGCCCCGGTTGGCCGCCCGGCCCGGCCAACACGAACTGCCTGAGCGATCCCGACTGCATGGTCGTGTTGTGCAACTCTCCCGGAAGCTTTGAGTGCCTGTAACGGAGGCTGACCGGGGCCGCCGCGTGGCGTTCGCGCGCTCGCCACGTGGGCGCACTTCAGAAGCGCCTCCCGGCCCGCCTCGTCGTGCCCGCCGGCCCGCGTCGCGGCGTGAAGGGTGAAGCCATCGAGAGCAACGCAC
>JAYUKI010000945.1:0-3006 GCA_043764595.1 Myxococcales bacterium | reverse complement strand
TTCAAGTTCATGTCGTAGAAGAACGCTTGCCCCATGTGGTTCGTCACGATGTCGAGGACGACCTTGAGCTTGCGCTTGTGGGCCTCGGCGACGAGGGTGCGGAGGTCCGCCAAATCACCGAAGTGGGGATTCGTCTTGGTGACGTCTTGGGCCCAATAACCGTGGTAGCCGTCGACGTCGGCGTCGGTCTCGACGTTCTTGACGACAGGGGAAATCCACAGCGTGGTGACGCCCAGGCTCTCGATGTAGTCGAGGTGCTCGACCATGCCTTGCCAGTCGCCGCCTTGGTAGCGGGCCAGTGCACCCGGGCGAACTTGGAAGTCGTTGTTCACGGTTCCGTTCGCGAACCGGTCCACCAACACTTGGTAGATGACCTCGTCGCGCCAATCCTGGACGCGCGTGCCGAGCACCGGTTGATTGCCCTCTTCCGGAATGGTGACACACGCCGTCTGGTTCATGAACGCAGAGAGGGCGACCGTCAGGGCGAAGATCGTTGTGGCTTTCTTCATCGCGGGCTCGAGCGGGGGTAAAAACGGAGGAGAGAAATCGAGAGGCTTGTGGAAGCGAGCGCAGAGCTCACGGCTAGGAGCTCACGGGTAGGAGCTCGAGTTGAACCACCACTCGGCGCCGAGGCCGAGGAAGTGATCGACTCCGCGCTGACCCACGATGTCCTCGGTGGCGTAGAGGCGTTTGGCGCCCGAGTCGCGTCCGGTGAGCGCGTAGATGAGGCGAATCTGTGGGCGCTTGAAGGTACCGCGTCCGGAGGGCGAGAAGTACGGCATGACGCCGAAGCGGCCCACTTGCGCCGTGAGCGCGGAGTCCGTGTTGGGATCGACGACCTTCATCCTGCGCTGTTGATAGCTGCCCTCGAGCGAGAGCCCGAAGTGCTCGCCCAGGAAGAACGAAGGACGCGCGACGATGGCGGCTTCGTCGTACTTTTGGGTGGTCGTGGCTTCGGTCGAGGCGTCGCGGAAGAAACGAACGTAGCCGCCCCACGCGATGGCAAAAGGCCCTTGTTCGATGTTTCCGGAGAAGGCGATTCGTGTGTCGCTTGCGCCTTGCGTGCTGCGGTCGATCGCGAACGTGGTCGGGGCTTCGAGCGGATCGTAGGCCGCGATGCCGCGCGCGTGGCGGAGGAAGAGGTGCGCGTGCGTGTCGCGGTGGCCGGTGAAGTACGTGAGCTGACTGCCGATCAGGAAGCCGCCGTCCGAGGGCAAGTCTCGGTCCTTCTCGGTGAGCGGGTCGCGGAAGACACCCGAAGCGATGTGGTGCGCTTCGCCGTAGAGCGAGACCTTGAACCCGGCGTTGTCGTCCGAGAAAAAGTGCGACTGTGGGCCGTTCTTGAAAAGCTGCGTGAGCTTTAGCGTCTCGACCATGCGCGGGCGGTCGAGCTTGGTGATGTTCACGGTTCCGAAGCCAAACGGCGCAACCACTGGGACTTGCTGGGCCTGGAACGTGTTGTCGAGGCGCTGCTGGCCCACGTGGGCGGCCAAAATGGTCTTTCCGGCCGAGGTGTCGAACGAGCCGAACGCGCCACCGCCCACGGTGTTCTGGTTGTCGAGCGGCCACCAGTTCAAGAGGTAGATGTCGTCTCCGCGGTACATGCGCGAGCCGGCCCACATCGTGACCTTCTCGTAGGTCCCTTGGGCGTAGAGGTTTCGCACTCCGATGGCGTTGACCGGGTTGCCCGAGAAGTGGAAAAACGGAGGAAAGAGCGCCACCGTGGCCACGACGCGGCCCTTGGTCTTTTCGCTCCAGGTGTCTTCACGGCGAAGCTCGAGCTCGGCGTAGCTGCCCTCGTCCACGAGGCGCGGCCCGAAGGCTACGATGTTCGATCCGCGTCCCGTGCGTCCTTGGAGGTCCGAGGCCGCCGTGACACGTCCGTACGAGCCGAACTCGAAGTGACCTTCGTGGCCAGTCGTGGGAGTGGGCACGTACGGCGACGGAGCATTCGGCGACAGACTTTGCCCCGGTGCCGCCGGTGCCGCCGGCGCGGCGCTGCCATGGCCTTCGACGGTCTTGACCCGCGAGTCGTCCGTGGACGTCGAGCTTGCCGGACGCGCCGTTGCCGGGGCTCCAGCGGCGTCGATGGGTTTTACCCTCGAGTCGTCCGTGGGCTGTGCCGGCTGTGCCGGTGCAGGCGCCGTTTGGGCGAATGCAGACAGCGTGAGGAGCGTCGTCGCGACGAACGGCGCAACGAGGACCAACGAGCGATGGGGAAAACGCGCCACGGCAGACGGAATTAGCATGATGGCCGGACGGGGCCACCTAAAAGTCACTCACTCCTGCGTGACGCATTGCGCATCGAAAAAACGCCGGAATTCCAGAGCTTCCGAAACGCTCACGCGCCCTTTGGGAGCTCTGCGGTCATCTCGAGCATCGTCGTGCGGAAGCCCATCTTCGCGAAGAGCCGTTGGGCGCTCGCGTTCTGCGTCGCGGTCAACAGCACGAGACGAGGCGCACCCCGGCGTTCGAGCTCTTTCTTCACGGCACGCACGAGGGCCTCGCCCACGCCGCGCCCGCGCGCTCGCTCGTCGACGAAAATGTCGTGGAGCTTTCCGCACGCGTCGAGGAGCTCGAAGTAGTTGCGACCTTCGAGAGTGGCGTAGGCATAGCCCATCACCTCGCCGTCCACGATGGCCGCCAAGAGCACGCTCTTCGGATCGGCGAGCACACGTGGCAGGAATTTCGCGTACCCCGCCGCCGGATCGTCGACGTGGAGAAACCTCTCGGGGTCGTAGGCTTCGTGTTGGAAGACAAGCATGCCGGCGAGTCGGGCCACGGCCGGGATCTCGGCAGGGTGGGGAGGGCGTACGTCGACCGGAGTCACGGCGCCACACTACTGCGCGCATCGAAAGAACTCACGCATCTCGTCTAGTTCGAGGGGCGCAGCCCCTCGAGCTCCTGCGAGAGGTACCCTGAGAGTCCTCGAGTCTGGTCTAGTTCGAGGGGCGCAGCCCCTCGAGCTCCTGCGAGCGAACGGGCCTGAGAGTCCTCGACTTCTCC
>JAYUKI010000944.1:0-10340 GCA_043764595.1 Myxococcales bacterium | reverse complement strand
GCTCTCAAGGTGTTCCTCAATTGGAAGGAAGAGGTCTTTGCGCGCGGTGGCGCGAGTTGCGTCGATCTCTACGGCACCGACGCCATTCTTCGCCAAATTGCCTATACCCTCGCGAACGCCGTCGAGGCCGGCCTCGCGCAGAATCCCGAAGATTGGCCCGGTGTCACGCTCGCCGCGACGGACATTGGCACTCGCACGATTCGCGCCGAACGCCCCAAGCAGTACTTCGATCCCGACAACAAACGATGGCCGGCATTCGCCGAGATCACCATCACCGTACCGGAGGAGCTCGACGCCACCTTTGGCTGGGATTTGGCGCGCGAGCGCATCGTCGCGACGGTCGAGCGCGCCGTTGTGGAGGCCCGCGAGGTGGCGCGGAAGGCAGGCCGATTCTTGAAGTCGCTGGAAGAGATCTTTGCGACGAAGCACACCACGAGGGCTTCCTCGCACGAGACGTCCGGGGCGCGAAACCCTACGTTCGCCGCGGCCGGGAACCCGGAGCAGGCCGCGCGCGCTCTGCACGACAGAAGAACCTTCCTCGGTGCCTACCGAGAGGCCATGCAGAAGGTGCGTGAGGGCGTGCTCGGGGTTCTCTTTCCGCGAGGGACTTGGAGAATGCATCGCGAGTTTGGCTTCGGAATTTCAACGTCTTAGCGTCAACGTCAGTCGGATCCTTCGGTAGGATCCTTCGGTATTAGCGTCAACGTCAGTCGGACCCTTCGCGCGGTCGGACCCTTCGCGCGAGTCGGATCCTTCGCAGGCCACTACGTCAGTCGGATCCTTCGCAGGCCACTTGGCGGCCGACCATCACGCCGTGGACCCTTGAATTCCGGCTTGTACGGTATGCCAATGGCCGTCTTTGGACCGCACGAGGGTGAAAGGGCCGGCTCCCAGGTGAGTGGGCGCGCTCAAGACAAGCAGCGACGCCGTTAAACGGCATGGGGAGTCTTGGTGGTCGGGATCCTCCACCTGGAGGATTCTCGTGCGTCGAGGGCGTTGGTAGGCAAGGAGGTAGCGCCTCGGACGTACCGCGGCGCGCTCGCCTTGGAGGCCCGCCATGACCGCTCGTTCTGCATCCCTGCTTCTTCTCACTCCGCTTGTCGCCATGGGCGTCGCCGTTGGATGCGTCGGGAGCGACCCGGCGACCAGCGATTCAGGGGCCCCGACCGCGACCACGACCACTCAACCGACCGCGACGACGACCACGACGGCGACCGATGCGGCGGTGGCGGACACGTTCGTCCCGGACACGAGCGTCCCCGACGCGGCGCCCTTCTCGCCCTCTCAGGTGACGGGCCTCCAACTCTGGCTCGATCCCGCCGCAGGACTCACTCAGACAGGTGGAAAGGTGTCCTCCTGGTCGGATCAATCCGCGAGTCGGAACAACGTGACGCAGACCGACGGCGCCCTCCAACCCACGGTCGGAACGGCTGGCTCGAAGCCCGTGATCGTATTCACAGCCGCGACCTGGCTCGGGCGCGACGCCGCCATGACGACTCTCGATTTCGCGACGAGCGACCTCCTCGTCGAATGTGTCGTCGGGATCGACAGCGCCTCGACCGCACTCACCGGTGTTCTCTACAAGGGCACGTTCGAGGCGCCCACGTTCGACGGTCTCCAGCTCTACGCGAACCTGAGCCGTGACGGAAAACCAGGTGGCGGGCTCGATGGTGACAAGACCCAGTTGCTATCGCCGAACGCCGTCGCGACCGACGGAAAGCTCCACTTGCTCGCCTATCGGCGCGTCGGCTCGAGGGTCTCGTTCCGCGTCGACGGCACCGAGGTCGCGACGGCGACGGTGACGCCGCGCTCGGTGGATTCGGTGAGCCCACTCACGGTCGGCGGACGTGCGAGCGGCGTGCACAACGCGCCCAACAAGCTGGGGGACGTACTGATCTACCGCGGAGCAGTCGCGGACACGGAATTGACCAAGATCGAGGCTTATCTAAAGCAAAAAGACGGCATTTAGAATGACTCTTAGCGCCGATGGCTCTTGGGGCCGAGTGCCCACGGGCGGTCGCGATCGCGCGAGCCGGGGCCCGGTGGGCGTGCTACCCTCGACGATCGTTGGGGGGAGTGCAGGGCAGGGTTGGGAGGGCCAATGGGGGAACGTGCGAGAGACGCGCTCGTGGCGTGCGGACGCGGTGAGATAGGCCTCTCCGAGGCACTCGAGACGGTCGTCCACACGTCGCGCGCGCTCGCCGCGGGGCTCACGCTCTGGAAAGACGGAGCCTTCGTCCAACAGACGTGGGTCGGTCTTCCCCGCGAGTTCGAGCGGGATTATGTCGCGCAATTCCACGCGGCGGATCCTTGGATTCGTGGCGTGAGGGCAGTCGCGATTGGGACCATGGTCGTCAGTGACACCATCGTTCCACGCGCCGTCCTCGAAAAGAGCGCCTTCCATGCCGAGCTCTGCCGTCCGAGCCGGATCAAGGACATCTACGGCGGCCGACTCGCCCGCGATGGCTCGTACGAGGTCACCATCGGCGTGCTCTGAAGCGCGGACGCCCGCGGGCCAGGGGTGCGCGAGGCGGTCGACTTGGCGGCCCTCGTGCCGGAGCTCGGCACCGTCGCGGAGTCCGAGATTGGCGCGTTTCGAGCTTCCATTCTCGACACATCCCTCGATCGCTTGCCGTTCGGAGTCTTCGTGCTCGACACGGGCAAGGTGGAGGTCCTTCTCACCAACACGGCCGCGCGCGCCCTCGAAGCAACAGGCACCGTCGAGGTGCGGCCGCGGGACATCGTCGTCGACGGCGAGAGCCTCGGCCCGTGGCTGGCTTCCCTCGCCTATGGACGCCGGACCACGCGCCGACGAAGGGTCCGCGTGAGCGTGTTTCCACCACGACTGGCGCGCGGGGTTCGCGTTCGTGATCTCCACGTGCACGACTCGCGAGCCATGAGCCACGAGCTCGCCGCGCTGGCACGCGATGCCTATGGCCTCAGCGAACGGGAATCGCAGATCGCGTGCCAACTCCTCCTCGGCAACTCGCCAAAGGAAATTGCCTGGAAGAACGGCGTCTCGATCTCGACGATGCGCTCACAGCTCCGGAACCTCTACGCCAAAGTGGGCGTACCCGGCCAGGCCCAGCTCGTGGGTGCGTTGTCGATCGGGTAAGCAGGAGTAGGAATCAGGACTCAAGGCCAATGTCGTTCGCGCAGAATCGACAGGTCCAAAGCGCCTGTCTTCGAAGAATGGCACGCCGCAGACGAAAAGAGCTAGCTGGTTCGGGTGCATGGCCCGCGTCCAGGCGCCACGCGATCACGAGCTCAACTTCCACGAGCCCACGCGGCTGAGGGACGTCGAGCGCGATCGATTGTTGCCACACCGAGGTCGAGGGCAAACCCGCGCAACGAAGGAAGGGCTCCCGCGCCCCCGCTTCAATCGTCGCCGGTTCGCGCGTCCGGTCGAAGTGTCGCCAGGTGCCGGTCGGTAAAGGATTCGCAACCGCGAGCGCCGTCGGCGATGACGGGGTCAGCGGCGGGCCGGCTGCTCCGGTGGCAGCGCGCCTTTTTGCGCCTCGGCCTTACGGAAGATGACCACCATCTGCTCGACCTGCACGAAGAGACCGTTCCAGTCGGACCGCTGGTCGCTCCGATCCCAGACCGGTCGCGTGGAGACATCGACGGCTCCGTCGAAGAGCCACGGCGTCGCTTCCACCTGGACGCCTCCTGGGACGTCCCGAAGGCGGAGCGTGTATCCGTGGCTAAACCTAGGACGGTCGGAGACGTAAGGTCGCTTTCCGGAGACGATCTCGTCGACGGAGACCTTCACCGGGTCGAGCGAGAGGCTACGGAGCGCCTCGATGCACGCGCTGTGCACGACGTCGTGCGAGCCGGCGAACAAGCGCGTCCCTCCGCTCTGGATGTCGGCCGCGCCGAGGACGACGTGCTCGGGGCCGCTGGGCCCACATGCGGAAGCAGCGGACAGCGAGCAAACGACGAGGAAATGGGCGAGGCGCACGCACAGAGGATAGTCGACCGGGGCGCACGAGCGCTGGGGCGATTCGCCACGAAGCGACCATCGTGGTGTGGCTCAACGAAGAGCCCCATACGACACCTCACTCCATCTCGGGGCTCTGGCCATGCGGAGCTCCGGCCCCGCGAATCCGGAACGGCTCAATTGGAGCATTCGGGTCGACCGCGGCAGGGAGATCTCGACCGAGAGTCCGCGCGTCCGCTGGCACGAGGTGCGGGCGAGCTCGATGTGCGTCGTCAAGCCCGCTGACGTTGACGTTGATCCATGCCGGCACCCTGCCATCCACCCACACGAGCGGTGCGAGCCAGTCCGAGAGCTCGGTCTTCGCATGCGCCTTGAAGTTGTCGAGCAGGAGCGCGACGAGATCGCCTTGTGCGCCGGGGTGGAGCTCTGCGCCGAGGTCGTCCAGCAAGACGAGCCCTTCTTGATCCGAAGGAAAGGACGAACGGGAGCGTGACGCCGAAGGCACCGAACAAAATCCCTGACGCAAGCGGGCGCTCCGCCTATTCTTATGCGATGCGGCGATCGTGTGTGCCCTCCGCGCCCACCGCGCGTGCGTCCTCTCGGAAGCCATGGATCGCCCTCGTGATCGGGGGCGCCGTGCTTGCGGCGTGTGTCGGCGCCGATCCGATCCGGGCCGAAGACGCGGGGGCTCCCGCGCCCGCGGACGCCGCGTCTCCCGAAGCGGCGGTGGACGCCGCGCCGGCCGACGCGGGGGTCGGGGTGGACGCCACGCCTCCGGTGGACGCCGCGGTGGACGCGGCCGGCGCGCCGTTCCGCGTGTTCGTCTCGAGCGTGACCTACGACGGCGCGCCGGGCATGGGCGGGCGCGCGGCGATGGACAGCCAATGCACGGGGCTCGGCGGGAGCCTGCTCGGATCGCGCCGATGGCTCGCGTACGTCGCCGATCCCGTCGCCGAGCCCCACCCCGCCGACCGATTCCAAGACGTGCCGGGGGGCTGGTTCCTCCCGAACGAGGCGGCGCTCGTGGTTGCGAGCAAGGCGCTCCTCCGCACGGGGGCCATCCTTCGCCCGATCACGATGACCGAGACGAAGGGGTCGCTCGCGATGGCGGCGCAGGACTTCGTGTGGACGGGCATGAACGGGAACACCGCCTCCGGCCAGCACTGCCAACGGTGGCAAAACGGGACGTTCAACCTCCAGGGCCGCGTGGGCCTCGCGCAGCGCGGGAACGCGGAGTGGCAGAGCGCGGCCGAGGACACCTGCAACCAAAAGCGCCGGATTTATTGCTTCGAGCAGCCCTGAGCGCTCCGCTCGTGGACATCCATGGTGGCCGCTCCCTCCGTGCTTCGTCGTGGGATGCGGAATGGCTGGGGTGCGACCCGATGCCACAGAGACCGCTCGTCCGACCGTCCATCGAGCGAATCGCGCCGCCTTAGCCGACAGGGTCTCGGCCACCAGGTCACTTCGGCGTGAGCATTCCCGACTTCCTCGAGCCCAATGCGCCCGCCAATCGACTGGACGTCCTCCGCGGCATTGCGCGCTGAAGAGTGGCGAATCAACGTGAGGCCACAGGGGCTCGACGAGACGGGCGCGAAACACGATCCTTGTTTGAGGTCGTGCCGAATGCTGCCATTGACTCCCAAGTCTATCGAGACAGGTGGCCCGGGCAAGCCGCGGCTACGACCGCTACGCTCCGACGCTTGGGCTCGTCGTGTTCATGGGAGCTGTTCATGGGAGCCAGCATGGCCAGGTCGGTCGATGACCTCGCGTTCATGCTTCGTGAGCGCACCTTGCGTGGAGTCGAAGTGCCGACGATGAGGGCGCGTCGCCGATCCCACACGTCACCCGCCGTCGCCGCCGTCCGCAGCGCCGTCCGTCGCGCCGTCCGTCGCGCCGTCTCCTCGCGCGTCGCCCGAGGTGGCGCCGTCGTCCGGCACATCCGCGTCCCGGAACGGCGGGGCGACGCCGCAGGCGAAGCGCTTGGGGTTCGGCGGAGGGGTCCAACGGATGCACCCATAGGCGTCCGTCGACTCGGTCCACCCTGGCTGGTTTGGATCGATGACAACGCCATCGTTTCCATCGATGCAGGTGTCGTCGGCCGAGCGCTTCGGTCCGTTGCGGAAGAGGGTGCATCCCGGGCGATACCCTTCACAGCACCCAAACGCGCCGATAGGAGCGTCGGCTCCTGCGTCACCGCTCGGCTCGCCAGAGGTCGCGCCACACGCCGCCACGGTCCCGAGCAGCGCCAACGCAGGGACTACGAACAAGGATTGCCATCTCATGTCGAAGAGCTAGTGCACGCTTCGCGCCAGATCGAGTATGGGTAAAACCGCAAGCCAGTCGCGCGTGTACCGTGCCAAGTCGCGCTTGGCACAACTCGATCCGGATCGCGCGGTCGCCCACGCCGGACGCGGCGGGCAGCAACGCTTTTACGGCCTCTTCCCTCCGAACCCCGAAGCCTAGAGCAGCGTGGGCGTCAGACATCCCCTTCGAAACGTGGAAGCGCCTCGTTTCGAACCCGGTCCTTCACCACGAGGGCCGATGCGGTTGGAACGCCCCTACCCCCTCTTGGCAACGCCCGAGGGCCAGTGGGCCCCGCGCGGGCGGGCACTTGGCAACGCCTTTCCCCCAGTTGGCAATGCCTCCGGCCAGTTGGCAACGCCTCTGCCCAGTTGGCAACGCGCCTGCCCAAGTTGGCGACGCCTCGGCTCCGCCGCATCTCGGGGTCACGCCCGCCTCGTAAGCCAGGGCGCGGAGGTCGGCACGATACGAAGATTCGCACATCGGAACGAAAGGCACGCCCTGTCGCCGGCCGACTGGGCGGGCTAAAAGAGCCCGATGACCGAAAGCTTGGAGTCGATGTTCGCGGCGACCACTGGGTGATCCGACTCTCCGGCGTGACCCCTGTCGCTCTGCGTGTGCTGATCGAGGAGGGGGTAAGAGGCCTTCGAGCTCGTCATCGGTTTCGTTCGTGATTCGATCGGAAGACGTGCGCTGAACCGAACCACCGCTCCGCTCTGGCCGCGTGGAGGTCCACCACTTCGTTCGCGGGCGGACAACGCACTCCTCGCGACGAAATCCTCAACGCATGGGACTCCGTTCGGGTTCGCGAACGACCGCCGAATGCGATTCTGCGTATGCAGCCGTCAAGAGGCTACGGCCAAGGGTCCCCGCGCGTGACGAACAAGACACGCATCTCACGTCCATTCACAGTTTCCGGCTGACGTCATCGCAAGCTGCTACCTGCGAGCAGACGCCTGCACGCAGGCGTGGGATGCGTACCGCGTGGAAGAGCGCGCGCGTCTTCGGAAGAACTACCCAACGGGCCGGAACGACGACGCCACGCTTCGGCTCGGGTGGGACGCGCGGAACCCCAAGTGCAAGGGCAAATAGCCCAACGAGCCTGGTCGATGCGCTCGTGATGTGTGGCCACGATGGCCTTGCGGAGCGGCCGAGCTCGCCACTCGCGCCAGCCACGGCGGCGCGAAACCTCAGTTTTTGCCCACTATCAGGTCTCTCTAGGCCTGGCACATCCTCTGCAATGCATGTCGAGCGAAGCCCGGAGTCAGAACCCGTGCAACGTTGCACCTCACACCCAGGAGACGCGATGCATTCCAACCTCAATTCGTCTGATCAACGCGGTCTGAATACGCACCCAAACGCATCCCCATCTCACCGCCTCCGTTCGAGGGTGAGAGCCGGTTGCGTTCCGGTGGACGGTGTATCCCCAACGGATGGGGGATTCGGTGGGATCGGGAAGTTTCCGATGCAGCCCGCGACAACCCCGGAGCAGCCATGAAAAGCGAACCGCGACAAATCCAGCCGTCGGACGCCAGTCACGCCGCAACCTGCACACCCATCCTTCGCTTGCGCACGCGCCTCGGGGCCGGTACGCCTTCTGGATCCAACGAGCAGCGAATGGAACGCTTCTAGCCTTCACGAACCGAGCGTCACGAAGCAGCGCGGCGGGTGTGCATCGAGGGGGTACGTCCTAAAATTAGGCGCCCTGAGGGCTCACGCACTGCCCTACGAGCTCGCGCCCTATTCCGACAACTCGTGACCGAAAGCATGCGAACGTAAGGCATTAGAATGGACACCGGCACGCTTGTTGGGAATCGCTACCGCATCGTGCGAGAGGTGGGTCGCGGCGGCATGGGAATCGTCTATGAGGCGATCCAAGAAGATCTGCGACGTCCCGTTGCACTTAAGGTCATGCGTGGTCTCCAGTGCAGCGGCGAGGACTACGACAGATTTCTGCGCGAAGCGCGTATTGCCGCCAGCGTCAGCAGCCCTCACCTCGTTCAAGTCCTCGATTTTAGCCCATCGCCCCTGCCCTTCATTGTCATGGAGCTCCTCGTAGGCGACACCCTCGCCGATCGCCTTCGCGCGGGGCCCTTGCCCGAATCCGAAGTGGTTCGCTTTGCCCAGCAGCTCTTGTCCGTCCTTGTGCTCGTTCACAGACAAGGCGTGGTCCACCGCGACCTCAAGCCCGCCAACATCTTTTTTACGCACGCCGAAGGCCTCGGTAAAATCTGCAAGCTCCTCGACTTCGGCATCGCCAAACTCGCACAATCCACACGCGGCCTTACCCAAGACGGCGCCATGCTCGGCACGGTCCCCTACATGGCCCCCGAGCAACTTCTCCATCAAGCCGAAGTCACCCCAGGGTCTGACCTCTACGCGCTCGGCGTTTGCATGTTCGAGGCACTCACGGGCCGAAGGCCCACCACTCGCGTCGACTTCGCGGGCATTGTGGCGGAGCTCGAAAGCACACCCTCCCCGACCGTTCGTTCGATTCGCCCCGACCTGAGCGCGGAGCTTGCCGCGTTCGTCGATTGCGCCATCGCTCGCCACCCGGCGCAGCGCTTTCCGAACGCATCGGCTATGGCCGCGGCCCTCGAAGCCCTCGCCCACCGGGTACCCGGCTATGGGCAGACCCCAGGCTCCGTTCCAGCCCAAGCCCCAAGTTTTGCGGTGGGTGCTCAGGCCTTCTCGGCGTCGGCGTCGGTTCCCCCGCAAGCGCCTCTTTTGGCACCCATGCCTGGCTCTGGCGCCTTTGCCCCCTCCGCAACTCTTGGAACGGGCGCCGTCGCCGTCGCCGCCCCAAGGCGCAGCCTTGTTGGCTTCGTCGTCTTCGGCCTCGCCCTCACCGTGGCTGCCGGCGTGGGCGTGGGCGTCTACTTTGGCCGCGACGAATCCAGCGACAACCCCGTTGCAAAGGCCCGCGATGCAGCCGTCGCCACCCTTGCGGCCACAGTCACACCGAGCAGCCCGAGCAGCGCCACGCTCGTACCCACAGGCGGCACCCCCACTGGTGCCGGCGGGAAATCCAAGACGCCACGCTCCGACGCGGGCCCCAGTCCCTCCACGTCTCCTTCGATTGCACCCTCCGGTTCGGCTTTGCCCTCGAGCGGCGAGGGCACTCTAAATTCCCCCTGCCCGAAGGAGCGCGAAAGGGAAACGTTCAACCTCAAGGGAACCCGCTGCTTGAGCGGAACCTGGAAGTGCAGGGACTTCAACTACCGCGCGTGCGGCGACCACTGCGAGGAGATCAACGACTTCGCGTGCACCGCTTGCGGAACACGCTGCGCGCTTGGGTCGATCTGCAAATTGGACGGGACAGGAAAAGTTGGGACCTGCCAGGCATGCGGCTCGAGCGAAACCTTCTGCAAGCGGCTAAGCGGCCTAGGCGAATGCGTCGATCTAAACTTCAGCCAAACGAACTGCGGTCGATGCGGGAATTTTTGTCGTGGGCGTTGCACGCGTGGCGAGTGCCAATAGCGGACTAAACCGGGGTATCTTCATCCCTGGAATGCGCATCCCTCGGCCGACACGGTGTTCGGTCGACTGGAGGAGGTCTCGTGGTCGACGGTTCGTGGATGGGCCCGGTGGGGCTGGGGCTCGCGGTGCTCGGCGGCAGTGGGCGCTTCGTCGCGCACCGCCGGCTCGAGCGTGTCTACACCGGCCTTCCGCCGGAGCTCGTCGAGGCTGCCAATCGCTCGCTCGGACGTCTCCAGTACGCGGTCGCCGGGATCGTGGGCGCCCTGGCGATCTACTTCGAAGCGCGGACCCTCGGTCACGGACGTGAGGGGCTCTATGCGTGCGTCGCGCTCCTGTGGCTGAACGCTGCCGTCGTCGCCTTCCTGCGCGTGGGGCAGAATCAGCTCAATCCGAGCCGACGCATCATCTTGTAGAGGTACGACTTGTCGACGCCCGTCGCCTTCGCCACCGCGACCGCGTCGTTGCCGTAGCGCTGCAAGAGAGCCTGGAAGTAGCGCCGCTCGCCCTCTTCGCACCATGCGTCGCGAAATTCGCGAAACGGTTTGTCGAAGACCGCGCCCAGCTTGGCCTCGATGTCGCCGAGCTCGGGTGTCGCGGACGGTGGCGCGATGGGCGTGAT
>JAYUKI010000943.1:0-10358 GCA_043764595.1 Myxococcales bacterium | reverse complement strand
CTTCATCCCTGTGTTTCCCAGTCGCGAGGTTGCCGGATGCGCTCTAGATGCGGACTGGCAAATGCTGCGGGTTTCAGCTGCCGTGCCCAAAGGGGCCGTGCCGACGGCGCTTGTTTTTGCCCGAAACTGGAGAATACCGATGAACCGTTCGATCTTTGGATTCCCACTTTTCGTTGCCACAACAATGATCGCATGCGGCGACCAGAGCCTCGTCGAAGACGTCCTGCCAGCAGACGCTTCCGTCCCGACAGGTGACTTGGCGCCTGCACCCATTCGCGTCGACCCAGCTACGGTTGGCAACGCTCCGGCCGGTGCGACGAGCATCCTTCCTGCCTTCGACGGGGGCCCTACCCAGCCGCTCACCGTGCTCGACTTGGGGACAGTGAAGGAATTTGCTCCCGTGAGCTTCACCGTACCTCCAAACACTCTCGGATTTCATGTGTCCGTGGAATCCGATAGCCACTCGGAGGCGCTCGCGATTATGAGCGTTCGTTCGCCGAATGGGCGCTTCGTCCATAGCGCTGGAACCCCGTTCGGTGGATCGAACACTACGAGTGGGACCATTTTTGGTAGGTCGGCGGCGGTTCAAATCCCGCAGAGCCAGCACCCCGACGTAATGCCGAAGGTCGTTCCAGGAATCTGGCAGGTCAGCTTCCGTGGGGCTGGGACCCTTCGGGCGAAAGTACAAATTCAGTCTACACCCGATGGTGAGTTCCACGGAGGCACTCTCGGGCTCGACGTTTACTTGCCAATCGGTCTTCGCCTCGGCGGGCCCATCGCGATCACCCCAGAAAATGCAGCCACGACCCCGGCGGTCGTGGAGCGCATGAACGCGTTCTTTGCCAACATGTTTGAGCTCTACGGTCTGCGGAACGGCAGAATACGATTCCACGAAATTCCTGCGCGCTTTGTAACGGTCGAAGACTCGGAGCTGGATACGATTTTCCAAGAAACGAGGGTGGCTGAGGGGGCGCAGTCGCTGCATGTGTTCCTCTCGGAAAAGAGCCAGTCCACATCGTGGTTGGGCGTCTCGCCAGGAACCCCCGGCGTGGCCAACGCGCCGGGCAATGATGCATCGGGAGTGGTTCTTGCGAGCATTCCGGACGGGAACGCCGACCTCGACGGAGTCATCCTCGCTCACGAGGCGGGTCACTTCTTTGGCCTGGAGCATACCACAGGCCACCTCGACGGCGAGCCTGACGCGCTTACGGACACCCCCGTATGCCCGGACATGGCCGCGAACTTCCGTTCGTGTCCAGACGCGTCGAACGTCATGTTTCCCTACGTGGGTGTCCGTGCCGTGAGCTCGCCTGCTCAACGGCGTGTGGCGCAAGGCTCGCCGATCTTCGAGGCGTTTCTTGCGACTCCTCGGAACGCGATCGACGGGATTCGTCGCGTTCCGCCATCGCCCACGGCTGACCTCGGAACGCTTTTTGGCCATACAGGTCGTCCACTGCAGCCGGCCGAGAGGATAGCTCTGGTCGGAGCTTGTGGCCATCCAAGCCACGGTCGCGCGACGCTCTCCCAAGCGACCCAGTCTGCACTTGAGTCGATATCAACCGATCCCCGTGTAGTGCCCACCATGCGCAACGCTGCGGGGCGTGTCCTTGTGCGCTAGAGAGGCCCAGCCAACGCAATCTTCCGGCGGCCCAGTGGAAAGGGAGACGGCGGTGGTCCGGGCGCTATGGGAGATGACCGCCCGCAAATCTTTGGAATCGAGCACTGCTTCGCGTGCGCCGCCGTACGGGTAATCTAGTGGCCATTTCCGTTCGGCTCGCCACATGCCCGAACATTGCGAATTCCGCCTTCTCGCGTTCGCAGATGGGACGTCCATAGAGGCGCTATCGGGTAAGGGGCCCCGCCACGAGCCAAACGCACTCGTAGTGCGTTCTGGACGGATAGCTACCGCAAGTCGAACGTTGCCAGGCTGCCTTCGGGTCGTGCCCCGGAGGTAGCGGCAACCGCGACGATCACTCCTGCCGCAACCGCTAGGACAGTACCGCCCCAGAACCACGGACTTCCAAAGATGGTTCCGTCCTTCCGTAGAGAGCCGTCAACAACACTCTTTTGGCCCGGCTTGAGCTCGACGTTGCGGACCAAGTCCGCGTAACCGGGCGCTCGGACCTGAATGGCATGGGTTCCTGGCGGAACGAGAAGCGCGTCACCTACTGCATGGCACGGTTGCTCATCGACGCATACCACCGCGCGAGGCGGTGCTCCAAAAATCCGAATGCTCGCCCGACGAGGAACGAGCGTCGCCGCAAGAACGACTCGTTCGCCTTCATTCACGGTCTCCCGCGCGACAAAGGTCTCGAAGTCCTGCGCTGAAACATTTACCGTGTAGTTTCCGGGATTCAGGTAAAAGGGACCGACCCCGGTCGCCCGCTGGTCACCGATGCCGACACGAACGTTCGGGGGACATCGCGAACAGTCGATCACGAGTGAGCCGACCTTCTTTCGTAGTGACGCGCTGAGCTCCTTCAGGCCGACAACCTTCGCCCTCAGCTCAGGCGGTGCGCTTTGTTCGAAGGACTCAAACCACGTTAGCGCGGACGCGTAGTCTTTCAGCGTAAAGCTTGCCATTCCCCGGTTGTAGTCGAGCACCGGTGACCAACGAATGCGTGCGGCATTTTCGTAGCGGACGAGTGCGTCCGTGGCGCGGTCCGCCTCCATGGCTGCGTCGCCGGCTGCTTTCTCTGCGGCCCAGTCCGGCTCCTCTCCGAAGGCATCGCCACAAGGCGCGGAAAGCGTCACCACCGTGAGGCCAATAGCCCCCCATTTCATTTCGAGGCTCCCGAACGCGCAGGCAAACTACGTCCAGCCGCGTGGTGCGCGGCAACGGTAGCTCTAGGGAGCGCGTAGTCGTAGATGGCAAGCTCATCAATGGCTGCGTCTAGGACCCCGTCTTCCGAACCAATGGTGCTTTCCCTGGGTGCACTCTTTACCGCAGAGTTGTCATTGTACGTATAGCGGCGCACCTCGTCGCCATTTGCATACATAATTGCGGTGCCCGCTCCTGCGGTGAACACGAGATGGGAGAACCTGTCGGTAGGCAGGTACACATTTGTGGTGGGGCGGTCGAGGCCCACCCCCTCTCGATTGATGTAGATAAACGGAGCCTGCCGATCCAAGCCCACTCTCATTCCGCTGACAAAGTCCCCCTGCTCGAAAATCGGACTATATTCTTCGCTCTTTTCCCGACTCGGTCGAACCCACACCTCGATGCTGAAGTCCTTGGACAGAAATGTAAGCCTTGGAAAGCGAATCGAGCGTACCGGTCCAGCGAAGGTTGACAGTTGAACGGCGGTTCGGGCAATGCCAACGAGAGCTCCTGTCGTCCTGAGTCCGACGGACGGATCGAGTTGGCCGGTCGCTGGGGTTATCCGATCGTAGACAGTTTGCCCCTCAGCCTCGTCAAGCTGGAAGTAGTGCCTGGGCCGGTCCTGCAATACGAGCTTCGCGTAGGCGTCGTCCGGAGATGCTGGTGGCGACGGTTCAAAGTACTGACATGTGCCGAACTCGTCGCAACGCGAGCCAATGGGACAAACTGCACCCTTGCAGATTGAGCGAACGAGAAGCGACGGCGGGGCTTTCACTCCGTTGTCATCGAACGTGATTCGCTCTGCCCCAGTAAAGCATCCCGAAGTGGGTTGGTTGCATTCCGCAACGGACTTGCCAACCGCCATTGCGACCCTAATCTGGGCTGAGGCGGACGGGTCCGTCGACCGTACCGCGATGGTCCCCAGAAGCCAGGGTGGACTCTGCTGCAGCGATTGCGCAGGTATGTTGACGACTTTGGTTTCGATGGTTCCGCGAGTGGGCACGACTTCGACATTGAGCGAAATGGCGGATTGGTCGACCGGCTCGGAGTACACTTCTACGAGAATCGTATGTCCGTTCTCGCAACCTGAGCCAGATACGATCGCCAGCAGCGCTGACGACGACAGTACCCACCGAACCCAGGGGCTCACGGTTCAGTCCTAGAGCGCGCGCGAACGACGTTGAAGTAGCGGGCGGAGAGGCCGGAAGCCGCCGCAGCGTTCGCGACGTGGCCGCCATGAGCTGCAATAGCAAACGTGACGTACGCCCTCTCGAACCTGGCGACGACCTCGTCTTTTGCATCTGCGAAGCGGGCTAGCGAAACGACGATATCCCGGAAGTCGAGGACTAGGCCCATCTCTTCGATGGTTGGCATCGGTCCTCTTGCGGCGCGCTTGCCTACAATTTCGCCGAGAATCATTCGCCTGACCAGGTTCCGCAGCTCGGCGACGTTCCCGGGAAAGTCCCTCCTTGGCAGCTCTGCCAATCGTCTCACGGGTATTGCTTCGGATGTATAGCCGAGCTCGTGACAGAAGTTTTCCACAAGAAGCATGATGTCGCTTCGACGAGCGGAAAGCGGTGGAAGTGATACGCAACTCTCACAAATGATCTCGAGAAGTCGTTCCGAGAATGCGCCGCGCTCTGACAGTACATAGGGGTCTCGGCGCGTGCTTGCCATCACGCGCAGGCCCTGCCGCTTCCAGTGCTCGACCTGCGAGGCAATGGTCTCCTGCGCTTCTAGGTGGACCGCATCGAGGCGACGGATGAAGACCGTGCGCACGCCTTCGAGGGGCTCGCTGTCATCCGCGACCACTGCTGCGTCAAGTTCGAGAAAGCCCTCCATGCTGCCCCACCTCGCGAGGTGAATTGCACGACCAAGGGCCAGTTTCCCCGTTCCCGGTTCGCCTTCGATCAAGAGTGTCGCCGCCGCGGCGGCGAGCTTGTCGCATGTACGATAGAGTCTTCGCATCGCCAGACTCGCGCCGAGTAGCGGCCCGAATGCCAAGCGGAGCTCGGGAGCTTCGGTGTGTTCGGAAAGGTCTACGTCTACACTAAGGTCTACTTCGCCGATTCGTACGATTTCGCCACCAGAACAGGTGACACATTTGATTCGCATACCAGAGATGAAGGTCCCATTCGTGGAGCCCACATCTTCGATAACTAGCCCGTCTCCGTCGATCTCGACTGAGAAGTGACGGCGCGACACGAGGCGGTCGTCGATTCGCATGTCGCTCCCGTGCGCGCTTCCCACATAGAGTTTTCCGGCGTCCGTCTTCGCAATGGACAGCTTCGTGGGTTCAGCACTTCCCCGGACGGAACGAAGGACATACGCCCTCGGCGCGCGCCGGTCCCGGGGCGACGTCGCGGTTGACAGATTTGTCATGGTGGGTCCTGAAGCTTCCTCGAGCATCGGTGAAGCGGTTGACGTTGTAGCCTCGTAGAGACTAGCCGCGGGAGAGGTTGCGCACGAACGGTATCACGTCGCGGCGCGCACCTTGAATTCGGTCAAAGGCGGCTTGCGACGAGGGTGACGGCCGTACAAGATCACGCGGCCATTTTGCCGGAGGGTGGGCAACAGAACGCAGGAACGTGGAGGTCCTCCGGGCGCCTATGGTCCACTTGCAAACTCGCCCTTCCGACCGTCCGGCTTCAGTGAGGCTCGGGGTAAGCGCTCCGCTACAGGTACTTTGGAAGGGGGGCAATGGACCCCGAACTATCCGATCTCGGGGCGGATGCCTCGGTTGGAATACTTTGAATCGGAGCCGATTGCGTTGCCGCGCTCGGTTGGCGGGGAAGCCGCACGGAAGCTGGTGCCCACGGCTGCCGAGGCGCTGCGGCGTCGTGGGCCACGGCAACCGTGGCGGTGGGTCGAGTGACGACGGGCGTGGCAGACGGTCCTTCTGGGGTGGGCGAAACCGGAATCGCTGTCGACGAGGGCACCGCAGCGGCGGGGGCCCTGGGCGAATAGGTGGCGGCCAGTAGCCCTAACGCGAGGGCGCTGAGCCCGAGAGCAGCAGTTCCAGGGCCGCTCCAGATACGAATGTCTTTCGCTGTTCGCTCGGCGGGAAGCGCATCGGGATGTTTCTCCTCGGTAGACGACGATGGCAGACCCTGGGGGCTCGCCACGGACGATGCGTTGCTCTGACCTGCGGTGATCAGATCTGCGTCGCCGTCGCTGAGTGTCTCCGTCGCGTCTGATTCGGACGTGGTGGGGCGGTGAGCCACCGAATGGCGTGGTTCCTCGTCAAACGCGGCAAATAGCTCGTCCGCGAACGCTTTTGCCGACTGCTGGCGTTGCGATGGGTCAGGAGATAGCGCCTTGGATACACACGCCGAAACAGAACGAGATACGGGGCCGACCTCGTGAAGGGGCGTATGACCTCTCAGGATGGCAAACATTTGAGCCGCCATCGAGTCTGCAACGAACGGGTAGTGTCCGGCAAAGAGGCGATAGGCAAGGACGCCAATCGCAAAAACGTCGCTCCGCGCATTTGTTCGTTCGCCCAAGAGCTGTTCCGGCGACATCGTGCGGGGAGTCCCAGCGACGATCGATGCCGAACGGTCGAGCTCGTCGGTTACAATCGAGGCAACGCCGAAATCGACGACTTTCGCCCCGTCATCGGTGAGCATCACGTTTGCGGGCTTGAGGTCGCGGTGGACAACGCCCGCCTCGTGCGCAACCTGAAGTCCTTCGCAAACCTCGACGACCGTACGCAAAGAAGCATCGACAGTGAGCTCATCCTGTCGGAGTGCGGCATCGAGCGCAATGCCGCGAACGAGCTCCATCACCAGGTACGGCGTTCCTTCTTCCGTTTCGCCGCAGTCGAATACCTGAACGAGGCGGGGCGATGAGAGGCGAGCGAGCACCGTGGCCTCGCGCCGGAAGCGACGAATTGACCGCTCATCCCCTTCAATGGCCCGCGTGAGAACCTTTACGGCCGTCATGCGGCCGAGGCGGACATCCCACGCTTCATAGACCACCCCCATCGCTCCGCGACCTAGTTCGGCACGGAGCTCGTACCTTCCTCCCAGCACCTTGCCACACAGCAAATCCACGAGGCCAAGTATACCCCCGTGATTGCCGAACGCTACGGCGACGAGCGCTGGCGGCGGCGGCGGCGCTTCAGGCCTTCCGGTTCTCCAACCACAACGCCAAGCGTTGAGCGAGCTCTGCCTGTTCCAGTCACGGACGGGTCGGCCCATGTGTGGAATATGCGTGCGGTCTGGCCGTTACCAAACCATGCAACACGCCGCCTCGGTATCCAGTGCACAGGATCGATTGCGACATCGTCCAGATTCGCGGGCTTGGTTTCGGGCCTGTGCCCTTGGGTTCGCGATGGCCGCCGCCGGCTGTCACCACGCGGCGGGTGCCCCGAGTCTCAACGTCGTTTCGCCCACTCTGGCTGCAGCGCCGCAAACTCTGCCGGACGGCGAGCCCCTATTGCGGTTGCCGGTGCCCGCCGGCGAGGTCGCCTTGTGCCAGCAGGGGAACCTCTCGCCCAAGCCACTCTCGCACTCCAACGACAACACGCGCCATGCACTCGATCTCGCTGCTCCCGGCGCCGTCGAGGTGCCGATTGTCGCTTCGGCTGCGGGCACGGTCGTGCGCGTCGTCGAGGGGGCCCTGCCGGACGCGGTCCGCCCGGGTGCGGGGTTCGGCAACCACGTCGTCGTCGAGCATGCCGGTGGCTATTTCACTGCGTACTCGCACCTGGACCAGGTTTCGGTGCGCAAAGGTCAGGTGGTCCTTGCCGGTGCCCGGCTTGGAACGATGGGGCGCACCGGAATGGCGGGCAACCGACACCTCCACTTCAGCCTACATCGCTCCGCCGGGGGCGAAGATGGCTTGCCATTCACCATTCCGATGCGAGCGATTGTCGTGGCGACGCCCGCGACGCCGGAGTCGGAGGCCGCGCAGAAGCCCTGGCGCGTCGAGCTCCGGTCGAGTTTGGAGCTCACCTGCTCGAACGCGACGGTGTCGCTCCGCGGCGGCTTTTATGGGTCCGAGAACGACGGGGCACGCGCGCAATTCGGCGATCCAAACGCGAGCCTCTCCGCGGCGCTCGCCCGATCCCTCCGCGGCCGGATCGAGGCGACGCCTCTCGACGTGCGGGGCGACACGGTGAACGGGGACGTCAAGGCGCTCGGCGCGAAGAAGGCCATCGAGAAGCTCGAGGGCATGCTGGAGCGGCACCCGCGCGATCCGGGGGCCCTCTATTGGGCCGCCGTGGTCGCGTCCCGCGATCTCCACGACAGCGCGAAGTCCCGGGCGTTGCTCGAGCGCCTCGATGCGTTGCACGTGACAGAGCCTGTTTGGGTCGCGCCATGGACCGCGCTACGGCTGGCTACGCTCGCGGAGGAGCGCGGCGACCTCGAGGACGCCCGAGCGCGAGCACGAACCGTTCTCGCGGTCGTGGGACAAGGGCCGGACTTCGATGGGCGCCGAGACGCCCTCGCGACTCGTCTCGGCCTGGCCTCTCCAGCTGTCGTGCCCAGTACCCCGGTCGCTCCAATCCCCCCGTGCGACGCGCAAACCCCGAGAGCTCCCGTCGCATGCATGGCGACCTCACGCGGAAAGAAAGGGCTCGTCGTCTTTTTGCATGGAAAGTTCTCGGGTCGGGCGGACGCTGACGCGCTCGACCTCGTGAGGCGACGCGCTGAGGCCGCAGGGCTGAGCGTTCTAGCTCTGTACGGTGAGGCGGGCCTTTGCAGTTGGGAGGCAAAACCGCAGGACTTCGTTTGCTGGCCGCAAGAAGGTGGGCAATTGGCAGAGGCGCGACGGTTGACGGCGGCATGGCCTGCGCTCGTCGCTCGCGCCCGCCAGGATGCCAAGGTCGTGGGGGGAAGTTGGCTCGTCGGCTACTCGAACGGTGCGTTCATGGCAGCGCGGGCGGCCGCTGACGGTCTTGGCCCACGCTTCGACGGGATCGCCGTCCTCCTCGGAGGCGTCTCCGGGCCTGTTGCACGTCGTTCCGGAGTCGTGCCGAAGCTTGCCATCTTGGCGGGCACCGACGATCCTCATCATCGGGTGTCCGCGCTCGAGGCGAGCCGCTCGTTTTCAGAGGCTGGCTTCGCCCACACGGTCCGAGTGCGGGAAGGGGGCCACGAGCTCACGGGGCCCGATGTGGACTGGGCCTTCGACGCCCTCGGGCGGCGTTGAGTCGTCCCAAGCCACAACGGGGTCGCGTATTCGACGCCGCACCCGTGGCCGGCATCCGCTTGGCACGAAGAGTCCCGCTTCGAGCATTTTGATGCGCGTTTCTCGGAGCATCCGGCGGCCTTGGGCGGTCGAACGTCCCGCCCGTCAGCATGGGGCACGCCTCCGAATGGCGCAATGCTCGACCAGAGAGCCGGAGTGCCACGGACGCTCCACGATTGGCTTGAGTCCGCGTCAGTCGCCCGGCTCGGCGATGGGGCCCATCCGAGGCCCACCTCCATCCCGGTCGGACCCACAAGGGACTCGGAGATCTCGCGCTTGGTCGTTGCGCCACCCGAAACGTTAGCCAAAAGGAGCCGCGACCGTGAGGAACGAACTGGACCACGATACTCCAGTCGGCCCTGTTGGTGCCTTCGTGTAGTGGAGTTCATTTGGCGTGCCATTTGGGGCCGGTCGCTGGAATGCGAACCGGGTCGCGACTTGGCACATCTGGCACATGGCGCGGCCGAAAATGCGCCGATTTCGTGCGATCCATCGTGGCACATCCGCTGCAATTCACCTCGACATGAACCACCTCAGCCCAGCCTCCCTCCTGTTCCTCACGGCACTCAGCGGGACGCTCGTCGTCTCGGAAGGCATTGCCAGCGCGTGCGGGGCCCCCATTTGCTACGGAAGGAGGACGGAGTTGCTACCCCAACCTGGCAAAACGATCCCCTCGAATGCTCCAGGCGCCTTGGTCTTTGCCGCGAGAGTTGCATCGGCGTCCGAGCCAGCGACAGCGTTCACCAAGTCCACACTAGGAGGCCCCGAGACGGTCGCTTTCACGCGAGAGCGAGCGACAGGCCGCCCCGATCTTTTCGTTCCGACCGAGGGCTTCGAGGTTGGCGCAACCTACGAGGTAACGGTCGCTTCGACCTGTGAAAGTGGAGAGGCACCGACGGCGATCCAATTCACCGTGGGGCCGGCCGCGGCCAAACCCACCACTCTCGGGACGCTCCAACGAACGGACGCGGGTGTGAAACCGCTAACCGTGGCTGCCGGTGCGCAATGCTCGGTTCAAGTCTCGGCGGCGCAAGTCTCGTTCGAGGTGGCACTCTCTGCAGAGGCCAAGCCCTGGGAAGCCCTGCTCCAATACGAGACGATCGTCGACGGGAAGCCCTGGCGTGCGAGCTCGGATGCCGGGATGCAAGTGCATCCTGCAGGCAGCTGGAAAGGCCTGGGGAAAGACCTCGTGTATTCGTCCTGTGAAGCGAAGGCAACTCCGGGCGTTGCCAACAATCCGGGCCTTGCCCAGGGCCAGCACCAGGCCATCGTCCGCGCTACACTACCTGGCAATCCGGCAGTGACTCTCGAGTCTACCCCTCTCGTATTCGATTTGAAC
>JAYUKI010000942.1:0-10360 GCA_043764595.1 Myxococcales bacterium | reverse complement strand
GGCTGCCGGGTCGTGCCGAGGATCGCTTGGTCGCTGGTGGCGGCGAGGACCAAATCCTCGGTGAGTGCAGAGTGCACAAGATCGGCGCGCATCCTCGTTACGCGCACCGACGTTAGGCTCGGGTCGAGCAGCACGGCCAGATCTTCGTCTCGCACCTCGGAGGCGGTCTTTCCCACGCCGGCATCGCCGCCAGGTAGTGCGGCGTAGTCGCCCGCGTCGGAGCCGGGCCGCCCGAGCTGCGACTTGATCCGAGCTTCGAGGCTCTGAGACGGAACGCGGATGCTCGACTCCACCTCCCATCCTCGCCCACTCGCGAGCGCGCTTTTTCGACCGCGAAGCTCGGAGTAGTTCGAGCGGGAGCTCGCCCAGTCCCAGACCAGCTCTTCCTGCGGAATGACGAAGGAAGGGAAGTTCTGTGGCTCGTAGCGGCCTTCGGCGATCACCCAGAGCCCAATGCCAACGACGGCTCCCGTCCCCGCGGCGACCATTCGCAGCGGGAGCGTGACCGAGGCGCCCTTGGTCGTGACGCGAACCGGCCGCATGGCCTGCACCGACGCGCCTGGGATGAGCTTTATCGCCAGGAAATTGAACTTCTCGCGGACGTACTGCGCAATCACGGGCTTCACGTCCTCTGGAACCGAAAACCGGTTCGCAGCGAGCCACTCCGAAAGCGACTCTGGGTTCGTGGCCTGGAGCTGTACGGTCTCGTAGGGACCGACGACCTCGTTTTTGGTGACCGTGACGCTATTGATGTCGTTCGGTCCCGAAGTCGCGGTCGCCGTCGCCGTCGGGATCGCGCAAGGCGGCCCAGGGCAGGCCGATGGCAACGCTTGGAGGACCGTCACCTGGGTCAGTTGGTCGAGCACGCCGAAGAGCCCATCGGCGGAGAGGCCCACCTGTGCCTCGCCCGAAATCGGCAATACCCACGCGAAGGACTCGGGCGAGCCTTGATACCGAATTTGGTCATAGAGGGTGGACTCCCCTCTTCGCACCGAGAGGATCATTCGGTGGTCGGTAACGACACTGGGGGTTTCCTGCGGAATGAAGCAGCCTCCGCACGCCGAGGCAGGGCGCGAAGCCGCACAAAGAGCGGACACCACGAGCAGGGCAGCGACACCAACCAGGACGGGACGGGCCATACTTGATCGTACCACGCCTCGGCTCGGGCCTCGGCGCGGGCATGGGCAGATCGATCGCGTCGGCGCTCGTGAAGGTCCGAGCGTCGCCCCTTGCCAGGACCCTCGCGCAAGGCGCTCTGGGCCGAGGCGTTTCTGGCCCTCGGAAAACACTACGAACGACGAGCGCATGGTCCTCTCGTGAGCTACCTTTGGTTTTCATGTCGACCACTGCCTGAAACCGCCACGGAGCGCGCTGAAAAGCGCCGCCCCGTGGAAGACGACCCAAAGTTTGCCCCTCCGCGCATGGCGAATTGGAGAGGCTCAGGATCGTTGTGGTTTTTTGGTGAGGTTTGCCATGTTTTTGAAGTCGATCGGGTATTCATCCGAGGTCGAAGCGTCGTTCTCTGCCATCGCAAGGGAAGGATTGGCTCTGGGTCGTGTGGTTCGGGCCGAAGGAATGCGAGCACGCGTGCTCGGCGAAGACGGACGGGAGCGCACGCTGCTCGTTCCGAAGCGGCTCGTGACCGAAACCTTTTGGCCCGTCGCCGGCGATTGGGTGGCCTTCGATGAGGCGCGCCAGCTCGTGGAGCACGTGCTCCCGCGAACGTCGGTATTCGAACGACGGCGGGTCGGGAAAGCCGAGGCCACCCAGGTGGTCGCGGCCAACGTGGACCTCGTCGTCATCGTCATGGGCCTCGATGCCGATTTCAGCGTTCGAAGGCTCTCGCGCTACCTCGCGCTCGCCCACGGACACCGCATTTCGGCAACCGTTCTTCTCACGAAAGCGGGTATCTCGGAGCACGTACCCGAGCGCCTCGAAGAGGCCAAAATGGCAAGCGGTCGAGTGCCCGTATACGCGGTCGACGTGCTCGCCGGCATTGGCCTAGAGGCCATTCGAGGGCTCGTGGCCGAAGGACGCACGCTCGCGTTCCTCGGCTCTTCGGGGGCCTCGTGAACCATTTGCTCGGACACGACGCCATTCGGGTGAACGCGGTCCGCGCGAGCGACGGAACCGGGCGCCACACCACCACCCACCGCGAGCTTCACGTGCTCGCCGGTGGTGGCGTGCTCCTCGACACTCCCGGAATGCGCGAGGTCGCCCTCGTGGGCAACGAGGAGGGCATCGACGCCACGTTCGAGGACGTCACGCACTACGCCGGCGCGTGCCGTTTCCGCGATTGTCGGCACGAAGGGGAGCCAGGCTGCGCCGTCGCACGGGCCATCGCAAAGGGGGCTCTCGATCCGGAGAGGGTCGAAGAAGCGACAGGCCTACGCGACGAGCTCTCGCGAACGAACCGGCGCGCCCACGACAAGGCCCGCGGGCGAAAAATGGCCGTCGCCCTCCGCCAGGTCATGAAATGGAAGGGCCGCTCCTGAGCACTCGATCGGACGAGGCTCGGGTTTCACGATCCCCTTCGTGGTCAGATCTTCGTCCCCTCCGGAACGATCGGGTGTCGTCCTCGGCTACCGCGTCTGCGCGAGCCAAGCCTCGATTCGGGCGACGAGCGGCTTGTCGCGGTCGCTTCGTTTGGCGCTCTCGAGCGCCCTCTCGGCGAGGCCTTTGGCTCTCTCCCGTTCGGCTGCGGGAAGCGCTCGGGCCACGACGAACGCCGCGCGGGCCTCGGCGAGCGGATCCGACTCTGCGGCCTTCCATGCGGCAAGCGCTCGCTCCGCGAGTGGCAAAGCTTCCGCCGCGTGCCCAGTCCCTAGAAGCGCCTCGGCCTCCGCGCGTATCGGCTCGGCGATACGGCACGAGGTCTCGCCGTGCACCGTGCGCGCGAGCGTCGAGGCTTCTTTGGCCGACTGCACGGCTTCGGAAGGGCGCCCAGCCACGAGGTTCGTCTCGGCAAGTGCCAACAGTGGATCGATGCGGCGCGAAGGCTCGTTCGAACGAGTTCGTTGCACGGCGAGCCCGTGCTCCACGAGGGCTTCGGCGAGCTTCCCCTGGCGACGTCGGAGCTCGCCACGCAGCACGATGACGCTCGTCTCGTCCGACTCGCGATGGCTGAGCGCCGCCGCCGCGTCGAGCTCGCTTTGAGCCTCCGGAAGGCGTCCGAGCTCCAGAAGCGAACGAACCATGTTCCGATGCGCCATGGCCACGTGGTTCGGATGGCCCGGCAACGCCACGAACATGGAGAGGGCACGCTGCTTGATTTCGAGCGCCTTTTCATGCTCGCCGAGGTTCGCGTGAAGCGACGCGAGGTTCCCGAGGCACAGCGCGAGCTGCGGATGTGTCGCGCCATATTCCTTCTCGAGAATGGCGCAAGCTTTGGCCTGCGGATCGAGCGCCGTGCGAGGCTTGCACTGGCCGACC
Organism: Myxococcales bacterium; assembly: GCA_043764595.1. Lineage (GTDB taxonomy): Bacteria > Myxococcota_A > Polyangia > Polyangiales > Polyangiaceae > JAAFHV01. The sequence goes on along the minus strand of JAYUKI010000942.1, from coordinate 6,928 downwards.
AGCACGCCCGCATGTCCGTCGAGCGCCGTCGCCGAGAGCCGATGCGAGGGCCCGAAACGAAGCTCCACGAGAGCGAGCTCCTGCCGCGAGATCACGAGAGCTTCGTCGTAGCGCTTGCGATCGAGAAGCATCGCGCGCGACCACGCCAGCCGCTCCGCCTCGAGCTCGAACGCGCCTGGCATCGACTCGAGCGCGGCTTTGGCATAGTCGGCATAGCGCGCGCCGTCGTCGTAGCGCTTTCCTTCATAGCCCACGAACTGCATGAGCTTGATCCATGCACGAATCGCGATGGCGGGCGCGCGTCCGGCGCTCCCCGAAGAGGCCGCTTGTTCGAGCGCGCGCTCCGACTCCTGCGTATGGCCGAGCCGACCGTGCGCCGTCCCGACCCAAAGGTACGCCTCGGCGAGCACTGGCAAATAGCCAGTCCCGTTGGCCGAAGCCCAAGCGTCGTCCGCGAGAACGAGACCGTCTTTGTAGCGTCCGCCCACGAGCGTGGTCGACGCGGCCGCAATCTTCTTTCGCGCCGCTTCGACCGCAGCCACTTTTTCGGCCGACGGCGGCGGCGCAAGGAGCGCAATCGCCCGCGCGTCCTCGCACGCTTCCACACGCGGCAGGAGCTGAAGAATGGCCGGCACTTGCTCGAGCATCGGCCCGTCGACGCCTTCGAGGCTCGTGGCAATGGCGCGTACGATCTCGAGGCGCTCGCCGAGGCAGCTCTTCTGCACGTCGTAGAGCTGCGTGCCCTCGGTCGTCTTTCGCGGGGCCTCGCACGTGCGTCGATGCGCGGCGACCCAAGCCGTCGCGTACTCGTCGAGCGCGACGCGTGTCCTTTTCCAAGTGCCGTCGGCGAGTGGGCTCTTCGTGCGTAGAAAGGCCTGTTCGAGCTTCGTGGCTACGGCCGGATTCCAAACCGCCGTCAGCTCGGCTTCGGTGGCTCGGCATTCCGCCAAATGGGGCTCGTTCCGCGCACGCGCCCACAATCCAAAACCGACGACGAGACCGAGCGCCACGAGGGACGCCACGACTGGGACGCCCGTCCGAGTGAAATCACGACGATCGCTGCGAAGAGCCTTCAAGAGCGCGTCCATCGAAGGAAAGCGCTCGCTCGGGGCCTTTTGTGTTCCTCGTGCGAGGAGCTTCTTGAGCCAACGTGGAGCGCCGCCGCTCGAACGCACGGACTCCTCGAGCGCGACGCAAAACGCGTATTGGTCGGCCCGCGCATCGACTTTTTCGCCCGCGCGCTGCTCGGGCGCCATGTACGCGAGCGAGCCGGCCGCTTCGTTCGATTCCGCATCGAGGCTCACGGCGAGGCCAAAATCCCCGACCAACACGCGACCGTCGTTCGCGACGAAGACATTCTCCGGCTTGAAGTCGCGATGCACGAGGCCCGCGCCATGCGCCGCACGGAGTCCTTCCGCGGCTTGTTCGAAGGCATCCAAAATCGCATCGAGAGAATGCGTCTCGCGCGCGAGCCAATGACGGAGCGAGACACCGTCCACTAGCGCCATCACGATGAACGCCCGGTCGCCCGCGTGTCCGACGTCGTAAATCGTGACGACATTCGGGTGGGACAAAAGGGCCATGGCCTGCGCCTCGCCGAGGAGCCGCTTTTGCTCCCCTTCGAGGTCCGAGCGCAGAACCTTGAGCGCAACGACCCGGTGAAGCTCGGGATCGACGGCCTCGTAGACCATGCCCATGCCGCCGCTTCCGAGGACGCGCCGAAGCACGTACCGGCCAATCTTGTCGGCCGTGCGCGACGAGTCCATGTCGATGGGCACCGGCTGCACGACCGCGACGAGGGTGCGGCAGTCCTCGCACGTGTCCAAATGCCCGGACAGCTCGGCGATTTCGCCCTCCGAGAGCTCGCCGTCCACGAAGGCTTGGAGGCGGGTTTCGGACGGACAGGACACGACCCAGCGAGTATAGTGACCGGCGTGGCTCACGCGCAACTTGCCGCGATTTTCCGGGAGAAGGCGCACCTCGACGTCGACGAGGCCACGCTCTCCGCTCTCGTCGTCGCGGGCCAAACCGCGTGGCCGAAAGTCGGAATCTCGGCGGAGAGCTTCGTCGAGCACCTCGCACTCCACGCAAAAACCGTAGAAGCGCTCGCTACGATTCACGCGACCGATCTCTACCTGGCGTGCGGAGTGTCCCAAGGCGATCGAAGCGCGTTCCAGTACTTCGAGGAGCACTTCATGGCCCGCGTTCCGGACTACATTCTCCGGATTCGGGCGGGCCGCGACGTGGTCGACGAAGTGCAGCAAAAGCTCCGCGAGCGCCTCATGATGGCGAGCGAAGGCCACGCACCGAAAATTGCAGAATACACCGGGAAAGGCGCCCTTGGAGGGTGGCTACGCGTGGCCGCATCCCGAACTGCGCTCAATCACCTTCGCGCTTCTGGGCCCGCCACGGAAGGCCTGGGGGACGAGGTCTCGGTCGCTGGCGATCCCGAGCTTCGTTACGTCAAAGAGCACGCCCACGACCTCTTCACGGACGCCTTCAAGCGCGTGCTCGAGGGGCTCGACGCCAACGGGCGAACCATCCTCCGCCTCCACTACATCGAGGGCCTGACGATGGACCAGCTCGCGCACCTCTACAAGACGCCACGTTCCACCATCGCTCGGCGCGTGGCCGAAGCTCGCCAGCAGGTCCTTCAGTCGACCGAAGCCCTCCTGCGGGACGAGCGCCGCCTGACCCCTTCGGCCGTTGCGAGCGTGATCCGCCAGGCAAGGAGCCAGCTCGACGTCACGATCACGAGGCTTTTCAAGTAGTTGCAGGCGTCTCGAAACGTATTCTGAAAATCGTTCGAGACGCGTGGGATGGCGGGCGAGACGCCGTGTCAGGGGGATGAAGCGCGAGAACGGGCGCTTCGCAAACCATCCTGAACTTGGAGTACGTCATGAAGATTACCCATCTCGCCCACCTCGCCGGCTTCGTCGCTCTCTTCTCGATGGTCGTGGGCTGCGCCGCCCAAACCGAGCCCGAGCAAGGCTCGGACACGACTCCAGTCACCAAAGACGGAACCCCGGCTCCCGCTCCGACTCCCGCTCCGACCCCTGCTCCCAGTCCTGTTCCCGCGTGCAAGCCCATCGCGAATGCCAACAAAGGCACCGGCAGTGTACCTGGGATGGCCAACCCGGCCTCGGTCTACTGCGCGGAGCTCGGCTACCAGCTCGCTGGCGAACAGTGCGCCTTCCCCGACGGCACGAGCTGCGAACAGTGGGCCTTTTTCCGCGGCGAGTGCGGCGGCACGCACTCGTTCTGCAACCTCCACGGCGGCACGGTCTCGAACAAGATCGAAAACATGGGCACGTGGACGGCAAGCTACGCCCAATGCAGCCTCCCGAACGGCAAGCAGTGCCACGACAGCGCGTTCGCCGAGACCTGCATCTGCGAGTAATCTAGAGAAACCATGGCTTCCCTTCGACTTCACGTCACGCTGGGCACGGCGCTCCTCGTCTTGGACCTTGGCCTCGTGGGCTGCGGGGACGACGCCAAGCCTGCCAACACCGCGAGCGAGGACGAGCGCGGCTCCGTGGGAGTTCCGCCACCCGCCGGGGAATACTGCGTCAAGCTCGGATACAGCCTAACCGAAAAGGGTTGTACCTTTCCCGACGGCACGAGCTGCGACGAGTGGGCCTTCTATCGAGGCCAGTGCGGCAAGTCCCAGTCGTATTGCAGCCGACAAGGCGGCACGATTTCGACGAAGACCGAAGACAAGGGAGGATGGACTGCCGTTTATGGCGTCTGCACTCTAAACGGCAAAGCCTGCGAGGAGGGGCTCTTCTTCAAGACGGGCAAGTGCGAGTGAATCGAGCCCGATGGGCGCCTCTTGGGGCGAACCGAGGACCCTCTTCGGTTCCCGGACGAAGCCGACGGAGATTGCGTCCGGCGCGGGGCCCATCTATGCACGAGCGATGAAATCGAGGCCATTTCCGCCCGCGCTTCCCCATGGCGAGCTCGTCGAGGTCTTTCCGGACATCTTCTTCGTCACGGGCACGATTGGCCTCCCCGGCCCGCTCCCCGTGCGGTTCTCGCGCAACATGGTGGTGCTCCGCGAAGGCGAGCGGCTGGTACTCGTGAACAGCGTGCGCCTCACGAACGAAGGGCTCGCGAAGCTCGAAGCGCTCGGCAAGGTGACCGACGTACTGAGGCTCGCGGGCTTCCATGGCGCCGACGATGCCTTCTACAAAGACCGCTATGGCGCGAAAGTCTGGGCCATTCGAGGGCAGACCTACACTGCGGGGTTCAACACGAAGGCCGAGCCCTACTTCGAGCCCGATGCCGCCGTCGATGCCGACACGAAGCTGCCCATCGAAGGCGCGAGCCTCTACGTGTTCTCGACGCGCCCGTCCGAAGCCGTCCTGCGCCTTGCCCGCCACGGAGGCATCTTGATTCCCGGCGACTGCCTCCAAAACTGGGGCGCGCCAGACGAGCATTTCAGCTTGGTCGGCAAAATCATGATGCGCTTCATGGGCTTTTTGAAGGCGCACAACGTGGGCCCGGGCTGGGTCAAGGCCGCAAAGCCCAAAGCCGCGGAGCTACGAGGTCTGCTCGATCTCGACTTCGAGCACCTGCTTCCGGCGCACGGAACGCCCGTCAAAGGCGGCGCGAAAGAGGCCTATCGCCCCGCGATCGAGCGCGCCGCTTCGCTCGCCCGTTGAGCCCGAAGCCGTACCCAAACGACGCCGAATGGCGCCGACCCGACCGTCCCCATTACCCCGGAGTGAGCTGCGCGAGCGCCAAGCGCGCCGCGGCTCTCGCTTCGTCGCGTAGGTGGGAGTCGGGGGCGTCGGCGGCGTCGGGCGGTACACGATCGAGTGCCTGTTCAAAGCGTGTGACCGCCTCCGCTCCACGAGGATCTCCGAGGGCACCAAGAGCTTCCACAGCCTTTGTTGCTTGGTGGAGAGGGAGGGTGCCCGCGTCGAGGGCACGCACGAGCGGAAGCACGGCACTCGGGCTCCCAGTGTCGGCGAGCGCGTCGAGCAAGAGCGACACGTTGCCGCGGGCGAAGCTCGAGCCTTCCGTCATCTCGTGGGAGAGCCAGCCCGCGAGGGTCTCGGCGGAGGCGCGCTTCTCCTCGCTCGGCGCTATCCCTGCAAGGTGGCCTATTGCGCGAATGAGGGGCGCTGCCACCTCTGGATTGTCGCGGAGCGAGCGCGCTCGGAGCCGTGGGAGCGCGCTCGTATCGCCGCGATCCACGGCCGCTTCGAGCTCTCGTACACGAACCAGGGTTTCGTTCTCGGGGGGAGTGGATTCCCCGCGAGGCGGCTCGGAGATATCCCCTTTGTCCGAGGGCGGGCGAGTCGTCTCGCGCGCGGGCACGGGCGCTTGGGCGACGTCCGTTTCGAACGCGGCCGACTCCTCGTGGCTCTCGCTCGTAGGTGCGATGCGGGCCTCGACCGGCGACGAGCGCCGCGCGGGCACGAAGCGGCCGAGGCCGATCGCGAGCACGGCAACCGTGGCGACGAGCGCCCCCATGCCCCTCACGTCAGCACCTCGCCACGGCGCAATACTCCGTGCGAATGCGCGACTGGGAGTAATTGGGCTGACCGTACCGCCCCGGCGGGAGCGAGGCCCACTCGTACGAGATTCGGTCCATGAGGTTCGCAAGCTCGGTGGCGGTCATCGCCCGCGACTCGGGCACCGAGCCGCCTCGCCTACGCACGAGCGCCATGGCGCCGCGCTCCTGATTCTCGGGATAAAAAGCGGAGTACCCGAGGGTATCCCATGTGCTGCTGAGGAATTGGTAGCGCCCCGACGCGTCCGAGCGCAGACCGCCCGAGGATTGGATTCTGCGCGGGTGGCGGGTGCAATCGTTGAAATAGACGTATGTAAACTGCACATTATAGCCGTCCTGACCGCGCCCACGTGTCCCCTCGGCGAAGGCGATGGTGTCGAGAAGGGCCTTGTGTTTGTCGGCCACGACGCCGACCGCGCGGGCGGGCGAGCAGGTGGGGAGGCTGGGGTTGGGAGGCGGCGGATTGGGCGCCGCAGACCAGCCCGAAAAGTGTTGTCGGAAGACATAGACCGTTGCCCCGCCGCCGAATTTTCCTGCGCAGCCGTGGGCGGACATCAGCCTGCCACGCACGTGGCCTCCGATCGTGACGGGCCCCGCGAGCTTCACCTTCGTGCCTTTTTGAATTCGGCAAACGTCACGCTCTGAAAGCGACGAGGTGTCTTGGGTGGAGGTCTTGAGGGCGGTATCCAACGTCGCGGTGACGACCTCATTTCCCTGCGCGTCCCGAATGCCTTCTTCGCTTGTGTCGGCCGTGCTTTCCTCGGTCGTTTCGGCGGAGCACGCGACCGTCGTGACGAGCGTCGCGAGCGTTGCTGCTCGAATCCATCGGTTCATGGTCACTCTCCCTGCGGGGGCGACTCGCCGCCCGGAAGTCGGGAGAGCAGGTGCCATGCCAACGCCGCATGCGGAAAAACCTGCAGAAATGCAGGCATGTAGGGCGAAGTACACCTTGAACGATTCGTTCTCCCCGCGTTGCCCGACGATCCAGCCGGCGCGACGGAAAAGTCGTGGACACGAGCTCACCGATAAGGGCCAATCCCCTTGCCAATTCGTGCGAGCAGCATCTCGGCGTCCTCCTTGTCCGCCTGGTTGAGAACGCCACTCGCAAGGGCCGCCTGACAATAGTCCCGAATCTCGGGCGTTCGATCGTTTGGAAAGATGCTGGCGAGATGAAGTGCCGTTCGCCAACGCGGGCCATCGGCGCCACATCGGGCATAGGCACCGATCGCTGCCCGAAGCAGCGACTCCGCCTCGTCGTGCCGCCCTCGAGCGGCCCGCATGAGGCCCATGAACCGGTCTTTGTCGGCGGCTAAATCAGCGGTCGTGATTCTCGAACAACTGCTCACGAGCACGAATGCACGAGCACTTTTCGACCGAACGCATGCCGACGGCTACTTTGCCGGACGG
>JAYUKI010000941.1:0-3027 GCA_043764595.1 Myxococcales bacterium | reverse complement strand
TTGTCAGAAGTTGAAGTAGATGAAGAGTGGCGAGCTCGTCGCGTAGAAGAAGCACGCGTACGCAAACCCTGCCCACACGAGCCCACGGAGCGGAGCGGGCAGCTTGCGATGCACTGTCAGTCCGACTTTGTACACGCCGAACACGTGAATCACGAAGAGGGCCAAAAGAAGCACGACCACGCGGCGAACGTCCTCGGGCAAGGTCTCGAACTTCGGGAGGGGCCCTTTGGCGTGAACCATTCCGGCGAGCACGGCCTTCGCTTTCTCGAAGGTCTCCGCTCGGAAGAACACCCACCCCACCATGACCTGAAGGAACGTCACCACCGTGGCGACCGCGCGGAACGGAATCGTCTTCCGAAGCGCCACGATCTTCGGAAGCTTCGCCGTTCGATCGACATAGAGCTTGTGAATGGCAAGTAGGGCCCCGTGGTAGGCGCCCCACGCCACGAACGTCCAGCGCGCGCCGTGCCAGAGACCACCGAGGAGCATGGTCAAGAAGAGGTTCCGGTACGTGCGCCACGCCCCTCCGCGATTTCCACCGAGCGAGATGTAGAGATAGTCCCGGAGCCAGCGCGAGAGCGTCATGTGCCAGCGGCGCCAAAATTCCGAGATGTCGGAGCTCGCGTAGGGGTAGTCGAAGTTGTCCGGGAGCTCGTACCCGAGCATGAGCGACGTGCCCCGCGCAATGTCGGTGTATCCCGAGAAGTCGCAGAAGATTTGCCCGGTGTACGCCAAAACTCCGAGCCACAAATAGGGGCCGGTCTGTTTCTCCGGCGCCCCGAAGACCGTGTTGGCGAACGCGCCGAGATTGTCGGCGATGACGATCTTCTTCACGAGCCCGAACAGGGCGATGAACGCCCCTTCGGCGGCTTTTTCGGAGTCGAGCTCTTGCTCTTTGGCGAGCTCGGGCAAGAGCTCGTCCGCGCGAACGATTGGGCCCGCCACGAGATGAGGAAAGTACGCAATGTAGAGGAAGAACTGCCCGACGTTCTTCGCTTGGGGCCCGCCTCGATAGAGGTCAATCACGTAGCTCAACATCTCGAACGTAAAAAACGAGATGCCGAGCGGGAGCACGAGCTTGAGGCGGGTGGTCACGCCCGCCGTGCCGAGGAGGAAGTCCGTGTACTTGAAGAACACGAGCGGCAAGAGCAGGAGCACCACGGTGATGGCGAGGTTCCGCTTCTTCTGCGCAGGGTCTTTTGCTTCTTGGATGCGGGACGCGGCAAAATACGTGAAGAGCGTCATCCCGAAGATGAGCGCTCCGTACTTCAGTCCCCACGAGAGGTAAAAGACGTAGCTTGCGACGAGCAGGAGTGGCGCAACGAGCTTCCGCGGCAAGACCCACCGCAGCACGAAGACCGCAGCGAAGAAGTAGGCGAACAAGAAGCCGTTGAAGAGCATCCGACGGGCCGCATCCTACGGCGACCAGCGCCTCGAAAGCCATCGGAGTTCGTGAGCTTGGCGACCGGCGCAAACCGTACGGGACGGCGAAGCCAACGCGGCGGAAGTGGTGGCTTACCGCAGGAAAGAACATGACCCTGGTCCGGCACGGGACTTTGCCTGGACGCAGCGAAGGGCACCCTGGACGGCCTTCCGTCCACCAAGTGCCCTTGCGAAGGACCACCCCTGTGGCCCAGGACGTGAGGCTGTGCCCTACTTCTTCTCGTCCTTGCTCTTGTGCGTGTTGTCGTACTCGATGCCCTTCTTCACGTTGTCGATCGCGTCGTTCACGTTCTGAATGGCCTTCACGCGGTAGCCGCCCTTGTCCGCGGTGGCGTTTTGCAGGCTGGCTTTCGAGACTTGAAGGGAGGCGAGCGCTGAGACCATGTTCGGTTGCGCGTCGGCTTGCGCCGTCTTCGTGGTCTCGTAGAGGGCGCCAAGACCGAGGACACCCGACAACACGAACGTCGACACTTTCCAAAAGTTCATCGTGAGCTCCTTTGCAGTTCGGTCCCATCTCAGCACGATCCGTTCCGCATCGGACTCACGGATCGTCGCCCTTGCGACGAGAGTCTTGGACGGCCGAGCCCGAACCTCGATGCAAGGTGCACGCTCCGCCGTCAATTTTCGCAAGCGCCCGGCGGCAACCCTCGATTTTTCGAGCTTTTTGCGACCTTCGCACAGGCACGATGGTTGCGATGCGGCGGCCATGAAGCTCTCTCGGACGTTTCGTAGCGCGCCCCTTGGCGCCTTGGCGCTACTGGTCCTCGCGTCGTGCTCGGACTCCGTGCCCACCGAGCCTGCACCACAGCCCGCCAAGGTGGTGGCCCCGCCGACCGCCGCGGTCGACCAAGGCCGAAACGTGAGGCTAGCCATCGAGCTCGGCGGAGCCACGCCAGGCGAGGTCGTGCTCCGGCCGACCGAAGGGCTCGCGGCCGTGCTCGAAGGAAACGAGCTCGTGGTTTCCGCCGGGTACGACGCTCCGCCGAAAGGCACGGTGATCCTCGAGGCCAAGGGCGCACGCGCCGAGGTGGCCGTCGACGTGCGCGTGCTCGATTGGAAGGCCCGTGTGGTCTGGGAGGCTGGAAAGGGCCCAATCGCGCGCGAGCACGCGACGTTCTTCGAGGACGACGCCAAGCGTGCGGTTTACATGCTTCATGGAAGTGGATACGCGCCGTATGGCGAGCCGGTGAGCGACGCATACGTCTTCGACGTGGCCGCGCGTACCTGGAACCCCTGGACGCCGACGGGCGACGTTCCCGAGCCCGCGGGCGGAAGGCGCTCGGGTCGAGCCCCAGGATCGAACGTGCACTATCTCTACGGCGGCTATCTCAAGGACAACAAGGACTCCGCCGACATTTACCGCGTCGACCTCGGGAATGCCCAAAAGACCTTCACCAAGCTCGTTTCGGCCGGCGCGGCGCCAGTCGGTCGCTCGCTGCACGCCTTCGCGTTCGACGCAAAAGGCTCTCGTGTCGTCGTGTTCGGCGGCGTGAGCTACGCCACGACGGGCCTCGTCGTCGGCGACACCTGGCTTGGCGCCATCGCCGGCGACACGGTCACGTGGACCCAGCTGAATCCAGAGGA
>JAYUKI010000940.1:0-3029 GCA_043764595.1 Myxococcales bacterium | reverse complement strand
CCACATTTTGGAGCTGGGTCGCGAGGCTCTCTTTCGTGAGCTCGGGCTCGTAGACGACCTCGATGGGCAGGGTGCGCAGCTCTTCGACGGCGCGCGGGTGAAGCTTGTCAGCGATGAGAAGGCGCATGGAGTCCGCGGAGCATACTCAAAAACGGGCCACGATGGGGCAAGACGGGCACGGTCTCGCCGGTTCGGGGGAAGCCACCGCTCTTTCCGCCTTTCACAAAGGAAGGGGGACTACCCCGTTGAGGGTGCGCAGGGCTACGCCTTCTTCTCCCCGTTCGACCAGGTAGGGACCGAGCTGAGCTTGCGCATGGCGAGAGAATTTGGCTTCGAAAGGCCCCTGGAGGTCCCCAGCCTTCACTTGGACATAGAGCGAGTCGTGCTCTCCGAGGCGCAGGTGTGTTCCAAGGGGCTCTTCGGTGCCGTCGCTGAGCACGACGATGGGGAACCCGTTGCCGTCGTCCGTGACAGACCGTACGAAAAACGGGGCATCTTCGACGGTGAAGTAGGTCCAGTCGTAGCCGTTGTTGAGGATATAGCGGCCGTCATCCGGGTGCCGGTCGATCCACGTGTGCATGGCTTGGCCGATGCGCGGGTGCTCGACTTCTTCGCCGTCGTGCGTGAAGCGGCCGTCCCTTCCTAGGACGATCGTGCTCTCGCGCGAACGGCCCGGGGGTGGAGGGCGCTGGAAATACTGGGAATCGGAAGAGGGATTGGACATGGGCACGGCTGCGGGAGGGCTTGTGCTCAGTCTACGCTCGGACAGGCTCGGACGTTCCATCGGCGCTCCGTGGGTTCCTACATGGTGAGGAGCGGCGGACGACGAGAACGTTCACCGCGGGTCGCGCCTTTCGCCGCGGCGCCGTTGTGCGTGGTTCATCAACGTAAAGCCCAGCCCTTGACGTGCCGGACGGAGCCTCCTACATCCTTCAAAAGAATTTGAAACCTCTAAAGAGGTGCGAAGAGGCTGCCTATTCTGCCGCTTCGCGACCACGTGCCCGCTTCGAGAGGAACGCATGACCACTCCCGTGCAAAGTGCACCCATTCCCGAGGTCGCGCGCCGAGAAGGCCACGAGACCGAGCACGCCGCCGAGGTCCGCGGCATGTTCGACCGGATAGCCCCGACGTACGACCGGTTGAACCGCCTGATGTCGTTCGGAATCGACACGCGGTGGAGAAAGAGCGCGGTTCGCGAGCTGTCCGGGGCAGCTTCTGGACCCGTGCTGGATCTGTGCTCGGGCACGATGGACTTCGTCCCTCTCCTCGTGCGCGCCTTCCCGGGCGAGCGCGTGGTGGCTTCGGATTTCTCGGGCGAGATGCTCGACCGTGGAAAACACAAAGCGCCGCTCGCCGAACGCGTGGTGGCGGACGCGATGCGCCTTCCGTTCGAGGACGCGAGCTTCGCGAAGGTGGTGTGCGGGTTCGGCGTGCGAAACCTCTCGGATCCCGAGGCAGGCGTCCGGGAGGCGTTCCGTGTGCTTCGGCCCGGAGGGCGCCTCGTCGTGCTCGAGTTCTTCAAGCCTTCGAAGCTCGCTACGCGGGTTTTTCACAAGGCGTACGGCGACCTCGTGCTTCCGACCGTCGGTGGGCTCGTATCGGGTGACCGAGCCGCTTACGGGTACCTGTCGAAGAGCATGAAGGCGTTCCTCACGCGCGAGAAGTACGAAGGCGCCCTCATTCGTGCGGGATTCGCCTCCGTTCGCGGCCAGGACCTCACGTTCGGTGTGGCCTCGATCGTTCGAGGAGACAAGCCATGAACAGCCCAGCGACCAAGCCCAAACCGCGCAAAATCGTGCTGGGAATCACGGGCGCCAGTGGCGCTCCGTACGCCAAACGCATCGCCCAAATCCTTCGCGAACGCGTCGCGCTCGGCGAGCTCGAGGTCGGCGTTTGTTTGTCGAGCACGGCCTCCCAAGTTTGGGCCATCGAGTGCGGTGGAGACATTCGCGAGGAGCTCGGGCTGCCCGTGTGGGGGACGCGCGACTACAACGCTCCGTTCGCCAGCGGAAGCGCGGGATGGCACGCGATGGCCATCGTCCCGTGCAGCATGGGAACGATCGCCCGTGTAGCGCACGGCACGAGCGACACGCTGCTCACGCGCGCTGCAGACGTGATGTTGAAAGAGCGTCGGACCCTCATCGTCGTCCCTCGTGAGACGCCGCTCTCGACACTGCACCTCGAGAACCTGACGGCGCTGTCGCGCCTCGGCACGCTCGTGATGCCGGCGATGCCGTCCTTCTACGGGCGTACCAAGACCCTCGACCAAGCCGTCGACACGGTGGTCGGGCGCGTCCTCGATCATCTCGGTGTCGAGCACGATTTGTTGCATCGCTGGGGAAGCGACAAGGAGACGACCTCGTGAGCCCACTCGTTCGAAAAGCGCTCGAAACTGCTGGCATTTTTGGCATCGCGCGGGCGCGCCTCGCCGGGGAGACTTTGCCCGACGATGCCCGCGCGAAGCTCGAGGCGGCGGACCTTTTGGCGCTTGGCGCGCTCGCTGACGCCGTGCGCGCGAAGGTGGCGGGCGACGTCGTGCGTTTCGTCGGCCGAGAGCGCAAGGGCGCTCTACCCGTCGTGCACTGGGTGCGTCGCGACGAGCCCGGGCGGGATCGCTCGGGGCTCGATCTGCTGAGGCGAATCGCCGTCGCGCGCGTTCTCTCGCCCGACGACACGCGTATCGGAGTGAACTACACCGACACCGGGCTCGAGATCGCCCAAGTGGCGCTCGGCTTCGGTGCGAGCGAGCTCACGGGTGTGCTCGCGAACAAACGCGGGTTGCCCATCGCCGACGACGCGACCAAGCGCGTGAAAGGCCAAGGGCAGGTGAGCGCCCAGCTTTTGCAGCAAAAAGAGCTCGAGCAAGTGCTCGCATACGTCGGGCGTCGCGCCGTGTTCGTGGACGACACCGAGCCCAAAGAAGTCGAGAGCCTAGGAGCCACCCATGCTTGAGCGCATCACTCAAAAAGTCCGTTCGAACGAGCGTCTCACGGCCGAAGATGCGCTCGCGCTCTTCAAGAGCCCGGACT
>JAYUKI010000939.1:0-3029 GCA_043764595.1 Myxococcales bacterium | reverse complement strand
CGGCGCACGCCAACGTGAGCACGCATGCCGAGTACACGTCGATGCACGCGCTGTCGCTCGAAGATCCTGCTCGCTTCTGGAAGGAGCAAACGCAAGATCTCGTCTTCCGCGAGACCTGGAAGACGTTCTCCGAGTGGGAGCTTCCGCACGCGAAGTTTTTCATCGGAGCCAAGCTGAACGCCAGCGAGAGCTGCCTCGATCGCCACCTCAAGACCTCAGCCCGCACGCGCGCGGCGATCGTGTTCGAGGGCGAGCCCGGCGACACCCGCACGCTCACGTACTTCGAGCTCCACCGCGAGGTGGTTCGTTTCTCCGCGGCCCTCCTCGATCTCGGCGTAAAAGCTGGCGATCGCGTCGCCATCTACATGGGCATGATCCCCGAGGCGGCCATCGCGATGCTCGCGTGCGCACGCGTCGGCGCAACGCACTCGGTCGTGTTCGGTGGCTTCTCGGCCGAGGCCCTCCGCGACCGCATCAACGATCTTGGCGCCACGGTGCTCATCACGCAGGACGGCGCGTGGCGTCGCGGAAGCGTCGTGCCGCTCAAGCAGATGGCCGACCGCGCCCTCCTCGAAGCGCCGAGCATCAAGCACGTCGTCGTGTACGAGCGCATCGGCAAGCAGCTCGCGCCGTTCACTCTCGAAGAGGGCCGCGATCACCAGTGGGACATGCTGCTCGCGAAAAAACCGACCCCCGAGAGTCTCGCCAAGGCCAAGGCTCCGGACGCATTCGACGCGGAGCACCCGCTCTTCGTCCTCTACACGTCCGGCTCCACGGGAAAGCCGAAGGGCGTGCTTCACTCGACCGCCGGATACCTCGCCGGCGCTCATGTGACCGCGAAGTACGTCTTCGATTTCAAGGAAAGCGACCTTTACTGGTGCACCGCCGACGTCGGCTGGGTCACGGGTCACAGCTACATTGTTTACGGGCCGCTCTCGAATGGCGCGTCGTGCCTCATGTACGAAGGTGCGCCGAATTTTCCGGACGCTGGCCGCTTCTGGAACATCATCGAGAAACACGGCGTCACAATTCTCTACACGGCGCCCACGGCCATTCGCGCGTTCATCCGCTGGGGCGACGAGTGGCCCGAGAAACACGATCTCTCGAGCCTGCGGCTTCTCGGAAGCGTGGGGGAGCCCATCAACCCCGAGGCCTGGACCTGGTACCACCGCGTGGTCGGGAAAAACCGCTGCCCCATCGTCGACACGTGGTGGCAGACCGAGACCGGCAGCGTGATGCTCACGACGCTTCCGGGAGCGTGTTACGCAAAGCCGGGCGCGACCGGACTGCCGATGTTCGGTATCGAGATCGACGTCGTCAAAGACTCCGGCGAGTCGTGCGCGGCGAACGAAGGCGGCAAGCTCGTCGTCAAGCGGCCGTGGCCGTCGATGGCGCGCACGCTGTGGGGCGACGACGCGCGCTTCAAGGAGAGCTATTGGTCCCAGATGCCCGGCGTCTATTTCACCGGCGACGGCGCCAGGCGCGATCCGGACGGCTATTTCTGGGTCACCGGCCGCATCGACGACGTCTTGAACGTGGCCGGCCACCGCATCGGAACCGCCGAGATCGAAAGCGCCCTCGTCAGCCATCCGGCCGTGGCCGAAGCGGCCGCCGTGGGCCGTCCGGACGACCTCAAGGGCCAAGCCCTCGTGGTGTTCGTCACGCTGAAGACCGGTCAAATCGCCGACCGCGCGATGACGGGAAAGCTTGCCGAGCACATCGACAAGGAGATCGGAAAATTTGCCCGTCCGGACGAGGTTCGATTCGCCGATGCGCTTCCGAAGACCCGCAGCGGCAAGATCATGCGACGCCTCTTGAAAGAGATCGCGTCCGGTTCTTTGGAGACCAAGGGGGACACGTCGACCCTCGAAGATCTGTCCGTCCTCGCGAAGCTTCGCGCCAACGACGACGAAGCCTGAACCGAAACCCATGGACGTTGGAGGCCCCCCGAGCCGTGCTCGCGGGGCCTTTCCCTTTTCGACTCAAGCGAGCGAACGAGCTTACCGAGGGGCCTCCGAGCTCGGCCGCCCTCCACCACTCGCCCCGCGGTCGCGACCTCCACCCGAGAGCTTTCGCTTCGCTGGGGCTGAGCTTCTTCGAGCCGACGGAAATGAACCGGGTCCATCGAGCGCGCCACACGGACGGGCCATCTCGTGTATGTCGAGGTCATGAAGCTCGAAGGTCGACGCGCACTGGTCACGGGAGCCACCTCGGGCATCGGCGCGGCTTGCGCCCGGTCGCTCCATCGCGAAGGGGCGCACGTGGTGCTCGCCGGTCGCCGAAAGGATCGTCTCGACGCCCTCGTGACCGAGCTCGGTCCGCGAAGCCATGCCGTCGTCCTGGATGTCCGTGACCGCGCCGCCGTCGAGACGTTCGCGCTTCCCGAGGCCTTTCGCGACGTCGACCTCCTCGTGTGCTCCGCCGGAATGGCGCTCGGGCTCGATCCGGTGGACCGCGCGGACGTGGACGATTGGGTCGCGATGATCGACACGAACTGCAAAGGTCTCGTCACGACGACGCGGCGCTTTTTGCCGGGAATGGTCGCGCGCGGCCGAGGCCACGTCGTCCACATCGGGTCGGTCGCGGGCACGTATCCCTACCCCGCCGGCCACGTCTACGGCGCCACGAAAGCCTTCGTGCACCAGTTCTCCCAGAACATGAAAGCCGATCTGGCTGGCACGGGCGTACGTGTCACGTGCATCGAGCCAGGTATGGTCGAGACCGAGTTTTCGAACGTCCGTTTTTCGGGCGACGAGACCCGCGCCGCCAAGGTCTACGAGGGCATGACGCCACTTTCCGCCGACGACATCGCCGACCTCGTGCACTTCGCCGTGACCCGTCCCGCCCACGTGAACGTGAACGTCCTCGAGGTGATGCCCATGGCCCAAGGATTCGGACCGTTCATCGTCAAGCGTGCACCATGAGTGATTCCCGCAAGCTCGAGCCCGGTCTCCGCTACCTGCTCGCC
Source organism: Myxococcales bacterium (assembly GCA_043764595.1). Lineage (GTDB taxonomy): Bacteria > Myxococcota_A > Polyangia > Polyangiales > Polyangiaceae > JAAFHV01. Next base: position 61 of record JAYUKI010000939.1, on the reverse strand, counting down.
TTCGCCATGACGGCCGTCGGCGTCCTTCACTTCGTGAACCCAGGACCTTTCGTGGAGCTCA
>JAYUKI010000938.1:0-3030 GCA_043764595.1 Myxococcales bacterium | reverse complement strand
CTCGTCGACTTCGGCAAGAAGCACCCCGGCACGGTGCTCTATCCCACGAACGATCACCTCGCGTGGCTCTACGCGGCGCACGAAAAGGAGATCCGCGAAGTCTTCCTCACGATGCACCCGAGCGAGGACGTGACCCTCGCGCTGCTCGACAAGGGGCGGCTGACGGAGGTGTGCCGAGAGATTGGGATCGACGTCCCCCAGACCCTCTACGCCGACACGGACGAAGAGCTCACGGCGCTCGCGAAGCGCGAGGGCACCTTTCCGATGCTCATCAAGCCGCGCACGCAAATCTACCTGGAGAGCGGCATCAAGGGGTCCCTCGTCGAGCGCTTCGAGGATCTAAAAGACACCCTCGCGCGCTACCACGCGCTCGTACGGTTCAATCCCGCACTCGCGAAGCGTCATCCCGACGTCACGCGGCCCATGCTGCAGGCCTACCATACGGCCGCCGAGACCAGCATCTTCAGTGTCTCGGGCTACGTCGACGACACGCACCTCGTGTCCCGCTCGGCCATGAAGGTGCTCCAACGCCCGCGCAAAGTGGGCATCGGCCTTTGCTTCGAAGGACGCGAGCCGGAGCCCGCCGTCCTCGAACAACTGCGCGCCCTGTTCAGCAAAGTCGGCTACCGAGGCGCCTTCGAGGCGGAGTTCATCGCCGACGGCGACCGGCGCATGCTCATCGACGTAAACCCTCGTTTCTACAGTCAAATGGGCTTCGACATCGCCCGAGGAAATCCACTCCCCTACGTGATCTCGTTGGTGGCCGAAGGCAAGACCGAGGAGGCGAACCGCGAGCTCGATCGCGCCGCCGCGTGGAAGCCCGAAGGCACCTACGTCTACTGCCACGAGCTCATGCTCGATCTCGTGCTCACACTCCAAGGCCTGAGCGGACAGATGTCGCGCACCAAAGTGAAGAAGTGGCGAACCTGGCTCGGCAAAAACCGCAGCCGCACCACCGATGCCATTCGCGATCCGAAGGACCGCATGCCCGCCCTGGTGGACGCCGCCTCGTGGCTCAAGCATTTCGCGAAGCACCCACGAAGCTTCGTCCGCTCGTACGTGCTGAACCGCTGATCGAAAACGAGACCCACGATGCTCTCCCCCAAAGCACAAGACTTCCTCGGTGATGGGCTCCGCGCGAGCGTGGTCATTGCAAACTACAACCGTCCGGATCTCGTGAAGCGACTGCTCGAGGACCTCGCTTCGCAGTCGATCGACGCGCGCTACTTCGAGGCGATCGTCGTGGACGACGGCTCGACCCTCGACGTCCGCACCGTGCTCGATCCAGCCGAATTTCCTTTCGCGCTCACGGTCCATCGCCAAGACAACGCGGGCGCCGCCATGGCTCGCCAGAAGGGCGCCGAGCTCGCGCGCGGCAAAGTCGTCGTGTTCCTGGACGACGACATGCGTGTCGGAGAGCTGTTCCTCGAGGGACACCTCTCCCTCCACGACGCCGCGAGCACCGTGGTGCTCGGACAGCTCCGCCCCGACGCGGACATCGCCACGATGCCACTTTTCGAGAAGTTCTTCGCGCGCATGCTGTCGAACAAAGCCGACGAGCTTCTTGCCGGAAAAAAGAAGCTCCGTGGCCATGGCGTCTACACGGGCAACGTCTCGATGGACCGCGAGCTCTTCTTGCGGGCCGGTGGATTCGATCCGCAGTTTCGCGCGCTCGAGGACGAAGAGCTCGGCCTACGCCTCGAAAAAGCGGGCGCCCGTCTACTGTTTTCGGACAAGGGCGAGAGCGTGCACGGCTCGGACAAGACGTCGATGGCGAAGTGGCTCGCACGAAGCGAGAACGACGGGCGCTACGCCGTACGTGTAGGACGCAAGCATCGCGATATGGCCGAGGCGAGCCCGTTCCGTCACTTGATGCACATTTCGCCTGTTTCCATGCCGTTTCTCGGCCTTGGCCTCGGTGCACCCTGGGCCGCGAAACCTCTCGCCGAGATCGCCGTGCGAGTCGCCGTGGGAGCCGACAAGCTCGGACTCGACCGGCTCGCCGTGGCCGGAGCAACGCTCGTGTACGGCATCCAATTCTACCGCGGCGTGCGCGAAGAGGCGGGCAGCCTCGGCGGAGTCTTCGGCGAGTACCGCGCCTTTCGTGACGCGCTCGGAAAGCTCCAGAGCGATCCGACCGAGACCGCCCGCGCCCCAGCCGAAGCCACGTACGCGTCCTTCGTCGCGAACGTCCGTGAAGACCACGCGGTGATGCGCAGCTACCAAGCCAAGTACGGTGAGGTCGGAGGCGGCAGTCTCCCGGCGGACAGCGTCAAAAAGATCGGCCTCCAGATCCTCGTCGCTTACCGGCTCATGCGCCTCTTCCGTGCTCGCGGAAACATGCTCGCGGCGCAGTTCACGAGCCGCCTCATGCGTCACCTCTACGCTTCCGACATTCACTGGGACGCCGAGCTGGCGCCCGGCGTGATGATCGTCCACGGCTTCGGATTGGCCATCAGCCACTCGGCCCGCGTATCGCGAGGCTGCATCCTTTTTCAAGGAGTTACGTTGGGTTACGGCAACGACAGCTCGGGCACCGCGGGGGCGCCATTCTTGGAGGAGAACGTGCACGTCGGCGTGGGAGCCACCTTGTACGGGCCCATCACCGTCGGTGCGGGCAGCAAGATCATGGCGGGCTGCGTGCTCGCCGACAGCGTGCCAGCTCGGTCGATCGTCGCATCCCCGAAGCCCGAAGTGAGCGCACGAAAACCGAAGGCCTAAAGCACCGAACAGGTTGAATCCCGTCGGCTTTCGCCGGTTTAGCGTCGCCTCGCGTTGTCGCTCCTCCTCGGATACGAGAGCATCCGTCGTCACTCCTAGCGATGCTTGCTAACCCAGCGAAGCCCTCGGTCCAAGAACCTGATCGGCGCTCTAGCGACACCTGCCACCTTGGCGGGGAGAAGCTTCCGGCGCCCGGTTTGAGAGGCAAAGTCGGCCCCTTTCGCGCCCCGAAATCCGTGTATGCTGGTGGCGATGTCGACTACGAGGATCTTCGGGCTTTCTGCCATCGTCGCTCTCGGGCTTGCCTTG
>JAYUKI010000937.1:0-38778 GCA_043764595.1 Myxococcales bacterium | reverse complement strand
GGTCCTGCTCCCGGGACCAATCGCTCGAGGAAGTTGCCATGTCCGAGACCAAGTTCGCCGCGTTCATCACCGAGAAGAAGCTCAACGTGCAGCGCATTCTCTCCGCCTCGCACAAGCTCGAGTCGCTCACCGCCGCGGATCGCACCATCCGCCTCGCCAAGCGCAACGCCAAAAAGGGCGACGCGCCGACCGAGAAGAAAGACTTCGGCAAGCCCCGCACGGGCCGCCCCGTCACGCCCCGCGCCATCGAAGCTGCCGTCGGCGGCAAGTCCCTCACGGGCCCCCAGAAGCAGCGCATCCTCCGCGCGGTGAACTATCTTCTCGAGCAGAAGAAGTCCGAGAAGATCGAGCTCAAGATTCTTTTCTGAGTTTCTCGACGAATGTGGCCTCTGGAACCACCTAGGACCACCAAACGTATCCAGAAATTGGGCCGTCCGAGGGCAGTGGGTGCAGCTTGCACGCATGGCCCTCGTTGCTCTTTTGTTGGTCGTATTCGTCGTTCTCTTCGACCTCCACGACTTGGCGAACAAAAAACGCCTCCGTCGCGATCAGGGCTGAGCCATCGCCTCGGCGCTTCATCGGCGCCCGGTCGAGCGGTTCGGGAAAGAAAAGATGGGGGAAGCGCGACGCAACGCACGAAGGTGCGTATTCCGCCTGAGCATCGTGGCCCACGGGCCTCGACGGCTCCGAAAGCTCGTTCCGTGAACGCAAAGATCGGCTTGTCCGTGGCGACCCACCTCACGGAGGGAGCCATGAATGCCCATGCCCGGGGATGCATCGTATTTAAGCGATGCAGGCCGCGCTTCGATTCCCTACGTTCCCGACCTTCGCCGAATCCATCGGCAAGGCGACGGCGGTCTTCGAGCGCCGAAGCCCGGAGGCGCGGGTGAGCGACGACGAGGCAAGCATCCTCCAAGACGCCGCGAGCGGGAACGCCGACGCCTTTCGGAAGCTCTTTTCGAAACACCGCACGGACGTACAGCGCCTGGTGTTCCGAATGGTCGGCGCTCGCAGCGACCTCGACGACATCGTGCAAGAGGTCTTTATCCAGGTTTTTCGCAGCCTCCGCGACTTTCGCGGCCAAGCGAAATTTTCCACCTGGCTCCACCGCGTCACCGTCAACGTGGTGCTCATGCACCGCCGCGCTGCCAAGAGCCGCCCGACCTACGCGGAAGAAGCCTCCCACGACATCGTCGCGGACGAAGGCCAGGTCCTGCCGGACGAAGACGCCGCGCGGCGCGAGCGAATGCGGGCCTTCGGACGGCTTCTCGACCGCCTCGCGGACAAGAAGCGGGTGGTGTTCGTCCTCCACGAGCTCGAGGGCATGTCTCCCGCCGAAATCTCCGAAATCGTCGGCGCGCCCGTATTGACGGTGCGCACGCGTCTCTTTTACGCGCGGCGTGAGCTAGAACAGATGTGGAAGGACGAGCCGACGCTCGCGTCGCTCGGTGCCACGTTTTCGAAACCCGACGGCAGCAACAGCGGGGAGGAGGACGAATGACTACCGAAGACGAGGACGATCTCCTCCCCGACGACGTCGATCTCGATGCCGAGCTCGCAGCCTATGAAGGCTCGCCCCTGTCTCCCCTCGCACGCCTAACCGCCGAAGCCCGCGACGAAAAGCATGGGTTTCTCCCTCCAGAGTCCGACTTTTCCCTTTCCGAACAAAAGCTCGTGCTCCGTCTCGACACCGAGCGAGCCATCCTGAAACGCTCCCGGCGTACGCAGCTCGGCGCGGGCCTCGTCATGAGCTTCGCGCTCGCGGCCGGTGCTCTCTTCTTGCTCGGCCAGCCGGCCCCCGAGGCCCCGACCGGAAACGTCGTGCCCACGATCGCGTTCACCAGCAAGGGCGGTCCCAAAGGCGGAACCCTCCGCACGGACACCGCAGATCCGGCAGGATTCGTCGTAGGCGATACGGTCGAGGTGGCCGACGCCGCCATCGTCTTCGAGCGCGCAGCCGAAGCTCCGGGCCATCCGCGGCGTGCCATTTGGGCCGTGGACCCCAGTGGAGAGCCTACAGGCGCCCGCCTCAAAGTCTCCAAGGCCGACGAAACGCTCGTCCTTTCGCTCGAGCGCGGCGCCGTCGAAGCCGACGTAACCCCCGTGCGCAATGGCGAAGCTTTCGCCATCGACGTGGTCGGCGCCGCCGGCACCACGCGCATCGCCGTCCACGGCACGCACCTTCGCGTGTCCAAGAAGGGCGACGCCATCACCGTCGACCTCACCGAGGGCGTGATTGCCCTCGGCGCTCCTCGCGACGGGCGCACCGAAGGCCGAGAAATCCTTGCTCCCGCCCACGTCGAGCTCGTCGCCGGGACGGATCCTGCCAAGGCCGAAGTGCGCCAAGACCAGGTGCGCACGGCGTGGACGCTCGACGCCATCGCCGAAGGCCGCTCCCCTTCGTCTCCCTTCCCTTCGCTCGTAGCTCCGACGCACTCCGCGAGCGCGGGCTCGGGCGCAACCGCGGGCGCAACGCTTCCGAAACATCCGCCGACCATCGCTCCCTCGGTGGCTCCGGCGCCTTCCGTAGCTCCCATCGTTGCCCTCAGCGAGGGGGCTGCCCGCACGGCCATCCAAGTCGACATGAAGCGCTGCGCCGCTCAGGCCTCGGGCAAAACCGGCGGCGTCGCGATCAGCGTCGAGAGCACGCTCTCGGTCGACGTTCGCGCCGACGGTACCGTCTCGGGAACGCGCTTCGATCCGCCGCTCTCTCCGGCGATTCAGCAGTGTGCAGCCCAGGCCGTTCTCGCGCGGCACATCGAAGGCCCGCGCAGCTTCACGGTCCCAGTCAAATTCGACTACTGAGACTACTGAGAACCGAGCGCCCCCGCGCGAACCGACCGCGCGAACCGACCCGGCCCGTCAGGTTCGGGCAAGCTCGGTGATGAGGTGCGTTTCTTTGGCGCCCATCAGCCCGAACTGGATGCCCATGCCCCCCGGGCGACCCCAGCGCGTCCGCGCGTCGATCTGCGAGACTTCGCTCGAGCCCGGCAAGCGGATCGAGATGGTCACCTCGGCGCCGAACGGCGCGGGCGTTTTTGTCTCGATGAACATGCCACCGACGCTCACGTCGCGGGCGTGGCCATCGAATTGTTCGGGCTTGCCCTTCACCACGAAGGTGAGGGGAATATCCAGCTCGGCGCGAGAATGGCGACGTTGTTCGACCACGGTCAGACAATGGTACCATCGTCTTCGTGCCTTCCGAGCGTCGAAAACCGTCCGTAGCCAACGATACGAAAACGCAAGGCGATCCTCCGAAAGACGGGCGCCAGCGGCATCGCCATCGCGTTCCTTTGCCACCGAGTGTGACGCTCGCACTCGCCGAGGCCCAGAAGACGCCGAATCGTACCTCCGCTGCGGGCGGAAGGGCTCTCGCGCTCGTGCCCGTCTTCGTCACGCTCCTCTTCATCGGCCTCGTGTTTCCCCGTGCGGTCGCGCCGCACGACGTTCCACTGCCCCAGATCGACACCCGCACCTTGGAGTCTTCCGAAGGAGCCGACCGCGTGCTCGCCGTCCGCGCGGCTTCCCAAGAAGGACTCTCCGACGACACACGCATTCTTGGAACGGCCGTGCGCGTCTATCTGACCCTGCAAACCACGGACGCGACGGAAGCCGAAATCATAAAGAGTCGCGGAGACTTGAACCACGCCGTAGCGAAGGTCCTCGAGACCCGCCCCCACGAGCTCCAGCTCCTTCGTGCGGCGCAGCTCGTGATGTTCCAAGAAGCCGTGGCCGAATACGAGCGGACCGGAGTGGAACCAAAGGAGCTTCGGGAGGTCGGCGGCAGCTTCCTACGCCGCATGACCGATGTCGGCTGGGTCTCGGGCGAAAAAGTCCTCCCCGACACGACCGTGCGAGCCGTCCTGTTCAAGCTCACGTGGAACGGCACCCTAGGCATCGTCAACGACGCGTCTCTCGAGCCCACGCTCGACGAGATGCGGGCGCTTTACACGTTCTACATCCAGCACCCGCACGTCCCCGAGAACCGAAAGGGCGCGATCGAAGGCGCCAAAGCGAACGCAAAAGACAAGCTCGCCTGCGACGAGGTGGCTCGGATCGAAGCGGCGGCGATCGAGGACTGGCGCCTCGAGAAGGTGAAGCGGCTCGGATCGATCGATCCCACCTACCCGACGGCCTTCGCGCTCGGCGTCGTCCACTACAAACAAGGGCGTTACGCCGCGTCTGCCGAGGCCTTTCGAGACTGGATGCGCCTCCATCCGGACGGGCCCCTCGCGATCCGCGCACAAAACCACCTGAAAGCCGCGGTCGCCGCGGACGGAACGCTGTAGCGGAAACCGGCCCCACACCATTCCTCGAAAGCCTCGCCACTGCGGTTTTACGTTTCTTTTCGCGCGTTTCACGAGACGCGCCGCGCGAGCGAGCGCAGGGTTGATAGGCCTGGAAACGCACGGCGCCAATCGCGGCCCGTGGACGAGCCCAGGCGGAGACCGCCCGTGACTATGCGAAGGAGCCAGAGGCGACTGCCCTGTCCGTGCCGACCGAGCGCAGGGAGAGGGAGGAAGGCATGAACCTCGCGACCGAACCCGAAGGCCTGTATCGTGCCGAGCGCATGCTGCGTGTGCTCCTCGTGGACGACGATCTCGATCTGGCGCGTCTCTTGGCCGAGTACCTCGGCAAGAACGACGTCGAGCTTACTCACGTGGCGACGGGCGAGCTCGGCCTCGCTCGCGCGTCCGAAGGCGGATTCGATGCCGTGTTGCTGGACGTGATGCTCCCGGGCATCGACGGCTTCGAGGTATGCCGCAAGCTCCGCGAGACCAGCGACGTCCCCATCGTGATGCTCACGGCCCGTGGCGACGACGACGCGCGCATCGACGGCCTCGAGATCGGCGCCGACGACTACGTGCCGAAGCCCTTCAATCCTCGCGAGCTCGTCGCGCGTGTTCGAGCCGTGCTCCGGCGAACGAAAAAGGCAGACGCAGCGCCCGCCCGCGAACGTATCGAAATCGGCGACCTCGCCATCGACGTGCCCGGACACGAAGCCACGCTCGCGCAAAAGCCCGTGTCCCTCACTTCCTTCGAGTTCCGCCTGCTCGTCGCACTCGCGCGGCGAGCCGGCGAGACCATCGCCCGCGAAGAGCTCGCCACCCAACTGAAGGGCGGCACTTACGATCCCGCCGTGGATCGCTCGCTCGACGTCCACGTGAGCCACCTCCGCCAGAAGCTCGAAAAAGACCCTCGCGAGCCGAAGCTCATTCGGACCATTCGCGGAATCGGCTACGTCCTCGTGCTGCCGGCGCCGCCCGGCTCGACATGATTCCGGCGCGGTGCGGTCCACGGCGACGCGGCTGGAGCGCTCGCCTGAAGACCCGGCTCCTGCTTTGGTTTCTGGCAGCCATTCTGCTCGCCTTCGCGGTGAGCTCGCTCACGTTGAGCATCACGCGCCCCGAGGGGACCGACAACCCCGCGCAGGTGGTCGCGAAGCACGTGCAGATGAAGCTTGCGCGCGATTGGGAGGACGAAAAGGCCTGCGCCCGCTACGTGCACGACCTTCGCGAAACGACCGGTCTCGATTTCAAGCTCGAACGAAATGCCAACGTTCTCCCTCGGCGACGGCGAAATGGTCACGCGGGAGGTGGGCTCGTTTTCGACGAAGGCGTGGCCTATGTCCCGATCGTGCGTGACGGTCGTGTGCTTGGTGCGCTTGCCATGCGCTCTCCGAGTGGCGCACCAGGGCCGTTCCGACTGATGCTCGGGCTCTTCGTGGGTGCGTTCGTTTTGTCCGCCGTCGCACGAAAGGTCGCCAAGCGCATCTCGAGCCCGCTCGAACAGGTCGCGCAGGCTGCAGAACGATTCGGGGGAGGAGACCTCACGGCGCGGAGCGGCATCGACCCCGCGTCCCACTCGAGCCGACACATCGCGGACGAGGTTCGCGAAGTCGCCTATTCGTTCGACGAGATGGCCGGCCGCATCGAGCGCGTGGTGCGCGATCAACGCGAGCTCTTGGCCGCCATCAGCCACGAGATCCGTTCACCCCTCGGGCGGGCTCGCGTGGGCCTCGAAATCGCGCGCCAAGACACGTCTCCCGAAGGGGAAAAGACCCTCGAGAGCATCGATCGCGAGCTCCGTGAAGTGGACGCCATTCTCGGCGATTTGCTCGCCGCAGCGCGCGCGGGTCTCTCGGACGCACGCCTCGAGCCCATTCCGCTTCTGCCTTGGCTGCGTGGCCGGCTCGCAGCGCTCTCGCGACCGGACATGCCGCTGCTCGAGCTCGACGACGAAGGCGTTTTGCTGGACCTCACCGTGGCGTGCGACAAGGCACTCCTCGGTCGAGCGCTTTCGAACCTCGTGAACAACGCGACGGCGCATGGGCACCCCATGACCGAGCCCGTCACGGTGCGCATCGAACAAGACGATCGCGAGGTTCGCATCCTCGTTCGGGATCGCGGGCCGGGCATCCCCGACGAGCTCTTGCCTCGTGTCTTCGAGCCCTTCGTAAAGGGCGACAAGGCTCGCACACCCGGCCGCGGCGTCGGCTCGGGTCTCGGGCTCGCGCTCGTCTTGCGCATCGCCGAAGCCCACGGCGGTCGTGCCTTCGCACAGAATCACCGCGGCGTGTCGGGAGCCATCGACGGCGCCGAGGTCGGCCTGGCGCTCCCGCGGGTCTAGCGCGCAAACGCCCGCTGCGGCGTGTGTCGCACAAAAACCTACCCGAATTTGGCCCGGGCCTCGCACCCTCTCTACCCTTCCAGGAATGCGGGCTGTCGTCCGGGGATTTGCATGGTTTTTGGGCTCGCTCATCGTCGCAGCGGTGGTCCTCCGTGCCACGGTTTTCGACGTATGGACGGTCACGGACGTCTCGCGTGGGCTTGCGGAGCCCTCGCGTGTGGTGCCTCGAATTCCAGAGCCCAAGACGGTCTCTCCAAACACCCTCACCCCGGGAGACGTCGTCCTGGTCTTGCGGGACGCGAAGCCGTCCGCAGGAGACATCGCGCGGTGCACGGGGCCAGATGGAACGGGTGCGTTTGCTCTACGTGTCGCGCCCGCGCCCGTCGGATCGAGCGATCCGAACGATCTGCCCAAGCCGGCGCGCATGGCAAGCCCACGCACGGTGAATCCACCGAAACGCGCCCGCGCCGGCTCGCGAAGCTCACGCGAAACGCCCGAGCGTTCGCAAGCCACACCGCCCGAAACTCCGGCGGCCGCACCGACCAGCCTCCCTGCCCCGAAGGCCGGCGAAGCGACCACGTGCCGCCGTGTCGTCTTCCGCTTGTGGGGCGAAAAAGGGCCACAAGACCCCGATCACCGGTTCACCCTTGTCGATTGATTTCGAATACTTGCGCCCGATTGTTCGGGAGCAACGACCAAGTGCCCTTCTCCGGTGGAGAGCACGCACGACGACCCACTCCCGCCATGAAACTTTGCTACGCTCGCTACGGAAATGTCCCCGGAGCTAGGAATCGCCTGTGGCGCCTGCGACACCTTCGCGCCCTTGGGAACGTCCTCGTGCCTGCAGTGCGGGCACGAATTGTCCGTCGGCGCGCCTCGTCGGCCAAGCGGCGATTTGGCGGCGCATTCGCAGGCGACGGTGATCGACGACGTCGTGCCGGTGCCGCCGCCCATGACGGAGCGAACGTTCGCCCGACGGGCCACGCCAACCCCTCTCGAAATCGCCATTCCGAACGCACTCGATTCCGCACCGCTCGTGCTCGAAGCTCCGCCGACCACCGACCGAGCAAACGGCGCTCCGGGCATCCGCATCTTCGAGGAGCCTTTGCGCCGTCGCCGCGAGTCGCGCGACGATTCCCGCGATCCTCCCCGCTCCATCACCCCGACGCAGCCTGCGGCCGGAGCTGACCCTACCCTCGTCGACCCGCTCGACCCGCTCGCCTCCCTCTCCATCGAGGAACTCATGGACCAAGCCAAGAACTTCGTATGCCGATCCTGCTCCACGCCCGTCCCCATGGGCCACAAGTTCTGTGGGCGATGTGGTGCGGCTGTCCCCGCCGAAATCATGACGGTGCGGACCCAGTTCTTCGGGCAGTTGCAGACGCCGGGACGCGCGAAGCTGATTCTCATTCGAGGCGAGGGAGTCGAGGGCCTCAGCTACCAACTCAACGCGGAAAACCACGCCGTCGGTCGTCGAGGCGAGCTGGTCTTCCCGGACGATCCGTTCGTCTCGCCGAAGCACGCGAACTTCTTCTACCGCGCTCAAAAGCTGGTCGTCCGTGACGAAGAGTCGCTAAACGGCGTCTACGTCCGTGTCCGTGGTCAAGCCGACCTCTTGCCTGGCGACCTCTTTCTCGCAGGCGAACAGGTGTTCCGCCTTGATGGGCCCCCACGTGAGACCGACGGTGTGGAAGCCGACGGAACGCTCTTTTACTCGTCGCCGAAGCACGGAAGCGCCTTCCGTGTGACGCAGATCCTCCAAGGAGGCGCCCTCGGCGCGACGGTATGCGCGCGCGGAACGTCCCTGCAAATCGGACGCGAAGGCGGCGATCTGAACTTCCCGACCGACCTCTACATGAGCGGCGCCCACTGCAAGCTCGAGGAGGCGAACGGCCAGTTCACGCTCCACGATCCGAACAGCCGCAACGGCACGTTCATCCGCGTGAAAGGCGAGCGCGAGCTCACCCACGGCGACTACGTGTTCATCGGTCGCAAGCTCCTGCGCGTCGAAATAACCGCCGCCTAGTCTGGTGCCCCTCGTCACGACGTAGACTCTGGCGGGTCGCGCGGTCGCGCGGTCGCACGGTCGCGCTCATGCGAGCCTTCACCCTCTATCGGCGACCACCGCTTGCTAGAGCACTGCTACGATAGTGCGATGTCCGAAATTCCGCTCGAAGGTCGCGCTCATGACGCCATCCTGGCCGATCTGGCGGAGCTCCGTAAGGACGACGCGAAGTGGCGTGACGGCAAGGTATTCAGCCTCGTCTACGACGGCGGCGAGGCCCACCAAGACCTCCTGAAGAGCGCGTATTCGCTCTACTTTTCTGAAAACGGCCTAAACCCGATGGCCTTCAAGAGCCTCCGCCGCATGGAGGCCGACGTCGTCAAGATGACGTTGGCCATGCTCCACGCCAAGGAGGACGCGGTTGGCACGATGACCTCCGGTGGAACCGAGTCGATCTTGCTCGCGGTGAAGGCCGCCCGCGAGCGAGCAAAGAGTGGACGTGGCAGGTTCATGGGCAAGCCGGAGCTCCTCGTGCCGAAGAGCATCCACGTCGCGTTCGACAAAGCGGCGCACTACTTCGGGCTCCAGATTCGCCACGTCCCACTCGAAGACGACTTCCGCGTCAACGTGCGGGCATTGAAGCGCATGGTGAACCGCAACACGGTGCTCATCGCCGCGTCTGCTCCGCAGTACCCCCACGGCGTCATCGATCCCATCGAGTCGATCGCCGCCATTGCGCGAGAAAACGATGTCCCCTTCCATGTCGACGCCTGCATCGGAGGGTTCGTCCTTCCATGGATCGAAAAGCTCGGCGAGCCCGTCCCACGCTGGGATTTTCGCGTCGACGGTGTCACGTCGATCTCGGCCGACCTCCACAAATATGGTTACGGCGCAAAAGGCGCGAGCGTCATTTGCTACCGCGACATGAGCTACATGAAACACCAGTTCTTCGTCGCCACGGACTGGCCCGGAGGCATCTACGCGTCCCCCAGCATGCCTGGCACGCGACCCGGCGGAGCCATCGCTGCGGCCTGGGCTGCGTTGAACGGACTCGGCCAGGAAGGCTATTTGCGCCTTACTCAGCGCACGCTCGAAGCCAAAAAGAAGCTCATTTCAGGGATCGACGGCATTCCTGGCCTGGCCGTACTTGGCATTCCCCAGTCGACCATCGTGTCCTATGCCTCCATCGATCCGACGCTCGACATCTACGCCGTGGCCGACGCCCTCGAAGACCGCGGCTGGTCGGTCGACCGGCAGCAGCGGCCGAACAGCATCCACTGCACGCTCATGGCGAAACACCTCGACATCATGGACGCCTACCTCGCCGACGTGCGCGCGGCAGCCAGCGAGGTCCGAGGCGATCCGACACGCAAGAGCCGTGGGAACGCCGCGATGTACGGCATGATGGCCAAGGTTCCGTTTCGCGGCATGGTCCGCTCCGGCGTCGAGAAGGTCATGGAAAGCATGTATGGCGCAAACGGCGGCGACCTCGACGTCCAAAAGGCCGAAGGCGGTCCCATCATGAAAAAGCTCCAAGAGTACGCGCCGAAGGCCCTCGAGCTCCTCGACGCCGTGAAGGCGAAGCTCTCGATCCGGCCATAGTCCGAACGCGCGAACGCGAACGCGTCAGTGAACCGAGATCGCGGTCGGGCCAAGCACCAAGTACGCAATCGCGACCACCACGAGCATGGCCACTGCCACGAGCACGTAGCTCGTTCGTGAGGTCGCCGTGCTCCAGCCATCCGCGTAGAACTTGCCACGCGAGCGCTTGCGAAGCTTCTTTTGGACTCCGGTGACGAGGTCGGGAACCACCACGGGCCCTCGCTCGACCATCGATTTGCGAAGCAGGCTCTGGATGGCCACGTCTTCGGCGGCATCCGCTGGGACCTCTTCGTCCGAGCCGGACAAAGTCTCCGCAGGAGTGGGCGACGCGGACGGTTCAATCGGTGCAGATGCCGAGGGCTCGTCGCTCATGGCGCGCTTCACGAGCTTGCGAAGGGCATCCTCGTCGAACGGGGCGGCCTTACCAGGACCGGGATCGGCCTCGTCCGAGACCACCTTTTCGTCTTCGGGCGTGTCTCCATTTTGCTTCGTGTCGCTCATCCGATCTTCTCTCCGAGCTTCGCCTCGACGAGCTCCCTGAGCTGCGCGCGCGCCCTGAAAATACGGCTCTTGACCGTTCCCGCGGCAAGCCCGGTGATGGCCTCGATCTCTTCGTAGCTGAGCTCTTCGACGTCCCTCAAAATGAGACACTCGCGAAAGCTCGGCTCGATTTGGGCAATGGCCTCTTGAACGATTCGCTCGACCTGACGCCCGGCAAGAGCCTCGTCCGGCCTCTCGATTTGCCCGACGTTCGCGTTTCGGCCCGACCCGAGAGGCATGCGCTCGGCCACGGACTCGAGCTCGTCTTGCTCTTTCGAGTGGCGCACCTTCAGGTACTTCACTCGGTTTTTGCAGTGGTTGATGGCCACCCGGTAAATCCAGGTCGAGAACTTCGACTCGCCGCGAAAGCTGCCGATGGACTTGAACACCTGGATGAACACCTCTTGCGCGACCTCTTCGGCCTCGGCGTGGTTTCCCAGCATGCGCAAGATGAGCCCGAACACACGGCCTTGGTAGGCGCGCATCAGCTCGGTGAACGCGTGCTCGTCCCGGAGCGTGATGCGCTCGATGAGCTTCGCTTCGACGTCTTCCGGTAGGGCCACGGACTCCCGAGGTACGCTACCACGCGAGAAGGGATCCCTCGCGGGGATGTCGTCGGGCGGCGGACGCGGGTCGGCCTCGCCCTCCGGTTTCTCGAAGGGAGGCTCTGCGTCATCGAAGGTGGCAAGCTCGCCATCACCAAGACGCCGGATTCCGGACACGCCGCCGAGACACCGCTCGCAGTGGAAAGTTCCATTCGACGTGTTTCGGGCCACGTTCGACGGAATGGGCCCGCTCGACGTTGACCCGGAGCCTCCGAGCCCCGTAACCTCGCGCCGCGGCATGAAACGCCTCGCGACCTTTATTGCCCTTGGCCTGTCCACGGCCGCTCTCCTCGCGGTCGGCTCGGCATCAGCCGAGAGTCCCGTTGCGCCCACTTCGACAGACGCGTCGACCGTCCCTGCCGACGCGAGCCCGAAGGATGCCGGCGCGAAGTCCGAGGCTGGCCCTTCCACGTCCGCTCCGGCCGTCACCGACGCCAGCCCTCCCGCCATGCCCCTCGCGCCCGCCGAAGAGAGACCGATGGTTCGCGCGCGGAGAAGGCCCAAACCCCGCTACGGCGCGGCCGGGTGTGGGCTCGGCTCGATCATCTTCGGGGCAAAACCCGGGATCGCGCAGGTCACGGCAGCATCCACCAACACGCTCGGCATGCAGACCTTCGCCATCACGAGCGGTACCGCAAACTGCGACTCGATCGACGACCACGAGACGCTCGACGCGTTCGTCACGATGAACCGCGAGGCGCTCGCCAAAGACGTGGCCCGCGGCTCGGGCGAGACCATCGCGACCCTCACGGCCATCGCCGGATGCGCCGATCCCACAACGGTGGGACGAGCACTCAAACAGAGCTACGCGCGCATCTTCCCCGGTCCTCGCGCAATGCCAGAGCAAATCGCACGCACCATTCGCTCCCTACTCAAGGCCGACGCCGCGCTCGCCTGCGAAAACCTCCCCGAGTGACCACGCAAGGGCGCTGGAGGCGGCCGGCTTGTGCCTGGCGCTCGACCCGAGGGGAGTGAGCCATGAATCGCTCCGTCGCGGCGGCCGCTTGCGTGGTCTTGGCGATCGTCACCTCGGAGACCGGAGCTCTGTCGGCCTCGCCGTCGCATTTTTCCAAGGCACGCGCACATGCCGTAGCGACCCACCTTGCCGACTCGCCCGCGTGGCGAAGACTCCTTCACGCCCACCCAACGGCAGCTCACGGCGTGGAGGCCGAGCCCGATGGTCCTACGTTCTACCTGTCGCCGCGGGGAGTCTTCGCGCCCGAGGCCGAGCTCGAGGCCACGCTCGCCGCGCTTTATGCCCCAGCGTCACTCGGCGACAAACATGCACTTTGCACTTTTCCGGCGCGCGCTCGATTTCTCGCGGAGTACCTTCCACTCGACGATTTGCCGACCCCCGCGTGCCCGGCTCGCGACGCGTTTTATGCACGTCTTCGTCCGAGGAAGGTCCTCTTCGTGTTCAGCGCTTACCACGTCGACAGCCCCGCTTCGGCGTTCGGACACGTGCTCTTGCGCATTGAGCGCGACGACTCGGCCGTCTTGCGCAAAAACGCCGGAAGCCACGCCCTCGCGGACTTGGGCATCGATTACTCGGCCGACGTCGGCGCGGAGAACGCCGTCACCTACGCGTTGAAGGGCCTCTTCGGGCAGTTCCAGGGAACGTTCAAGGCTATGCCTTACGCGGCCAAAGTCCACGAGTACCAGGACTTCGAAACGCGCGATCTCTGGGAGTACGAGCTTGCGCTCACCTCCGACGAAAAGCGCAGTTTTCTCGAGCACTTGTGGGAGCTCGGCGGGACGAGCTTCGACTACTTTTATTTGTCCGAAAACTGCGCGTACCACGTGCTCTCGCTGCTCGACGTCGTGCGGCCCGAGGCGCACCTGCTCGACGCCTTGAAGCGACCCGTGATTCCGGCCGACGCACTCTTCGCCGTGTGGCGTGCTCCAGGTCTCGTGGCAGGAGTGCACTACCGCCCGTCGCTCCGTACCGTGACCGAAGCGCGACTTCGCGCGCTCGAAGCCGAAGAGAAGACCCTGGCATACGCCCTCGTGCGAGCGTCGTCCGCCACGAGCACCCTGGCGCTGTCGAGGCTCGGTAAAGAGGCGCAGGCTCGCGTGCTGGATGCGGCTCTCGACCTCCTCGATCTGGCCCACCCCGAGCTCCTCGTCGACGATACCGACAGTCCCGCGCGGACGCGAAAATACGAGCTCTCCGTGCAACGGGCGGCGATCGACGTGGCCAGCCCCGAGCTGTCGATTGCCGCGCCCGAAGGGGCCGCGCCACACCTCGCACACGGCACCCGACGCGTGGCGTTCGGCTCCGGCTATGCGTCGAGCGGGGGTGCGTTCGTCGAGGGACGCGCGCGCCTCGTGCTCCACGACACGCTGGATCCGAGCGACGGAATGCCCCCGCTCGCAAGCCTAGAGGCCTTCGAGGCCACCGTACGTGCGTACCCCAGGCCGCGCAGTTTGGAGCTCGAGCGACTCACGTTCGTGCGCATCGAGAAGCTCGCGCTGCTCGGCACACTCGATGGCGGCGCCTCGTACCGCTTTTTCCTGGGCGGCGACCGTGTGCGCGACCGAGGCTGTGCGGGCTGCTTCGTGAGCAAGCTCGAAGGTGGCGGCGGAGTCGCCGGGGCCGTGGTCCCGGGGGCCGTGCTCTTCGCCCGCGCCAACGTCACCGTGGAAGCGGGTAGCGGGCTCGCAGGAATTTACGGCAGCGCCATTCGGCTGGGCCTTGGTCCATCGGGAGGCGTCCGACTGGATCTCGGCGAGAGGCTTCGCGCACAAGGAGAAGCAAGGCTCGTGTGGCTTCCAGGAAGCCTCGGTGCGTGGACCGCCGAGGCTTCTTTCGAAACGCGGCTCACGCTGGGGCCTACCTCCGCGATTGGCTTCTTCGTACGGAGAACCTGGTCGACGGCCGATATTGGCCTATCGACGTTCCTCTATTTTTGAGCGCGTCGCCTCTTCGCGAGAGCCTGTCTCACCCGAAAAGGGCTTTGGGACTGGATCGCCAAAGCCCTCTCCTTCCGATATCGTCAGGGCCCGCAGAGATAGCGACCGACCTTCATGTACGTATCCGCAAAGGCCGTTCCGCGGCAAATGGGAGTCCAGGTAGCTTGCGCAGCGTTTACGGCCGTATTGCATCCTGCATTGACGGTCGTCCGGCAAATGGCGCCTTCCGCCGTGGCCGTGCAGGCATCGTCGGAGGCTTGATCCGTGCAAGTGCTGCACGCCGAGCTCGTACAGACCACTTGTTGCGACAGCGCCACCGCGCAGTCAGGGCGGCCGATAACGAGCGCGGCACATGCCGCGATGTTCGGCGAAACCGAGTCCTCCGAAACCGGAATCAAGGCAGGGAGCGGAGTGGTGGCTGGATTGTCTCCTTGCAGCGCGCCGAAGACGCAGCGCGCGCACGCCATATTCGCGGCAACGGCAGCGTCGCAGCCTGCAGCGGAGCCTCCAAGACACGCCGTTTGGAGCGTAGTGAGCTGTGCGTCCGAGCAAAGACCCCGGCCCGTCGACGGTGCGGTTCCTTGAATGGCGAGCGCGTCTGCCTCTTCGTAACATGCAGGAGCCGGCGCACTTCGGTCTGGCCCAGCGTCCAGAGGGGACGTCGGAGGCGTGCTCGGATTGGGCGGAGGCGTGCTCGGATTGGTGCTGGACGTCGGCGTCGTGGTCGTGGGATTCGTGGTCACGGAGGCATCGGGCCGCGTCCCGCCGTCCCCCAGCGTCGTGGTCGTGGTGATCGTCGTGGTGCAGGCGCCAACGGACGCGCAGGTTGTCACCAGTACGAGGAGGGCACCAATCGATCGATTCGTTTGCATGGTCGACTTTCGCTCTTGTCTTCGCAATCGGTGCGAAGGCGCGCCCCCCGAGCAACAAGCGCGCCGGAAAGGATTTGGCTCGAACTATGGCCTTTGGAGGCAAGTGCACCCGCGGTGTGAACGAAAGCTCTCACCCAGGTCGTGAGGCTCGCCTACGGGTTGCCGCGAAGGTCGAGTCGCCAGGAGGCTCCGGCGGCGCAAGTGCCGGAGACACTTCGAACCTCGAGGGCCACGGTACGGCCGTCATCGGCGCCGTTGGCCGTCGCGTCGGGCGGATCACCCCACGCGAGATCGAGGAGTGCACCACCGTCGAGGGGTGAAGAAGTCGCGACAAGACGCGCACATTCGAGGCCGGCGTCGTCGTTGCGAGAGTCGTCGAAGTGGGCACGAAGCTCGAACGTGCCCGTCGACGGCGCAACGAGCCTCGCCCGAAGACGAACGGGACGGCCATTGAAGTCGTCGTTGTCTTCCGTCACCCGCAGGTGCAGCCATGTGGAGGTCGTGCCGGTCGTCGACAGACCTCCGTCACCGGTGTCGCCACTGAGCGTGCCCACGAAACGCGCCGACGGACACGAAGCGCCCCCGTCACAGGAAGTCGTCTCGGCCTTCGACGAGCGCGAGGCCCCGTCCATCTCGCTTCGGCACGCAATAAGCACCCCTGCGAGGCCAAAGGCGGCCATCGAAGTGCCACACAGGCGGGCGAATGTTCCTAGGTCCATGAGCGGAGGAGACTCGAGGCTGAAAAAGTCGCGAAGGAAATCGGATTCTTTCGCGGCGCGCTCGGGAGCGCGCGGGACGAGTCATTTTCTCCAATATTCAATGCGACTTGTGGATCTCTTCTTTCGATTTTCTTTCGTAATCGGGGACGGCGCCCGGCACTCACCTCCCGAATCGTGTGCCGGATCGAACGACCGCGCCGCGACCGCTGCCGCGCACCGATGGATGCATATTGCATGCACAATGGGCGCGAAGCATTTCATCCATGTTTCTTCGGGCGCCGCCCTTCGAAAAGAGGTCTTCTCATGCTCCGCAAGCTCTCCGTCTTCGCCGCTGCCATCTCTTTCGCCGTAGTTGCCTCGGGCTGCGCCTCCATGATCGCCGGATCTTCGGCGTGGTTCGAGAACCAGCGCCCGGACGTGGAGCCTCTCGCCGCGGCGGACCTCTCTTGTTCGGGAAAGCCACTCGCTTTCAAACCCGTTTCATCCGACGACTACCGCGAGATCGAGGCTTCCGGTTGCGAGAAGAAGGTTCGCTACAAGCTCGTGAAAGTGGCCATGATCTCGAAGTGGGTCAAAGCGGGTGACGTATCGTCCGCGCATTGATCCCACCGGCTCACTCCACGAGGGCGGCGAGCGAGGCGAGGTCCACGTTCGCTCCGCACACGAGAACCCCGACACGCTCGCCGGATACGGGCCTGTAGGCGCCTGAAACCAGGGCTGCGAGAGCCGCAGCCCCTCCGGGTTCGGTCGCTGCGCGAACCCCCAACCACAGAGCGCGTTGAGCTTCGACGATAGCGCGGTCCGGTACCAGCACCACGTCGTGGAGATATTCCGCGCACGTCTCGTGCACACGCGAAAAAACGTTTCGCGCACCAAGGGAATCGGCTGCGACCGAGCTCACTTCTACGTCCACGGGGCCTCCTGCGCGCAGCGCGGCGGACAAGGCGCACGACCCCTCGGGCTCGACGGCGACGACTTTCACCCGGCCCTCGAACCACCGCGCGATTCCCGCCACCAGCCCTCCGCCACCGGCCGCAACGAGCACCGTC
Source organism: Myxococcales bacterium (assembly GCA_043764595.1). GTDB lineage: Bacteria > Myxococcota_A > Polyangia > Polyangiales > Polyangiaceae > JAAFHV01. The sequence continues at coordinate 21,843 of JAYUKI010000937.1, read as the reverse complement.
TCGAGACCGGGGGACTGCGATTCCCACTCGAGCGCCACGGTCCCTTGGCCCGCGATGGTCTCCCACGCGTCGTAGGCGTGGACGGACAGCGCATTCGATTCGACCGCGTAGGCCTCGCACGCTGCGAGCGCATCGGCGTAGCGGGCACCAAAAACCACGAGCTCCGCTCCCGTCTCGCGAATGCGCGCTACCTTGGCTGGAGACGAGATTTCAGGAACGAAAATGCGCGCTCGAATGCCGAGGCACTTCGCCGCGTGCGCGACCGCGATCCCGTGATTTCCGCCCGAAGCCGCACAAACACCCGCTTCCGGCACCGGGCGAGACAGCAGTGTGTTGAAGGCCCCGCGAGCCTTGAACGTGCCCGTGACCTGCAAAAGCTCGAGCTTCACGTCGACGTCGTGCGTAAGCCCCAAATCCTTTCCGACCACCGAGAGAGTCGGAGTGGTGCGCGTATGACCATGAATGCGACGATGAGCACTTCGGATGTCGTCCTTGGAGATCATGGAGCTGCGAGCCTTTGGCGGAGTCGAGGGTGTGGCCGATACCGTCACGGCATCAAAGAGGCCAAACTTTTTCGGTCCGACGAACCGTAGCGCGAGTCCAGGCGGCCGTGTCCGACGATGCGCACTCCGAAGGGTGCAGAACGTGCGCGTCGTGACGGTGACGCGCGAACCTCCGTGGGTCGAAGAAGCCTTGAGTCCGATGGCTTCATGCCGGCGGGCGCGGTACGGTGAGGCAGAGTGATCGACCACACCGAAGGCGCTTCGAAAACCACGGAGGAGGGCCCGGAGCTCCCCACATTTCTGCGCGAGAGATTCGACGTGACCGAGCTCGTCGAGAGCCCATCGACCTTGGTCGCCCTCGCTCCAACGGGCACGATTTTGTGGGTGAACGCAGCCTGGTCCAAGTTCGCCTGGGAAAACGGGGGGACCGAGATTCTGACGAAGTTCGGCCCCGGAGCGTCCTACTTCGACGGCCTCAGCCCCCAGCTCCGCGGTTTCTACGAGGAAGTGGTGCAGCGCGCGCTGCAAACGGGCGAGCCATTCATCCAGGACTACGAGTGCTCTTCGCCTGAAAAATACCGAATTTATCGCCTTCGAGCCCTCCCTATCGGCACCGACGGGCTCCTGCTCGAGCACAGCCTCGTCGTCGAGCGTCCGCACGAGGACATGAGCGCAGCCGCCATTGATGCACGCTACAAGAACGCAGAAGGGCTGATCGTCCAGTGCGCGAATTGCCGGCGCGTGCGGCGCGTGGACGAAGGTGGGTGGGATTGTGTACGCCCGTGGGACACCGCAATTCCACCGAACGCGAGCCACTCCATATGTGCTGCGTGCGTCGGCTACTACTGGGGACTACGCCTTCGGGGAAAAGCGAAATGACCCTACGAATCGCCAGAAGATCATGCGACTTTTAGTCGTCGACGACGACGCCAGCACTCTTTTCGTACTGAGCCGACTTCTCCGCTCCGAAGGGCACGAGGTAGACACGGCCTCGAGTGGGGACGCGGCCATGGATCGAATTCGGACCGTCGAATACGATGCACTCTTGACCGATCTCGTCATGCCCGGAATGAGCGGCCTCGACCTGATCCAAAAAGCGGGCGCGCTGCGCGACGGGCTCTTGTGCATCGTCATCACGGGACAACCGCCGCCGGATCCAGACCTGCGCGGCGGCGCCATTTGGCTACAAAAGCCTCTCGATTTCGACGCGCTTCTCGCCGTCCTAAAACGAGATTGACCTTTTCCCTATCTCGAGCGGAGAAAGGAGAGAAGGGCGAGAACGAAGCCGAATCCCGCACAGATCCAAAAGGCCAATACGCCGGTCAGGAGACGCGTGGCCGCGAACCTCTTGTGCGACTGCGCCGGCACAACCGGAGGAGCGCGTGAGACCGCAACGGGGTGACAAGCCTCGCGAGATGGCTCGGCTTCCGCCGATGAAGGGACCGACGCGGAGACGGTCAGCCAGGTCTCGAGGTTGGCCACCTTCTCTGGCAAGGGTTCAGGTGACCTCGTCAACCTGGCAGCCTTGAGATACTTCCCCGATGGGGGCTCGACCACGGACGCCGCTGCCAACAAGTTCCCACTCGATCGCCGCCTTCGCCCGTCCACTTCGGCGAGGACGCGACTCAGCTCTGGCGACGACTTCGAGGGAGGCCTGGCTTGGTCTGCCGTATCGGCCTCGATACGGCGTGCAATCGCGGCTCGTTTGGACAAGGTCTCTTTGCCGACCTCACTCACCCACTTTCCGACGTCGCGCTGCTTTGGAAGGGGCATGATGTCTTCGAGCGCAAGAGCCATCTCTTCGGCCGTTTGGTACCGCGAGCCTGGGTCTCGCTCGAGTGCACGCATAACGACGTCGTCCAAGCCACGCACGAGTTTGGCCGGCAGAGTCGACCGAAAACCCGCGCGACTCGGAGGCTGCAGCACCTTGCGGAGGACGTTGGCAATCGTCGCAACCGCAGATTCCGAGGAGAACGGAGCAGCCCCCGTCAACAACTCCCAGAATACGACTCCCACGGAAAAGACGTCGCTTCGCCGATCCACCGAAGTGGACTGCGCCTGCTCGGGTGACATGTACGCAAGCTTGCCCTTCATTTCGCCGACATCGGACTCTTGAAGACGCATCGCCGCGCGCGCAACTCCGAAGTCGAGCACACGTGCGACACCGTCGACGCCGACCAGGACGTTTTCGGGTGATACGTCCCGATGGACGATCTCGAGCTCGTTCCCCGCAGCATCCACGGCTCCGTGGGCTGCATGCAGTCCGTGCAATATCTGCACGACGATCGCGATCGCCATGGCCGGAGGCACGCGTTCTTCGCGGGCAGCGAGTGTTTCGACGAGCACGTCGAGGGACACCCCCTCCACGTATTCCATGACGAGAGCAATGGTGTTCCAACCCTCCACGATCTCCAGAATCGGAAGGACGTTCGGATGACGGACGAGCGCAGCGAGGCGTGCTTCGTCGAGCAGCATCGCCACGAACTTCGCATTGCACGCGACGATATCGTGGAGCTTCTTGATGGCCACGATCCGGGAAAATCCCGCAAGACCACCGATGCGTCCGAGATGCACCGTTGCCATTCCCCCAACCCCGATACAATCGTAAATCGTATAGCGTCCGAGTGTGCCGACTTCACGCAGGTCGTCGCTTGGCGGGAGCCTCGTTTGCATTCGACTCTCCGGGGATGGTCCAAAGATGCGTCGCTCGCATCGCGCTAGTGGGCAAGCGTGCAGGCCACACGCAACCGAAGCCTGGCGACGCGATTGCCCGCTACGAGCGCGCCGCTTGCGTTCGGGGCTATCAGCCCACCGAACCGTCGAAGGTATGCACACGAAACGACGCACACACGCACCAAGGCCTCTGCATCGTGGTCGACCGAAGAAAGTACTGCAAGGCCCTGGCGCAGTGAACGACCGAAACGTCCGCCCCTTTAGCGACCTCCGACAAACCGTCCGAATGGCACCTCACGCGAACGCACCTATCCGTACCAGGTTGGGGATGAGCATTGCGAACGGCTCGTTTTGCCCCAACTCGTCATCGCATGAGGTGAACCATAGCCATCATGCCGAGCTCGGTGTGGTCGAGGATGTGGCAATGGAACATCCACATGCCGGGACGATTGTCCCACTTCAGCACCAGGCGAATGCGGGATCGCGCGGAAACGTTGACCGTGTCTTTCCATTCGCGATTCTTAGGAGAAGCCCCCTCGACATCGAGCACTTGGAACGAGAATCCATGGATGTGAAAGGGGTGATCGAAGCCCGTGAGGTTTCGAACGTCCCAGACTTCGGTGTCGCCTACCTTGGCCGAAAGGGGAATGGACTCGGCGAAAGGGAGGCCGTTTATTCCGAGAACGGTGGCCTGACCCTCTTTTCTTTCCATGAGCTCGATCACGCGCTCGCGTGCGCCGTCCGTCGCAATCGCCTCGATGGCGCGAAGCGACGCCGGCAATGGCGTCATGCGCTTGGTCGGTGGAGCCAAATCGACGACTTCGTACGTCATGAACGGCTCGCTCGGGCGCGGAGCCCCCGTGTGGAAACGGTCCGAGTCCTCCCACATGACCTTCAGTGGGCCATTCGAAGGAACCTTGGGTACGACCTGAAGCTCCGCCCGCTCTCCCGGTGCGAGGGTTACCGTACGCGCGGCCTCCGGAGCGGCCACGAGACCGTTGTCCCCACCAATTCGCATGACGTCCGCGTTCGGCACACCGAACTTGAGGTAGCGCGCGCGCGCAGCGTTGACGATCCGCCATCGTTGCGGCACGCCCACCCGGCCCTTGAGGTTCGGCATGGGCTTCCCGTTGACGAGGAGCAGAGCGCCTTCGCGACCGAAGTAGTCGCCCAACATGCCGTCCTGATTTCCCGGCTGGAGCCCGCCGTCCGCCGCGAGACTCATGTCCGAGAAAACAAGGGCAGTTTCGTCTCCAAGGTCCCTGTCTGCGGGATCCTCGATGATGAATGCACCATACAATCCGAAGCCGACCTGAGCGGTCGAGTGAACGTGGGAGTGGTACCAGTACGTTCCTGCGTCGGGCACGTCGAACTCGAAGTCGACCTTTTGACCCGGCATGATCTCGGGATCGACACCGTCCATGTCGTTCGGCACCCGCAAGCCATGCCAGTGGACCGTCGTGCGGTCCGGGAGCGAGTTCGTGAAGTGAATCTTCACTCGATCGCCTTTTTTTGCCCGGATGAGCGGACCCGGAAGGTGCCCGTCGTAGGTCCAGGCCTTGACCACGGTCCCCTTCTTTACCTCTACGTCGGCAACTCGTGCTTCGAGAGCGAACTCGGCCACGTTCGGTGATGGATCGAGATCGGGGAGCTCGAACGGGCGAATCTCGCTGTCCCAACCGGGGGGCTGTTCCGAAGGCGCTCTTGGCGCCGCGTCGCCACTTGCTAGCGGGACCGCAGCATCGACGGGAGCCTCGGAATCGACTCCCGTCGACGTGCACCCATGGACGGCGAGAAAGGAGACAACGACGGTACCAACCACCCTCGCGCGAACACGCATGCCGCAGTCGTAGCACTGCACCAGATGCCTGCGAGCTTCACTCACGGCTTTGGAACGGGTCGCGCAAGGTAGGCGCCGAGGCCCATCCTGTCGCGCTCCGATTGCACGACCTGCCCGCCCGCGCGGTCCCCCATACGCTCGCGACGATCCAAAGCGACGCGTACGTCATGGTGCTTGAGAGCCGGATCCACGAAGCGCTCCTCGGAGCAAGTCTGCGACTTCTCACTCGCCACGAAGGGGTGGTTCGGTTCCAGGAGAAGATTCCAACTTGGCGCGCAAGTCGTCGACGCGAAACGGCTTCGAGAGAAAGTCGTCCATACCTGCCTCGAGGCAACGGTCTCGATCCTCGTCGAACGCGTTGGCCGTGAGTGCAACGATGCGTGGACGCCGCTCGAGGCCCAAAGCACGAATCGCCAGGGTGGCCTCGAGGCCATCCATCTCGGGCATTTGCATGTCCATGAAGATGATGTCGAATTTCCCGGAACGCGCCATGTCCAATGCTTCGCGTCCGTCGTGGGCGAGCTCGGCGCGGAACCCGAGCTTCTCGATCATCCGAACGACCCGTGCTGTTGAACGGATTGTCCTCCGCCACCAGAATCGAAGGATTCCATTTCGGCCCATCGCTCATTTTTGGCTACTCCTCTGGAGGGCCGGTCGTTCGCACATTCGTCACGGACCAGGCCTCGTCAGCTCGAGAACGGTCGAGCACCCGAAAGGTGTAGGAGATTTCCGGCAGACGCTCGTGGCCGTCGGTCGGCACGGGCGTGCCCATGGTTCCTTCGCACCGTGGGAGTCAGCTCGATCGCGTTGTCCGCCGCCCGACCCACGTCTATTTGGCCGCGTTTGGCCTATTTCGCCGCCCTACAAGCTGAGGGTTCCACCATGGCCCGGTCCGCCGCGAGACGAAGCGGCGGCCGCACGCCCTTGTCACGTAGCTTGGCGAGACGCGCGCCGAGATCGTCCGGGTGAATCCGTCCGAGAGCGTCGATGGCAGCGACTCCCATCCGCAAATCGGCTTCGTCGATCGGCGACAAAGCTCGCTGGGCGGCACGTGTGAGAAAATCCAATTCTGCCACCGCGCAAACGGCACCGAGCGTTCGGGTGGCCGTCACTCGAAGGTCGAGAGATGCTGTCGAATCTTTTGCCACCTCCGAAATCGCGCCCGCCGACCCCGTTGCTCGACGGGCGCCGAGGGCCGATAGCGACGCTTGTTTCACCAACGTGGAGCTGTCGGAAAGAGCCGATTCGAGAGCCTTTTCGACGTTCGGAGACACCGCGCGCGTCGAACCGAGGGCCGACGCGGCCGCGACCCGGACGAACGTCCATTCGTCGTGGGCGAGAGACGAAGCCGTCTCGAGGGGCGGGGCGGCGCCGGACGAGGCGAGGGCCATCAGTGCCGCCTCGCGCACGCGTGGCTCGGGATCGGAGAGGCGCACGACGAGCTTTGGCGTGAGCGCGACGATTCCGGCCGAAGCCTCGGCTGCGTGCGCACGGACGTAGCCGTCCGAGTCGTCGAGAAGGCCGAGCAGTGGCCCTGGCCGATCCGGACGGGCGAGCGCGAAGGCCCGTGCCGCGTCGACCAGCACGTAGCGTGTGCCCATCTCGGTCGCACGCGCCGCGCCGACGAGAGCCTCTTCCGCGTGCGGGAGCTCTGCGAGGCGAGACGAGAAAGCCCGTAGAATCTCGATGCGTTTTGGTCCGGCTTCCGGCGAGGAGAGCCACCCGTCGAGGGTCGCAGGCGGAGCATTCCTGGCGGCCTTCGCCGTCGCCGCTCGCACGGACGAACGCTCGATTCGGTCCCCGTGGCCAAGCGCACCGACGAGTGGCTCGAGCCCCTCCCGCGGCGCCACCAGCCCCAAGAGCTCCGCCGACACGGCACGAAGCTTCGGATCGGTGGCGGAAAGCCCGGTGATCAGGGCTCGAGCCGCTCCTTTCCCGCATCGTTCGATTCGGTCGCGCGCCTTCCGTGAGGCCTCGCGGTCCGAGTCGATCACTCCCACGAGGAGGACGCGACCCGCGGCATCGCACGAAGGCGCCGACGTGGCCACGTCGATGGCGCGCGCTCGTCCGGCGCCGTCAAGTGCACCATACACATTCGCGATGGCGGCGAGCCCTGACTCCCCGGCGCGCTTCAGGAACGCCGTTGCGGCATCGGCGCTCTCGCCACCTGCTCCAAGGTCGCGCGCGATGGCGTCGAGCGGCTTCGCTTCGAGCGCCGCATACGCAGAAATGCCCGCAAGACCGACGCGAGGCGCCGCCACCCCCTCGGCGAAGGCGTCCCCGAGAACGAGCGACAGGCACTCGGTGCGAAGGGGAACGGCGAAGCGAACTTCGAGCTCGCCGCCGGCTTTCCATGCGGCCTCCTCGGACACGACGAGCTCACGCGTTTCCCCGGGCGTCACCAGGTAGAGCGTATGTGGGGGGGCAAAATCGGCTGGCGCTCCGGTCGGCGTTACGGTCAATACGATTCGCGCGATCGGAAGGTCGCGCGAAGAACGCAGGGTCACGAACTCCCCCTGGCCCACGCCGGGCCGATCTTCGGTCCACGCGGTGTCGGAGCGTTCGTCGAGGAGGTTCTTCGCGAGCCCTTGCGCGCTACTCTCGCCGCCGAGCGAAAGCAGCTTCGCGACTGGGGGAACGCGTGGGGACGGAGAACTTTCGGCGACGAGCTTCTTCGCTTTCTCGCGCGCCTCGGCGGAGAGCCGCTGTACGGTCGCGCCGCGCAACGTGAGCGTCTTCGGATCGAGGCCGCGAGGTCGAATCGACGTCGCGTCTTCGCCGCAAATCCTCGAATCTTCACGAATTTCGGACACGAGCACCGAGCTCGTCCCGTCGGCGCGACGTACGATTTCGACGCGGGTTCCCTCACGCTCTCCCTCGGGTCCGCGCACGAAACCGGTGCGCCCCGCAAAGAGCGGCGCGTCGAGCGAAGGAGCCAGAAGGGCTTCCCACGGTCCGTCTTGCGTGGGCACGATCACGTGGGCGATCGCGCGGCCCTGCCCGACCGATACGGTTCGAAGCTCGGGCTTTGCCCCCGCCTTGAGAGGTGGATCGATGGCGACGTCGACGGTTCGCCCAGTACTACCGACCTTCAACGACTTCCCATCGCGGGCAACGCTGACCGACAAGCCCGGAAGCCCACCTTGCGCTGGAACTTCGAGATCGGCGGCGCGCGCCAACGGCGAAAAGAGAAGGATTGCAGAGACGGAAAAAACGGACCGGGCCAAGCTGCGCTTCACGGCGGAAACTTCAGCACGAATCGCCTCGCTGCGTAAAAGAAGACCCACTTCGGGGGTCGGGAATTTGGCCGTCGTGTATGCGACATGTCATTCCCGTCCTCGATGCGAAAGCGCTGGATCGGAATGGGTGTGCCCGTCGTGGCACTGGGGCTCGTGATCGTGGCGGCAAAGCGCGTCCCGGCACAGGTGGGTGGGACCGCGCCCAGCGAGGCCGCGCCGGCCGCGTCGGGAGTGACGTCGGGAGCGACCGACGACGACGAGGCGCTCGCCATTCGTCAGCGCTTCGGACAGCCGCCGGCTCCGGCGCTTGCCGGGCTCGATCTGTCTCGAATCGTCGTCGAGAAAAACTTCGCGATCGTGCAGATGCCCGAGCGCAAGACCGCAAAGCTCACGGTCGATCCGCGCCTCCAGCGCCTCGCCTCCGGCTACATGGAAGCGCAGCACATCCCCGAAGGCGTGGTCGTCCTCATCGACGTCGCGACGGGAAATGTCCTCGCGTACGCAACCCACCTCGAGAAGGGCGAGCCACGTGATCTCGCGATAGAAGCCACGGCTCCCGCGGCGAGCGTGTTCAAGATCGTCACGGGCACGGCCCTCGTGGACTCGGCCGGCCTCAGCCCCGAGCAGAAGGAGTGCTACTCGGGCGGTGAGCAGCGAATCCTCGCTCAAGACCTCGAGCCCGATCCGGCACGTGACAAATGGTGCTCGACCCTCGCGGGCGCGATGGGGCGCAGCCTCAACACGGTCTTCGCGCGGCTCGCCCTTCGCCATTTGAAGCCCGAAAAGCTCGAAGAAACGGCCAAGGCCCTCGCCTTTACCGAACACGTTCCGTTCGACGTGACCGTGCAAGCAAGCTCGCTCAAGGTTCCGACCGAAGGGCTCGCCTATGCACGCACGGCAGCGGGCTTCTGGAACACCACGCTGTCCCCGATGCACGCCGCATGGCTCAGCACGGTGATGGCCCGAGGCGGCGAGCCCATTCGGCCGCGCATCGTCGCAGAAGTGACCGACGCCACGGGCAAGAGCATCTACACGGCTCCCGTCCCCCAAGTCGGAAAGCGCATCGTCACGCCGAACGTCGCCGCAGCCGTCACGCAGATGATGGACAAAACGGTAACCGACGGCACTTCGTTCAAGGCGTTCCACGACCTGAAGGGCAATCCGCACCTTCCCGGGATCACGGTCGCTGGCAAGACCGGCACCTTGACCGACGGTGAAAAGCAGAGATACTACACGTGGTTTACCGGCTTTGCGCCGAGCCATCCGCAACCTGGCCAAAGGCAAGTGGCCGTCGCGGCGCTCGTGGTGAACGGCCCCGTGTGGAAGGTGAAAGCCAACGTGGTCGCCCGCGAAATGCTCCGCGGGTACTTCGCCACCGAGAACGCCCAAGGCGTCACGTTCCCCGAGATTCACGCCACACAGGTGGCGCGGCGCAAGGCGAAGTAGCCACCGATTCGTGCCGAGCTTCGGTCAGCGCGAGCGTTCGACCATCGTCGGCACGAAGCACTTTCGGCAGCGAGCCTCGTATTCCGACGACCCCCCCACGAAGAGCTGACCCTCTTTCGCAACCACGCGCTGCGATCGGCTCGCCTCACCTCCGCAGCGCGTGCACACGGCGTGGAGCTTCGTCACGTATTCGGCGATCGCCATCAGGGACGGCATGCTTCCGAAAGGCTCGCCGCGGTAGTCCTGATCGAGTCCGGCGCAAATGACCCGCACGCCGCGATCGGCGAGAGACTGCGAAAGGGCGAGAATGCCCGAATCGAAGAACTGGACCTCGTCGATGCCGACCACGTGGGTGCTCTCCACCACGAGCGAACCGAGCTCTTCGGAGGTCGCGACGGGAGTGGCGTCGGCGGTGAGGCCCTCGTGGCTCACGACGCGAACCTCGTCGTAGCGGTTGTCGACACGCGGCTTGAAGAGCTGCACACGAAGGCGCGCGAGCTTTGCCCGCTTCACGCGACGCAAGAGCTCTTCGGTCTTGCCGCTGAACATCGAGCCACACACGACTTCGATGCACCCGCGCAGCTCCGAGGGGCTCCGTGGGCCATTCGGGTCGTCGGATGGGGTTGCGAGGTGCTCGGCGAGGCGCTTTCGGTCCATCGAGCGGCGGGGATTAGCAGTCTTCCGAAGGCGCGTCGATCGTCGCCGAGCGCGGAAGCTCGAGCACGAAAGGCGTCAAAGCGAGACGCCTCGCGTGGTCCAGTGAAAGACGCGCCATGAGCTCGCCGGACTGGGACGTCCGATTTGGGCCGAATTTCCTCCGTAGGCTTCCCGCCTACCTGGTCCCTTGCGCAGGCGATTCGAGAATAAGCAGGTCCTCGAAAATACAGTCCTATCTCCGAGTAGACGCGGCCCTTCTCGATGCTATCCTTGAAGTGTGGAAGTGGTCCTTCGCAAGCTGGGTAAAGGCTCTAGAGCCGTCGCAGGACGCCTCGTTAGAGCACCGCGCAAGGGCTCCGTGGTCGTGATCGAGTTCCCGGACGGCATGCACGAGTACGTGACCACGCCCGTGAAACGGGTGCTCCGCATGGCCGGCCGCGAAGTTTTCTACATCGAGACCATCAACAGTCGCTACCGCCTCGAAGTGCGGAACCGCGAAGACTCGGTCGCCGAAAACACGGGCTGAAGCTCTTCGTTTCGAGGGCTCGTTCGAATCGAGCCAGCGTTCGACCTCGTTCAGCGTCATGCCCTTGCTCGTGGCGTGCTCCGCGGTCTGGGCCCGCAAGGGTCACGATTTTACGGCGCGTGCGCCCGAGCTCGTTCGAGGGCCGGTCAGCTCTCTTTGAGCTTACGCAACGCTTCCACGGGAATCTGCACCTTCTTCGTCTGACGGCGCGCAGGCCCTGGTGGAGACGTTGGACGTTCGTGCGCGGACGGTGTGGACGTGGCTGGGCGAACCCCAGAAGCCGCAGCCCGCGAGCGAGGAATCACCGAGTGACGAGCGTTCGTGCCCATCCCCAACTCGACGCCCCGTGGCGCCTCCCAGAGCTCCATCCCACCGAGCAACGCGGGGTTCGACTCGATGGCGAGCCGAAGCTCTGTGAGCGAGAGCGCGAACCGCAGTGGGGGGAACAGCTCCACGAAGCGACCATCGTCGGTGCGTTCGAACGCCGTCACGATGCTGTGCGCCCCACTCGCGTCGAGGGTTACCCGAAGCTCGCCCCGCAGCCACTCCGCCGAGCCCGACGACAGCAGGGAAAACACGCGAAGGAGGGCCTCGGAGGTCTCACCCGCACGGGACACGTACGAGAGGCGCGCGCACAGCTCGTAGGTGCTGTCCGGCGAAGCCAAAGACGCTAGGATATCGCTTCGCGTCAGGTCGGAGCAGCGAAGGATGTGGGAGAATTGCCCCATTCCCCGAATGTCCCCTTGCGACCGTCCGGCGTCAATCCGAGTCTTGGGTGATTTTCAGTCGTTTTGTGCATTTTTCGGTGCGAAACGTGACAGCACTTCTTGACATTCGAGTGGGAATCGACTCGGATCCGCCGCCCCTCTCCGGCGTTGTGCTCTTGCCTTCGCCCCAACCCGACAGGAACGTACGATGGGCAAGTTCGACCGCCGCAACTCGATGAAGATGAAGCGCCGCAAGGCACAAGCCAAGAAGAAGGCCCGCGTGGCTCGCGTTCGCGCGCCCGAGGTCAAGAAGGCCGCCGCCAAGAAGCCGGCCAAGAAGGCTGCTGCCAAGTAGGCCTTTCTCGTCAGCTGGCCAGCGCCAACTGGCGAACCGTGAACGGGCGGGCCGAGAGGTCCGCTCGTTTTCGTTTGTGTGCCCCTCGACCGACCATCGGCACCGGCTATCGAACCTGCATCCGAGAGGTTCGAAGAGCCGCTCTTCCGCCCACCGGTCCAAGGGCCGCGCTATCCGCCCAGCGCCGCGGGCAAACGCCCCGTGAGAAAGTGGACCGTGCTCGGCTCCGTAGGACTCGAAGGAAGGCCGTGGCCCGCCTCCCCGCTTGGTCCGAGGCCCATATCGAGCGGCCACGAGGGCTCTGCGTCGGGGCGGAGGGCCACGAGGCCGCTCTGCAGGACCCCGATGACGTGGGTGTGCCCCGCCACGCGGCATCCAAGTCGACTCGCCAGCGCCTTCGCGAAGGCGTGCCCGCTCGGCCCGCCCATCGTTTCGCACGTGCGGAGCCAGACGAGAGCCTCGGCCGAAAGGCGATCGCGCAACCGGTCCAGCAGCGGTGCGAGCTCGGGGGACGAGAGTCGCGCACGGTCGAGACCGTCCTTCGCGATCCAAACTTTTCCGAACGTACCGTGGCCCCAGTACTGAACCTCGGCCAGGGGAGAAGCCCCGCCGTATTCCGTCAAAAACGTGAGCGCTTCCCGCCAGTTGCGAACGCCTTTGTACGCATCGATCCGACCGAGCCCGCGGTAGAGCAACGCTCCGGAGCTCCAGGCGTTCGACAGGCCAGGCAAGAGGCCCGAGCCCACGCACGTGGCGTCATGGATGAGTAGACGAAGGCCAGCAGTCTCGTTCGTGTCGGTCACATCCGAAGGGTGCAACGTCACGCGGTCCCGTCAAGGGCTCAAGGGTCGTCGAGCGTGCTCTCGTGGGAAGGAGCGGTCGACTGACCGAGGCGAATCGTGTCGAACTTCGCCTTCCTCGAAGCCGGGACGGGCGCGTCTTGGGGCGTCTCGGGCTTCTCGCCGAAGAGGCCGATATCCCCTTCCGCGCGCTCTTCCGCCACCATGTACCAGCCATTTCGCATGTCTTTGAAGGTCTGTTTCACCGTGGTGAGGCGCATGTCGCCATCGTCGACCGGCTGCCACGCAATGCGAATGGACGCGTGCGCTTCCGATTCGTTCTTCTCGAAGCGAACGCCCACGAGCTCGGAATCCACGATGCGAACGCGGGAGCCCCACACTTTGCGGTGCCCGAAGAATGCCGTTCGTCCTTCTGGAGCAACATGCTCGCTCGCAAGCTCCATTCGCCCGAAGCGCGCGTTCAAGTTCAGCTCGCTGGCCGCCTCCTGCATGCGGGCCGGGCGAGACTGACCGGCGCAGGCGACGAGGAGCGGGAGGAGGGCGAGGGCGATACGGCGCATGGGTGCACCCTATGGAAAGCGCCTCCGGAAAGGCAAATTCGCGACGCACTTTTCTTCTCGACCCATAGGTCTTAGGGCCCAATCAGTAAGGAACCGCGGCGATCACGTACACCTTGTCGATGCCTTCGCTCGCGAGCCCTCGGGCGTATCCGAGACGAAACGTCATGGCTAGGCCGTACCCAAGGAACGTGTCGAGCCAGAGCTCGCCGCCGGTTCCCGACTTGAATTTCGCATCGCCGAACACGTCGAAGGCGCTCCCGTAGTCGAAGAAAAAGGCGCCGGTGAGGCGATTGAAGAAGAACGGCAAGGTCGACGAGCCCCGGTCGAAGTTCACGATGGGAAAGCGGTATTCGGCGTTCATCAGCGTGAAGTGCTGGCCACCTTGGAACCCTGCTGGGTAACCGCGCAGTACGATGCCCCCTTGGACGAGCGTCTGCGCGATCGTGTCGACGACCGGCAGGTCCACGAAACCACCCACGAAAAATGCGGACTTTCCGGGGTAGCTCCCGCCGCTCGTGCCCGCCCCGAGTCGAAGCGCGAGGGAGTGGTGCGAAAACCAAGGCATCGTGAAGTACTGCGCCACGCTTGCGCTCGCGCTCACGCCCTCGAAGTCCCCTCCTAGGGCTTGGTTCGCGAAGCTGACGTTCACCTGAGCCGACGAGCCTTTTTCTGGACCAACGCTCTTCAGATAGCGCTCGGCGCTCGAATACGAATACGCGAGCGACACGACTCCGGCGAGCCCCGTACGGACACGCTGCGGGGTCTCGTAGGGGTCGAGGGGCGTCTCCGCAGTAGGCAGCTTGATGCCGAAATTCTGGAGCGAATACGCAATCGAGAAGCTCTGCGAGTCGAAGAGCCGCGAGCGGTTGTACGTGAGACCCGTGGAGAGGCCCGTGGTCTCCTGGACCGCCGCGAGCTTCTGCGAGCCGATCTGGTAGGCCCGTGGAGCGATGCTTCGGAAGCCCGTGACCGACATGTCGAAGCGCTGCCCGTAATAGGCATACGAGATACTGCCCTGGAGCTCCGGGCGTTCGAGCTCTTGCGTCAGCGTTGCCGCAACTCCGTGGAGACCGGCAATGTCATTCGCCGCAACGGACGCACTCACGAGCTGACCGAAGTTTCCCGGGGAGGTCGACGCGGCAAAGCGGCGAGGGCGAAGAGTACGAAGCGGCGAATATGGCTTCGGCGTGTACTCCCCGGACAAGGCCGGCCGCGGGGGCGAGGGATGCGTATCGACGTAAGGCTCCGGTTCGAGGAAACGACTCGCATCGAGCTTCATCGCGAACAGATCGAATCCGTCTTTCGTGTAGCCGACGTACGCGAGCGACTTCCCATCCGGGGATACCTCCGGAAAGTACGCCCCAGTGAGCACGTTCGTGACCTGTCGCGTCTGGCCCGTGTCGAGCGCGTAAGCATACACGTTGGCGACGCCCGTCCGATCCGAGTGGTAATAGACCGTTCGGCTGTCCGGCGAAAAGGAAGGCCCTCCGTCCACGGCCCTGTCACGCGTTATCTCGCGGACGGTTCCAGTGTCGACGTCCACGAGCCAAATGTCACGGTATCCGCCTTTCGCCCAGTGGCTGAACACGACCGAGTGCCCATCCGGCGAAAAGCGTGGCGTGAAGGCCTGCTCGTAAGGGGCGCTTCTTACGAGCGACCTAACGTGGGACACGCCTTCCGGCCCCACGTCTGCGATTTGAAGGTAGCGCGTACCGTGGTGGTTCGAAACGAACACCACGCTTCGACCATCGGGAGATACCGAAGGATCGATGGCTCGGTACCCGTCGGTCAGTCGCTCCGGATTGCCATCGAGAGCCGTTTGGCTCGTTTTGCCCTTTTCGATTCGGTAGAGCTCGTTGTACGTAAAGAGGTTCGAGTAGAACGCCGGCGTGTGGTAATAAAGGGTCCCGTCCGGGGCGAAGCTGGCTGCCGCCTCCCCTGCCGTACGGACCAAAAGCTCGCTTTGCGGTGGCTTCTTGCCGACCCTGGGCGCTCCGTCCGCGTCGCGTTCGAGAGCCACGGCCCATAGGCCTGGTCGCGTATCCGCATCCTCGCGGTAGTAAAGAAGCTTTCCCTCGTAGTCAGGATACGTCCCTTTCGGGATCCAGCGCGGGTAGCGGGCATTTTGACCATGGAACGTGAGACGCGTGCCTTCACGTATGCCGCGTGCCACGACGGCATCGCGAGTCGCCACGGAGCGTCGGAGCATTTCGGCTTTGAAGCCGTCGTAAAGCTCGTCCCAGGTCTTTCCGGTAACACGTCGAATCGTGCGCGAAAGGCCCCACGGAATGACGTGTTGTCCGTACTCCTCGGCCATCCGACGAATGGTCTCTTCGCCATATGTGCGCGCCACCCACTCGATGAAAAATGAACCGTACAAATACCAGATGTTGCCTTGCGGCCACCTGCGCACGTAGTTCGAGAATTGGTCGAGGGTCGCGAAGTTCTGCGCCAGCACGTCCGTGCGCATGTACATGTTCCACAAGCTCGACCGAAGGCGGCCGCCGCTCGTGCGCGTGCTCTCGAAGTAGACCGCAGTGCCCTCGAGAATCCAACGCGGCTGGATCTGGTTCGGCGCGAGAGTCTTGCCGATGATGCGGTTTAGCAGGACCGGAAGGCCCGTCATGTTGTCGAGGTGAAGCACGTGAGTGTGCTCGTGCGTGATGAGCGCGAGGAGCCAATCGTCCACGTCTCCGAGCGGCGAGAGGTCCTCTGGCGCGGTCACGTTCAAGCGAATCGCGTTGTAAGGAAGCGCCGTGGCCGAACCATTCGCACCATCCGTGGCGTCGCTGATCACAATCTCGGTTTTGTCCTCGGGATCCCAGCCCATGGTGGGACTGAGCTTTCCGTGGGCCGACTCGGCCAAGTCGGCCACGCGCTTCGCCACTTCGTCGAGGCCGCGGTAGTACGTCACGCGAAAGTGCTTCGATTCGATGGTCGAGTAGTCGAGCTCGGGATCGAAGGCAGCATGCGCCGGTTTCGTCGGAAGCGCCGCGAAGAGAGCGGCGGTGACGAGACCGGCCAACGAAGTCGTACGAAGGAAGCGCACCGGGCTGCAGAGTGTACTTCCGAGCGACCGGAGGAGCCCCAAATTCGTTTCGATTTTCAGGGGTTCGTGACGGGTTCCGAGGGCACGACGACGGCACCCCGGGCGTCACCTCGAGGGACGGCGAGCTCTTCCTGGTAGTCGACGGTGACACGCGTCGCGCGCGGCGCGTAGGTCGTGCACTCGCTCAGGAAGCCGGGAAGATCGATCCCCGGCAGGAGATGCACGCCTCGAGAGAGCGGCGCAAAGAACGCATCGTGGTGCGTGGGCACGACGAGCCCGGGCGAGAGGTGATCGACGAGGCGCTTCAAATACGAAGGCGTTCCTCGCCTCCCGGCAAGGCAAGCGAGCAGCACGTCCGCCGACAGGCCTTCGAGCTCGGCGTCGACGAGATCGGCGCTGCCATTGTGGTAAATCGAGAGCCCAGGAGTTTTCAACAAGACCCCGAAGGCTCCGCCCATTTTGTAGGCCCAAATCGGCTTCGGCAAGCGCGGCGCCTGCTCGACGGCTCCTGGAAACGGAACCCGGTGGAAGAGTGCCTTTCCGTGGCGGCTCGGAACGAGACGAATCACAACGTCACCAACGGTGACCGTGCCACCGCGCTGGGAAACGCGAACGAGCCGCGATTCGTCGAGCCCTTCCGCGGCGCCCCACGCGCAGGTGCTTTCCGAACCGACCAGCAGCGCGCCGGTACGTTTTGCGATGCGCGGAGCGTCGGCCACGTGGTCGTAGTGCGAGTGCCCGCAGACGATGGCATCGACGTGCGCGGGAAGGGCCGAGAAGATCGCGCGCTCGTCCGGCTCGTGCGAAAACGGCAACCCGAGCAGCGGAACCCGCGTGAGGTAAGGATCCACCAGAACCGTCGTCGTCTTGGTACGCACGACGAAGCTCGCCGTTCCGAGCCACGTGAGCCTTACGTCGTCTTCGGAGGCGGTGCCCTCGGGGCGAAATCGTGATTCTTTACGCCACTTTGGAAAAATTCGTTCGTAGAAGGAAGCCATCCAGGGTCTCCCGAGGTCGAAGCGTCGCGCGCGAGAATCCGGCCCATCGTGCCAGCTCCGGTGGTACCGAGGTCGCCGTGAAACGGAAGAGCGTCTACGGGCACCGCGGAGCACCAGTGGAGCTACCGGAGAATACCCTCGAAGGGTTCTCTCGCGCACTCGAGGTGGGCGCAGACGCCATCGAGACGGACGTGCACCTCACGAGCGACCGAGAAATCGTCGTCTTCCACGACGATACCGGCGTACGCACCGCGGGCGAGCCTCGAGCGGTCGCCGAGACGTCGTTCGCGACGATCCGGACCTGGAACACGGGCAAAACGCACGAGAAAGCGAAGGGCTTCTTTCGCGTGCCCACCTTCCGCGAGGCCCTTCTTGCCTTCCCCGACACGTTTTTCAACGTCGATCTCAAGCCGCAGAGCGAGCGCCTCGTCGCAGAGGCCGTGGCGCTCGTGAGAGAGCTCCGTGCCGAGCACCGGGTCCGGCTCACGAGCTTCCACTCCGCAAATGTCCGCGCGGTCCGACGCACCGGCTACTCCACGACCGGCCTCGGCCTCTCCGAAGTACTCGGGCTCGTGGCGCTTCCGACGGCCTTTTTGGAGCGACTGTCCCCGCGTGGGCACGCCGCCCAAATCCCGGTGAATCAGGGCCCCATCCGGCTCGATAGCCCTCACTTCTTGGCAAAATGCAGGACACTCGGGATTCGCGTGGACTACTGGACCATCGACGATCCGAACGAAGCCGCGCGGCTCTTCGCACTCGGAGCGGACGGCGTCGTCACGAACGATCCACGAACCATCGTGCCGATAGCCCGTGCGTACGATCCAAAAGAGTAGAAAAAATTCTACTTCCCTGGACCTACGAGCCAGTAAAGACCCGCGATCGAGAGACCGATGAGCGACAGGGCCACGAGGATCACGACGACGTCGGCGACCTTGATCCCTCCCGACTTGCGCGACGGAGCTCGAGACGGCGGGGGCTCTGGCGGACGCGGCAGTGAACGTGGCACTTCGGCGATCGCGGCCGACGAGCGTGGGGCAATGTCCGGTCCGGGACCGCGCGAAGCGGGGGCTTCGCTCGAAGCAGACGCGGGCACTTTGCCAAGAGAGGCCGGGGGAGCCGCAGGAACGTCCCCTTCGGCGAGCAGCTCGTCCGAGGCGTTCTCGAGTCCGAGGAGGGCCATCTCGGCGGGCTCTTCGACGATGAGCACAGTTCTTCCGACTTGGAGCAATCGACCGGAAGAAACGCGGGTCTCCACGTGCGAAGGGAGCCGCTGGCTGCCGAGATAACAGCCGTTTTTCGACCCGAGATCGACGACGAACGTCTGTGTTCCCTTGCGAAGGAAGATCACGTGCTCGCGAGAACAGTCGGGGTCGTCGAGCTTCAGATCGCACGCTTCGCCGCGCCCGACGATGTAGTGGCGGCCCTCTTGCGCGAGACGAACACTGGCGCCGTCGTCCGGGCCACCTTTCACTTCGACACGCGCGCTGGTGTCTCCTCCACCGGCCTGCAGCATTTCGGCGACGAGGGCGAGGGCGAGCTCACGCGTGGTGGAAGCAAGGTCGCGCGTGACCGGTGCTGCGCCGATGCGAACCTCGATCCAAAGACGGCCGAGCCTTATTCGATCGCCGGTCTTCAGAGTGCGCGGCACGTGCGGAGTGAGCCGCGTCTCTCCGTGAAACGTTCCGTTCGTGCTGCCCTCGTCGAAGACCACGTAGTCCGCTCCGCTCGTTCGAATCGAAGCGTGCCGTAGGCTCACGCTCGGATCGGGCAGCGCAAGATCGGCCGATCCGCCACGGCCGAGAACGATCCGTGTTCCGTCGAACGTGACCGCGTGATCGCCGTCCGCGAGCAACGTTTGCGCGAGGTCGACGTTCTTTGGAAGGACGACGAGGGTGACGGGCATGCGTCAGGCGATGAAGGGACGAAGGTCGTTCGCCTTGCGCTCGACCCACTCGATGACCTTCACGGCCACGTCTTCCCCGCGATGACGGGAGAGCTCTTGAATGCCGGTGGGCGAGGTGACATTCACCTCGGTGAGGCGGCCGCCGATCGTGTCGAGGCCGACGAACACGAGTCCGTCTTCGCGCAGGCGCGGAGCAATGTCCGCGACGAGCGCGCGCTCTTCGGGGGTGACTTCGATGGGCTCGACGCGACCACCTACGTGGATGTTCGAGCGCAAGTCGTCGGGCTGCGGAACGCGATTGATGGCGCCGAGGATTTCCCCGTCGAGCAGCAGGATGCGCTTGTCGCCTTCCACGACCTTCGGCAAAAACTCCTGCACCATGACGAGGCGTTTTCCCTCGCTGGTGAGAAGCTCGAGGATGCTCTTCGTGTTCTTGTCGCCCTTGGCGATCATGAGCACGCCCGCGCCACCCGCTCCATCGAGCGGTTTGACCACGGCCTTGCCGCCCACTTCTTCCATGAATTCCAGCACGAGCGCCTGGTTCGCGGTCACGAGGGTGCGTGGCATATGGCGCGCGAAGTGGAGCGGATAAAGCTTTTCGTTCGCGTCGCGAAGACCTCGCGGATCGTTCATGATCACCGTGCGGCCACGTGCTCGCTCGAGAAGAAGCGTCGCGTAAAGATAGGCGGCGTCGAACGGAGGATCTTTCCGGATGAAGATGGCCTCCACGTCGGCGATGCGTACGCGCGAGGACGTCCCGAGACGATGGTACGGCGGTGTTTCGCCGACCAAGAGCTCGCGCACGTTGGCGTAGACGTCACCCTCCTTCACGTAGAGATCGCGGAGCTCGGCGTGGAGCGCAACATGGCCCCGTGCCTGTGCGGCCCTCTGGAAAGCGAACGTCGTGTCCTTGTCCGGCAAGACCCTGTCCATCGGGTCCATCAGGTAGATGAAGCGCATGGCACCTTCTTCTCTCGAGGTTTGCCGCCGGGACCTTAGCAGGCTTCTGCGCAGCACGGCGCGCATCGCTGGATCCAGGGGACACGGTATTTTTACCGCCGCGAAGAGGGTCTCCGCACGAGCGCCGCCGCTTACTCCTCGTCTTTGAAGTCGACGAGCTGCGCGCTCACTTCGGGATCGAGGTCGGTGGCTACTGCGTAGCCCACGCCTGCACGTTGTGTGACCGCCACCGAGTGCCCATCCGCATGGCCCACGCGCACCTCGGCCGTACCGACTGCGCGGGGGGAAAGACCGTCGCTCTCGATGCGAACCTTCTGCGGATCGTAGATGAACACGGTCACGCGCTGCTGCTGTGCGCCGTCGCCGAGCTGGTACTGGAGCATGGCCGCGTGCGTGCGCTGCACGTTGAAAAGGCGGCCCCCTACGAACTTCGCTTGCGGGCTCTTGAAGGAGGGTGCACGCACGGGAACGCCGACGTACCGCTCGAGAGAGCGCATGTCCTTGGCGTTCGTTCGTTCGGGCGGAAGCGGGCTCGAGTGCTCGGCCAGAAGATCCGAGATGGCGTCGTTGCCGACGAACCCCGCGTGAGCCGAGCCAGCTACGGCACGCGGACCGGGACCTTGCGAGAGGGTGCCCCATGCGAAAACGAGAGCCGCAGCGGCGGCCAGGGGAACCATCATTCGCCAGGAAAATCCGCCTCTTCGTGCAGGTTTTCCTGGGCGCGGCGCAAGCACCACCACGTCGGCATCTCGGGCGGACACGGGGCTCGCGTCCTCGTGCTCCTCGTCGTCTTCTCCGTCGGTGCCTTCGGCAATCGCGTCGAGCCGAGCCTGTTCGGCTTTCATCGCGGCCATCATGCGCTCGCGGAGACCTTCACTCTTCGGCGCGGCACCTTCGCGAACGGCACGCTTGAGCGAAGCTCGCATGGCGCGCTCGAGCTCGACGCGCTCCTGGCAGGATTCGCAGGCTGCAACGTGCTCTTCCACGTCCAGCGTTTGCACGGCGTCGAGCTGACCGTCCAGCAAGACCCCTACGAGACGGGCGTTGTCATGACACGAAGTACGACCAGCGATAGTCATGCGATCCCCACGGGACAATACGTCGAATTTGCCGTGACCATCACGCGACTCCACGACGGCGACGGTATTCGGCCAGGTCTGCGGGTTTCGTCTCCACGCGCTCTTCGCCTTTCACGATGCCCATGGCAAGGGCGTGGTTGTAAAGCGAGCGCTGAAGGAGCTTCCTCCCGCGGTGAAGTCGGCTCATCACGGTGCCCATCGGGCACCCCATGATCTGCGAGATTTCCTCGTAGGAAAACTCTTCCACGTCGGACAAGACCACCGCGAGGCGAAACTCGTCGGGGAGCTCGTCGAGGGCACGCTGCACCTCGGCGGCCACGATGGGGGTGAGCGCAATCTGCTCCGGGTCCCGGAGGTGCCGCATGGTGGAAGCGCTGACCCAACCGTCGGCGAGGGGATCGGCGTCGGGCCCGTCGAGCACCGAGCGTTCGAGGCCACCACGGCGGTATTTGTTGATGAAGGTGTTCGTGAGGATGCGGCAGAGCCACGCCTTCATGTTCGTGCCCGCTTGGAACTGGTCCTTCGCGCGCATCGCCTTCACGAGAGTG
>JAYUKI010000936.1:0-10412 GCA_043764595.1 Myxococcales bacterium | reverse complement strand
GGTCGGCGCGCGCGTCGACCGAGTCGGCGGAGTAGGCCTGCTCGGGGGCCATGTACTCGGCCGTTCCCATGAGCACACCGGCGACCGTGAGGTTCTTTGCGCCGACTTCGGTGCGACGCAGCTTGGCGATGCCAAAGTCGATGAGCTTCAGGACCGGGCGTTCGCCGACGTACGTGACGAACACGTTTTCGGGCTTCAAGTCGCGGTGAACGACTCCGAGCGCGTGAGCCGCTTCGAGAGCAGAGAGAATCTGACGGGCGTATTCGCACGCCATGGGCTCCTCGAGGCGACGAATCCGGTCGAGGACGGCGGAGAGAGGCTCGCCTTCGAGCAGCTCCATGACCATGAAAGCGACGCCTTCGGGCGTGCGCTCCACGTCGAGAACGTGCACGACGTTTTCACTGCGAATCCGCGCCGAAACCATCGCTTCTTGGAGGAAGCGGTCGATGAGACCAGCCCGCCGTGCGAGGTCTTGGTGGAGGACTTTGACGGCCACGCGAGTCCCGAGCACGAGGTGGGTCGCCTCGTAGACGGAGCCCATCCCGCCCTCGCCGAGCAGGCGAACGAGCTTGTACTTGGAGGCAAGGACACTTCCAGGGCCGACCACGGTAGAGAGCATTAGCACGGCTCTGGTCGAGCGGCATCGGAGGCGCTCGCTCACGCGCCGTCGTGCACGGGTGGCGGAAGCGATGGGCTCACTTTGCGCTGGAGGACGGAAAACGCCGTATCGGCGTCCTCGATTTGATTGAACACGGGCAAGAGCTCGCCACTGCCTTGGCCTTCGCCGAACGCCCCACTCGCCGCGAGCGCGCGCGCTCGCGGCCCATCGAGCACGAGGAAGAGGTCGTCGTGACGTCGCGTGGGGGCCGTGATGACGTACGCGATGCACCGACGATCGAGCGAAAGCTCCTCGTGGCCGCGTCGAATCAAGACCCTTCGATTCGTGACGAAGTAGCGGGTGGCCTTCGCGAGCCGGGCGGGCAAGATCCAGGCGCCGTAGACGGCCACGAACGCGGCGCCCAAAGCGATGGCCGCGCCCAGCGCGACGGAGCCGACCAGAACGCCGAACGTGGCCACGGGAAGCGCGTGGAGCCGAAGAACCACGAGGAGCGCCGGCACCGACCCTGCGAGGCCACGCAGCGCGGCGAGGACCAAGACGGCGGCCAAAAAAGCCGAAAGGCGGCGGCGGGTGCTCCACGTCGAAGCGAGCGGCGTGCCGGACCAGAGGACCCGCTCTCCTTCCTCGAGGCGCTGCGCGAGAGGCCTGTCGCCTTGGCCCAACGTCGCTCCGATCGCTGCCCCACGAACCAGCGCCCACACCTTGTCCGGGCTCTCGATGTCGACCAGCGTCAGGGTGAGGGTCCGTTTCAATGCGCCCGTAGGCACGGCCCGAACCAACACGAGGTCTCCCATGCCGGGGGCATCGGGGTTCCAGCGAATGATCGCGTACGTGATGCCGCGGCGATCGATCGTGCGGCGAAAGGGTCCTCGTCGGACGATGACGTGGCCGTCGGTGACGAAGTACTCGAGCTTTTGCCTGAGGAGCCGGGGGCCTTGCCAAACGGCGATGGCGACCGTGGCGCACCACGCTGCAAACGCGAGCATTCCACCGGACGGGGCGTGAAGCGCCGCGGACGAGACCACGGCGAAGCCCACCGACATGAGGGAGGCGAGAACGCAGGCGGCGGCAACGAGCTTTTCGCGAAGCGGTCGGGGCACGACCGTGGGCCGCCCGGTCCACACGATGGATTCTCCGAAAAGCGAGTCGCGCGCCATCGTTGTGCCGCTCCAAGAACGCTGCGTGTGCCCCACGCGGCCCCACCATTGGGCAACCCGCGCAATTCGACTCACGACCTACGGAAGTGTGGGGCGCCCATTGGCCCCTGTAAAGGCCACGCAGCACCAAGACTCGAAAGCGAACCGGGCTACTTAGGCAGCGGTTTTCCTGCGTTTCGAGGCGTTGGGCCGCGCCTCTGCGCACTGCGGACCAGGAGGTCACACAGTGTAGGGAGCGCAAGCCCAAGAACGCCGGCAGCCTCGGGATAGAGGCTCGTCCCCGTGAATCCTGGCAGAGTGTTCACTTCCAACAACGTTACGGCATTTGGCGCATCGACGTCCCCGACGACGAAGTCGACGCGGCAAAGGTCTCGGACGTGGAGTGCACGATGGGCCCTTACGGCCACGTCTTGGACATGCGCCAACACCTCGGGTGGGAGCGGAGCTGGACAGGCATGCTGGCTTCGCCCCGGGGCATAGCGGGCCTCGTACGTGTAGAAAGCATCGCTCGGCGCCACGATTTCGGTCGGCGGCAGGGCAAGCGGACCGTTTGCTGAAGAAACCGCGGGAACTGCACAGTCCCCGCGGACGTCGGCGTGCAGATCGAGAACACCGCAGGTGACCTCGCGGCCCTTGGCGAAGTGCTCCACGAGGACCGTCTCGTCGACTTCGAACGCAGCCTCGATGGCGCTCGCCACGTCGGCGACCGACGCTCCGTGGTCGAGCCGAGCGACCCCGATCGCCGAGCCGTTTGCCGCCGGCTTCACGACCAAGCGCTCGCCGATCTCGCGGAGAGCGCGCTCGGCAAAGACGGCGCTTCCAGCCTCTTGCCGATGGAACGCGAGGCCCTTCGCGAGCGGAAGCCTGGCCGCTGCGAACGCGAGCTTCGCCATGGGCTTGCTCATCGCGAGCGCGCTCGAGAGCACGTTGGCGCCAACGTACGGGATGCCCAGGAGCTCGAGGACGCCCTGCAGACAGCCGTCTTCACCGAACGCTCCGTGCGTGAGCGGAAAGGCCACGTCGAAGCCTCCCGTGCGAACGGCTTCGCTCGTTTGGGCGTCGAGCTCGACGCACGTGACCCGATGGCCCGCGGCGGAAAGCGCCGCCCGCACGGACTCGGCCGACGCGCGGCTCACGAAGGCTTCGCTCGACGGGCCACCTTGAATCACCGCGATGGAGAGCGACGTCACGATGCGGTTCCTTCGGGGGGAGCGGAGCCGGACAAGTCAACGAGCTCGAGACCGAGGCGCCGGGAGAAGTCGTAGATCTTCGGATCGCGGTAGAACTCGCCGAACACGATGCGGACGATACCGGCGTTGGCGATGAGCCGAAAGCAGCCCCAGCAAGGAGACGCGGTGACGTAGATGGTGGCCCCCTCGATGCGGACGCCGTTGCGCGCGGCTTGCACGAGTGCGTTGGCTTCGGCGTGGACGGTCCTCACGCAGTGGCCCTCCTCCATCAGATGGCCTTCTTCGTCGCAGTGGGGAAGGCCGCGCAGCGAGCCGTTGTAGCCCGTCGCGAGAATGCTCCGCTCACGCACGATGACCGCGCCGACGTGCTTTCGGTCGCACGTGGCTCGGGTGGCGACCTCGTGCGCGATGTTCATGAAGTACTCGTCCCACGAGGCCCTTGGCTTTTCGGACACCCATGCGGAATACGGCGGACGCTCTTTTGGCGCAAGCGGGAAGCAGACCACCCCGACGTCGTTCGTTCTGCAGGGTCATCTCGACGGCCTTCGCCTCGAAAGCAAGCTCACCGAAGGGAGAGTCGACCGCGCGTCACCTCCCCGGCGGTGATGGTCACGACGTGGGTCTCCGAGATGCCGTGCTCGGGGTTCTCTACAAGCAACGTGTGGAGGCCCGCGGAGAGCGGCACGCGATTGAGGGGCGTCACGCCAAGGGGTCTCCCGCCTTCGGAGACGCTCGTCCAAGGGTACGTATCGAACGTGAGAAAGCCTTGCCTTTTCGGGTCCGAGGGGCTCGCTTGAATGAGAGCTTGCGGTCGAGGGACCGAGGGAGCGTGGAATGCGGTGGACCCGTCGGCTTCTACCGGGGGTGTCGAGCCGACCACCATCGCCGACGGAGTGGGGAGAACGAGCGGCGTCGCCGTCGTCGCCGCGGGAGCGGGGCTCGACGGGCCCGCTCGAACGGCCACGACCACGGCCGACACGGCGACGACTCCGAGCAAAACGAGCGCAATCGCCCATGGGACGACGCTGCTCCGTCGCGGGTCTTGCAGGGGAACGGCGGCGACGGGCCCGCGAGGAAACGTCCCCATGAAGCTCCCCGAGTGACCCAGGGTGTCGTTCAACCGAATCAACGGACCGCTCCCGTTGGGTGCAGACAGTTCCAGCTTTCGGAGGGCTTCGGACGTGAGCGGAAGGACCTCCCGCCTCGCTTCGGCTTCTTTGAGAAAGGCCATGTGCTTCTGCACCTGGCGCTCGGCCTCTTCCTTCACGCGGCTAAAGAGCGCGCTCATGTGCCGCCCGACGTCGCTCTGACGACAGGGGCTTCGCAAGAGAACCTTTTCTAGGGCGTCGTGCATCTCGCCCGCCGTGGCAAACCTCGCGTCACGATCTTTTTCGAGCGCTTTCGCTACGATGGCGTCGAGGTCGGCGTCCACCTTCCGGCGCTCGGATACCCTCGGAATCGCGTCGTTTGCGAGCTTCTTCAGCGTGCTTGCGGCGCTGTCCCCGTGCATCAAACGCACTCCGGACAGCAGCTCCCAGAGCACGATGCCCATGGAGAATACGTCGCTCCGCTGATCGACGGCCGCGCCCGTCGCCTGCTCGGGGGACATGTAGGCGACTTTGCCCTTTAGGACGCCAACCTCGGTTTCGGTCGACGAGAGCGCGGCCTTGGCGATGCCGAAATCGCAGAGCTTCGTGTGGCCGTCGTAGGTCACGAAGATGTTGTGAGGGCTCACGTCGCGGTGAATGATCGTGAGCGGAGTGCCGTCGTAGTCCTTCAGGTTGTGGGCGTGGGCGAGGCCGTTCAGCGCATCGGCCACGACCCGCGCGCAGAACGACTCCTCGAGCGGCGCTTTTCGCTTCAAGGACTCGCGGATCACCTTGTTGAGGGACTGCCCCTCCAGGTACTCCATCGCGATGAAGTACGCGGCGTTGTGCTCCCCGACCTCGTAGGTGTGCACGATGTTGGGGTGATTGAGCCGAGCCGCCACCCGAGCCTCGTCGAGGAACATCCGGAGGAACGTGGGCTCGTCGGCGAGCGACTGACGAAGGCGCTTCACGACGGCGAGCTTGTTGAAGCCGAGCGGCCCCCGCGCCACCGAGAGGTACACGTCGGCCATTCCGCCGCGGCCGAGACTCGCGAAAAGCTCGTACTTTCCAAACGAGATGGACGGCGGTGCCGACACCTCGTCGTCGCTCGGCTGCTCTGCGGCGTCGGTCATGCGAACGCCATTGCTGTACCCGCTCCCGACTTCCGCTCGAAAGCCATCCTGCGAGTATCCGTGGGCCGTGAAGGGGGGTCAAGTGACCCTTTGGCGCCTCGACGCGCCGTTTCGAGGCCCATTTTGGCCCTAACGACCAAAGACAGCCTCACGCTCGCACGGCGGGACGGAGACCAGGCCAAGGCTCCGGCCGAACGCTCGAACCAAACCCGGCTCGCGGGCCTTGACGCACGTCGGCGCAGAGAAGTACGGATTTCGCATGCATTTTCCCGGATGGCCGAAGGGATTCCACCTCTTGATCGGCGTCACTTTGGTCACCGCGCTGACCGTCGGTGCGACGGCTGCAAATGCAAAGGACGACGACCGCGCCGTCGCCGAGAGCACCCTCCGGGAGGTCGAGGCCAGCCCGCGCGGCAAAGAGCTCGCGAAAGAGCCCACCGCTCGGGCTCGTGAAGCGCTCGAGCGCGCCCAACGCCTTCGTGACGTGCGCGACGAAGCCCGCGCGCGCCTGTGCGACGGCCTGGCACGGACGTGGGCCGAGACAGCCCGTGACGTCGTTCGCGCAGCCGAGCTCGAGGGCCGATCCGAAGCCGCTCGGGCGAGCGCCACCGACGCCGGCGCGCAGCTCGAGAGGGAGCGCGCGCTTCTCGAAGAAGGACTCGGCCAACAGGGCCGACTTCGCGCTCAGCTCGAAGCCCTCGAGCACGAAGCCAAACGCGGCCCGGATCGCACGAGCGCGGTTGCGAAAGAGGATCCAAAAAAGACGGCTATTCCGGGCGACGTGCCCGAAGGTCCGGCTCCGAAAAAGAACCCTCCAGCGACGAAACCTGCTCCCTCCGCCAAACCGATCGCTCCGATCGCGCCCAAGAAAGGCGCAGCGAAATGATTCGTCGATTCAACACCTTCGGGGTCGCGTTTGCTCTCGCCTTGGCCCTCGGGGCTTGCGGTGGAGCTTCGACGCAGCACGTTCCCGAGGTCGCCTCGGCCGAGAGCCTTTTTTCCGGCGCAAGGGCCGAAGGAGCAAGCTCGCTCGCTCCCACGTTCGTCGCCGAGGCGAAGCTCGAGCTCGAAGCGGCCAAGCGCGCCGTGGCCGCAGGCGACGAAGTGACGGCGGGCCTCCATGCGCAGCGCTCGATCGCGGCGATGCAGCGAGCGTTCGTGGTCGCGCGGCTTGCGCGTGCGACCCGCGAAGAGTCCGACGCCCACGCCGCGGCGACGGACAACGAAGTGGCGCTCCGCAAGGTTCGCGAAGAACGGGCGCGAGCGGACGCCGAAGTAGAGAGTCTCGAAAAGAAGCTTCACATCGCCCGAGAAGCGAGCTTGCCAGCGGAGAGCGGCGCAACGGATCCCGCACGAGCCGTAGCCCGTCTGCGCGCAGCCACGTCTCTTTTGGCCGAAGCACGGCTCCTGTGTGGCGCGGCTCGGCTTCTCGATGGTCAAGCGAAGGGCCTCACCGAAGCAGATGCCGCCATCGCCGAAGCCGACGCTCTGGTGGCGGGAAAGGCCTCCAAGCCGACCAGCGCGAGCGCTCGACCGAAACAACCGATCGACGCGGCAGCGACCGCGCGCGTCGCGTGCCTCTCGGCCCTTTCGAATGCACGCCGCGCGGGCGAACAATCGAAAGTCTCGGATCCGGACGTGCTCTTTTCCGAGCTCTCGGCCCAGGCGTCCAAAAAGACTCCGCCCGAGGCAGGTCCGGTGCGGGACGAACGTGGTGTCGTGCTCACCCTGCGCGACGCATTCCGTGGTGAAGAGCTGTCCGACGCCGGGAAACAGGCGCTCGCGTCTGCGGCGTTGGTCGGCCGGGCCCATCCGAACGTGTCGGTGCAGGTGGTCGTTCACGAGTCCGAAGCCAACGCGGTGGCTACGAGTGAAAAGCGCGTGGCTTCCGCCCTGAAAGCTCTGGAAAGCGGGGGCATCCCGAAAACGAAGCTCCGCGGTGACATGGCGGGCACGAGCATCGCGCTGGTCGCCTCGGGAGACCCCGCGAAGCGCGCACGCAACGCGCGCCTCGACGTCGTGTTCGTCACGCGCTGAAGCTGGTACCCTCGTAGACGGGGAGCCGAAGCGAGCCGTGCACGGACGGCTCGCTACCCTGGCAACGCCGGTGTGGAACCTGGGGGGCCGAGCACGAGCTTGTAACCGAACCCGTACACCGTGAGGATGTGCGCGGGCTTTTCGGGGGTGCGCTCGACCTTCTTGCGAAGCTTCACGATGAAGTTGTCGACGGTGCGGTTCGTCGGCGATGCGTCGAGACCCCAGATGCGCTGGAGGATTTCGTCCCGGCTCACGGCTTGGCCGACGCGCTCGTGCAAAAGGCGCAAGAGCTCGACCTCGTAGAACGAGAGTTGGTGCTCCTCACCGAACGAGCGCAGCGTATGGGCACCAAGGTTTACCTTGGCGTCGCCGATCTCGAGCATCTCGGGTGAGGCGCTGGGTCTCGACGCGCGGCGGAAAATGGCTCGAATGCGCGCGATGAGCTCGTTCACGCTGAACGGCTTGGTGACGTAGTCGTCCGCGCCGGCGTCCAGGCCCCGAATTTTGTCGGTCTCCTGAGAGCGCGCGGTCAGCATGATGATCGGCAAAAACGGGCTCTTCTTGCGGATCTCTTCGCAGACCGCGTAGCCGTTCATGTCCGGGAGCATGAGGTCGAGGATGACCGCGTCGGGGGCGCCACTGCTCGCGAGCTGCACGCCTTCCCTGCCCTTGCCGGACGAGAGCACCTTGAAGCCCTCGAACTCGAGAGCATCCCGAAGGCCCATGACGATGTGAGGCTCGTCCTCGATGATGAGAATGGTCTTCTTGGGCGACACGTATGGAGCGTCCTAGCCTAGAAAGGCTCGGCCGAAAAGACGACGGCGCACGGGACCGAGGTCACGTGCGCCGTGTTTCAGACCGAGGCTTACGCCGTCAGGTCACTGGCCGCCGTCCGGCGAGGCGGTTTCGCCACCGAACTGCTGGATGCACTGGAGGTCCGTGAGCGCTCCGACAGGGGGGTTGCCCGTGGTCGAGAACTGGATGGCCTGCGAGCAGGTGCCGATGATCTTGCTGGAGGCCGTGTTTTCCACGTAGCACCAGCCGGGGTTGGTGTCGCGGCTGCAGGTCTCGCCCGGCTTGGTGACGATCTGGTTCGCCTGGCACACCGTGAGCTTGACGTCCGCGCCGGTTTCCTTCTGCTTCTCGCGGAACTTCTCGAGAATTTCGGGAGTGGGAACCTTGAGGCCGTAGGTCTCGCACTTGTCGCCGGGGTTGGGGAGCGTCTCGAGGATGAGGCACGCCACTTGGCCCTTGTCGTCGCGGGTGAGCTTCTGCGGGAGGCACTGGTTCGCGAGTGCGTTCTTGAGGCGGTCGACGATGGCCTTGACCGCCGGACGGTAGCCGTACTGCGGGTTCGGGGCGCCGTTCACGTCTTTGTCGGTGGGCTTGTACGTGATCGGGCAGAGCGAGCTGATGATGCCCTGGTCCTTCAGCGCGTTGACGACGCGGAACTGGCGGATGGTCGGGTAGGCCTTCGCGCGGCTTTGCGTGGTGGCCGCCGAGCAGAGCGGGGGGTTCTTCGTGCCGTCGCAGTCGCAGGTCTCGCGGTTGCCAGCGCCGCACTGCACCGGAGTGTTGAGCGGGAAGGTGCACGCGTACTGAAGGTCTTGGCCCTTCGTGTCCCAGTCACGAAGCTGTCCGCCTTCTTCGTTATTTCCGGGCGTTGCGCTTGCCGGCGGGCGTCCCGTGCGCGGCAACGTGGACTGATCCATGCGGGCGTCGATGCCCGTGGCGTCGAAGTTCTCGGGGTCTTTGCCGATGATCTTGACCCAGTCTTCGTTCGTGATCTTGCTCTTCTCGGCGTCGGCCGGATCGAAGTGCAGGAGGTCTTGCGGCACGCCGCCGACCACGGCAAAGAAGACCAAGTCCGAGCTGCGCGGTCCCTTTTCGAGGTTGCAGAGCTTGGGGTCCGCGTCACCCTCGCCCGCCGTCGGCAGGTTCTTCGAGAAGAGCGGGTTGCGGCATTTGCCTTGACCGATGTAGTTGCCGTTCGCGTCGTGCTCGGTGATGCGGTCGGGGACCTGCGTCTTGGTGAGACCGTCGACGTAACGCTTGATCGGGTACTGGGGATCGACACCGAAGCGCTTCTTCATCTTGTGGAAGCGGACGTTCATGTCGTCTTCGGCTTTGCCGTAGAAGCCGTCGTTCTCCTTGCAGCGCGGATCGTTCGCGACGCGGGGATCGTTCTTGAATCCGCACGAGGTGCACTCGGCCGAGCCGGGACCGGTCTCGCACGCGGTGGTGCCCTTCGGCGCCGTAGAGCCGCCGCGGTTGGCGTCGCGTTGGGCGCCCGCAACACCGGCCGAAGCGGGGAACGTGGCGTTCATGAAGGCCCAACCCTGGCCACCGAGGGCGAGGGGGTCGACCCCGGAGTCGTCCTCGTCCGTGAGGAGGACGATGGCGACGAGCGAATCGGGACGGAGGAAGTCCGCGCGCTGCTGGAGGAGAACGTTGTCGATCCCCTTGTATTTCGCGGCGTTTCCTTCGCGAACGACCTCTTCGTAGGGGTCCGGCTGAACGAGGAAGTGGTACCAGCTCTCGAGGCTAGCCTCGAAGCCGCAGCCGTACTCCTTCACGCCCGTGATCAAGCCGGAGAAGGCCTGGTTGAAGTCGTTGATGGCCGTGTAGGGCGTCGCCCCAGGAGAAGCCTTCTTCGACTCGTTGCGTTTGACCGTGGGAAACCAGGAGAGGAAGCTCGAGGGAGCCGCGTTCTGGATGGGGGTCTCTTTCGGGCCCGAGCGGTTCAGCAACCGGCCGCCGTCGTTGTTGTGCGAGTTCAGCGTGGCGTCCGTGGGGTTCGCCGCGTCCTTCGGGCACGAATCCGAGCCGAAACCGCCCATGGCGGACGAAACGATGCCGACGTGGATGTCGACGATCGGCTTGAACTCGGCCTTGCCGGTCTTGCACTCGCGGCCCTCTTCGGCGGCCGGATCGGCGCGCTCGCCCGTGGGCTTGCCGTTGTCGTCGACGCAGTTGGGCGTCACGAGGCTCGTGATGAGGTCGGGCACGGCCTCGCTCAAAATGGCCTGTTTGTCGCCCATGGAGCGGGAGTTGTCGATGTCGAGCAGGAGGTCGATCTTGTCGACCGCTGCCTGCTTCACCGTGGTCGTGAAGCTCACCTTGGTGGTGGGCTCTTGCTTCGAGACGGGGCGCGAAAGGCACCCTGCTCCGAGGGTCACGACCCCTCC
>JAYUKI010000935.1:0-3045 GCA_043764595.1 Myxococcales bacterium | reverse complement strand
GCCGAGACGATGAAGGCCTATGACACGTTCGGCGATGCCATGAAGGAACGCGCGCTCAAGGTGATCATCGCGAACTGATCGCCTGAGCGCTTCGCAGGATCACGGCGGTGAGCGGCGCCCGTCAATTCCCACAGGGCGGAGGACGAGATGCATGCATCTCGAATCGGGTGATTCGCGTCCAGAGCATCACGCTCGTTCTCTTCGGAGGCCCGCAATTCCTACCCCTCACCCATGATGCCTCCCCTCCAATCGGATCGTTTTGACTGGTCGACCATCGAATTGGTTGGATCCGGCTCCCCGCCCCGCACGGAAGAGGCCGTTTCGAGGGCCGCTCGGCGTTGGCCATGATCTCGACGACGGGTCCCTGTTCGAGGGCTCGCGAGAGGCCGAGGTGCCACGTCGACGTAGTGGATTGCCGCTCGCCGAGCGTCTTCGCGCGACGAAATATCGTCGTGGTAGTACGGGTTGCCCCCGCCGATGATGGCATCGTCCGCAGCGAGGAGCGGTGCGAGCGCATCGAGCGGGAATCGAGCCCGTCTCGACGCGCGTCGTTCGACGCGGTGGATACGTGGGTCGAAGCGACGACTTTGCACGTTCGAAAATCCATGCGACAAGCGACAAGAGGCGTAGCTCTGAGGACGGAGTGGTGGAAGTGCACCGGACCGTGGAATCTTGGTGCCAAGGACCCGTTCGCGCTCGCGTACGACCTCGAGATGCGTGCCCTCGCGGAGTCGCGAAAGGATCGGCCGCACCTCGTCCCCTCGTCATCGACAGCCTTCCAGGTGCACGAGCCGCCCGTGCCGACACAAGTCGCGCGGATGGCACAGGATGGCGCCCACAAAAACCCGCAATTTCCTGAGTATCCGTTCGGCACGTCGGTTGCGTAGGCTTAGGGCATGCGATCCACGGTCCTACTCCCCGCCCTCTTGCTCGCCCTCGCCCCTCTGACCATTGGATGCGGCTCCGATCCTGCGGCATCGTCGCAGGTCACACCGCCCGTGGTCGTGCCGGCCGAGTGCCGAGATGTCCCTTCGGCCGCGCCGACGGACGATCCGAACGGCTTGAAGCCGTTCACCTCCGAGGCCGAGCTCTCGACGTACATGGGCGAGATCGAAGCCGTGCAGAAGAAGATCGCCGCGTGCGAGGCGGCCCGAAACGCCTCCAACCCCGGCACTGGGATGGACGCGGGTGCTGCGTCGCCGAGCGCGCCGAACGAGACGAACTCGCCCCCGTCGAACGAAGGCATCACGAACAACCAAGAGGCGGGCGCCGACGAGGGTGGCATCGTCAAGAACATCGGCGACCACCTCGTCGTGCTGCGAAAGGGCCGCCTCTTCGCGGTCAACGTCGCGTCTGCGCCGACCACCAGCGACTCGATCCGTGTCGCGCCGACCGCCGCGCTGAACAACGGCGTTTGGTACGACGAAATGCTGGTGAAGGGCGATCTCGTCTACGTCGTCGGCTACCGCTACAACCTGCCAAGTGGCTCGGTCGCCGCGCGCGGGGCGACCGAGATCGACACCTTCCGCCTCACGGCGGGCAAGCTCACCCGCATCCGCTCGATGTTCCTCGAGTCGAACGACTATTTTTCCGGCTCGAACTACGCGAGCCGCATGGTCGCCGGCGAGCTCGTATTCTATATGCCGCACCAAATCGGCCGCCAGAACGAGGCGCTCGCCTACCCGCGCGTGCTCGAGCTCGGAACCGACGGCGCGGTCCGCGCAGTGGGGCCCATCTTCGGCGCGCTCGACGTGACCCGTTCGTTCGAGCGCTCCTCCTCTCCCACCTTCCACACGGTGGTGAAATGCACACTGCCCGCCGACGGGTCCCTCGATTGCCACGGCAAAGCGATCCTCGGCTCGTGGTGGCGCGAGCACTACGTCTCGGCGGGCTCGCTCTACCTGTGGTCGCAAAAGCACGCGTACCGCATGAGCCTCTCCACCCAAGACGTGACCGTGCACGCCGGCAAAGGTTTTCCGCGCGATCAATTCTCGTTCAAAGAGACGGCCGACGCGCTGCTCGTCGCGGTGCAGGACAAGAACGGCCCCGCCCTCACCAAGCTCCCCCTCGCCGCGTTCGACAAGGTCGGAGGGCAGACCCCGGCCAGCGTCTCGCTCGGTCTCTCGTACCTCGTAGCGAACCGCTTCGTCGGCGACAAGCTCCTCGCCGCAGGCCCCACCCCCTCCACTGGCCAAGCGGCCGACCCATACGCGGCCGAGCTCGTCGCGGTGGACGCGAGCACCCTGGCCGTCTCGCGCATCGCGCGAAAGAGCGTGGTGCGCATCGAGCCGCTCGACGGCGATCGGGCGCTCGTGGCCTCCGACGGACCGAATGGTCTCGTCCTGTCCGCGTTGTCGACCAACGACCTCACCGCGCCGGCGACCGACCTCGCGATCGACGGCGTGCGCCAAGGCGAGACCCGCAGCCACGGGTTCTTCTTCAAGCCGCACGCGGCCGGTGGCGGCACCTTCGGCTACGCGGTGACGAACCCGAGCAAGAGCGGTGGTTTTGGCAACGGCATCTCGAACCTCGGGTTCTTCTCGGTCGGTGCGGATCGCGCGCTCGGGAAGATCGGCATCGTCTCGTCCGGGAACGTCGGGGGAACGTGCGAGACCTCGTGCGTCGATTGGTATGGCAACACGCGCCCCATCTTCCTTCGTGAGCGTGTCTTCGCGCTCATGGGCAGCGAGCTCGCGGAAGTGTCGCTCGCGAGCGGAGCCTCGCGCGTGGGCACGGCCGCGGAGCTGAAGCTCGAGCCGGGCGAGGCGGTCGAGGCGCCGTAACCTCCATTCGTGCGTGCGCGAAGTGCCGCGTGCCCGAGAGGCGCGCGGCTCTCGTCGTTCCGGCTACAGCCAGGCGCGCTCACCACGGGAGCTGCTAGAGTCCCGGGCTTCGAATGGCACCTCGCAGACTAGAGCTCACCACGACGGTCCACGACTGCGACGTCGCGGGGCTCACCTACGTGTATGCCGTGCGCTCGCGGCGCGCCGGGGGCGTGTCGATCGGGGTGAACCTGAGCCCCACCAACGCGTGCAACTGGCGGTG
>JAYUKI010000934.1:0-10481 GCA_043764595.1 Myxococcales bacterium | reverse complement strand
TCGACGGAGGAATCAGTGGCCACGAGGACGAGCCTGCCGGTGCGTCACCTAGCCAGAGTGAACCCGTGCTCGAGGGACCGCCGCGGCCGCTCGCGTGGCGCACGAAGACCTCGCTCTTCGCGACCTTCTCGTACGGGTACTTCCAGTCGAGCGCGGTCTTGTTCCTTCCGCTCTACCTCATGAAGGAGCGCAACGTCGCCGAGAAGGACACCATCTTGGTGACCGCCTTTTTTGCGCTCGGAATGCTTGTCTTCTCGAACTACGCGGGCAAGCTCGGAGACCGTTACGGGCACCTCACCACCATGCGAACCCTCGCGATGATTGGCTTTTTTGCCGTGGCGAGCTTCGTCTTCCAATCGAGCTTCCCGCTCATGTGCTTCACGGTGTTCGTGGTCGGGGCGACCCTGGCGTCGATCTCGCCGGTGAGCCTCGCCCTCCAAGGTGTCATCACCCAGAAAAACGAGATTGCGAAGGCGAACGCGATTTACAACACGTTCTACGCCGCGGGCATGCTCGTGGGACCGCCGCTGTCGGGCCTCGTGTTCGAGCGCATCGGTGGTCGTACGATGATCTTCCACTTCTCGCTCCTCTGGCTGGCGTTCGCCGTCTTCGCGACCATCTTCGCCAAAGACGATCCGGCGGCCCAAGCCCGTGCCCGCGCCAAAGCCGAGGGGGCAGCCGTGGCCGGCGGATAATCCATCGGGCAAGCCCCTCCGAAACGCGTATCCTCGCGAGCCCATGAGGCAGGGCTCAGCTTCATCCACGCTCACGGGCACGCTCCTCGCGGGCGTCTACCGCGTGGGTCCTTTGCTTGGCGAGGGCGCCATGGGAGCCGTGTACGAGGGAACCCAAGAGTCCCTGGGGAGACGCGTCGCGATCAAGGTGCTGAAGTCGCGCGGAGGCCTGACGGCAGCCGAGCTCGAGCGCTTCGGCCGCGAAGCCCGCTCCGCAGCCGCCCTCGGCCACCCGAACATCGTGCAAGTCACCGACTTTCACGCGGACACCGACCCTCCGTTTCTGGTCATGGAGCGCCTGCTCGGCGAGTCATTGCGCGAGGCGATCCAGCGCGAAAAGCGGCTCTCCACGGCGCGTGTCGCCCTTATCGGCACGCAGCTCCTCGACGCTCTCGCGGCGGCCCACCGCGCGGGCATCGTTCATCGGGACATCAAGCCGGACAACGTCTTTCTGACGAGGATGGCGGGCGGCGCGGATCTCGTCAAAGTCGTCGACTTCGGCGTCGCGAAGCTCCTCGGGGACAGGCCCATCACGGCACATGGGGCGCGGATGGGCTCGCCCG
Source organism: Myxococcales bacterium (assembly GCA_043764595.1). Taxonomy (GTDB): domain Bacteria; phylum Myxococcota_A; class Polyangia; order Polyangiales; family Polyangiaceae; genus JAAFHV01. The sequence goes on along the minus strand of JAYUKI010000934.1, from coordinate 9,184 downwards.
CGTACATGTCACCCGAGCAAGCGTTGGGCGGAAACATCGACCATCGCGCCGATCTTTGGGGTGTCGCCGCGACCCTCTACCACGCCCTCGCCGGTCGACTTCCGTTCGACGCACAGTCCCTCCCGGAGCTTCTCGCCTGGCTCGCCGAGCGTCCTCCGACGCCGCTTGCCGAGATCGTTCCGGGAATCGATTCACGCATGGTTCGAGTGCTCGATCGGGCGCTCGCGAAGGACCTCGGCCAAAGGTATTTCTCGGCAGGCGAGATGCAGGCCGCGCTCGAGCCCTTGCTTCCCTCGCTCACGTCGAGCGCTTCGAACGAAGGCCCACGCGCGCTCGGGCTCGCACCAGGAGAGACCGCGAACGGCACGCGACGCTCGCCCGTCGCATCGACAGTGCCCGGCGGCCCGATGGGCCCCTCACCTGCCGTTGCCGAGCCCTCGGGCCACGCGCTGTCGAACACTCGCGCTCTCGAAGCTCCCCAGGCCGTGCTTGCCCAATCCCCCGCCTCGTACGCGGGCTCTCCTGGGGCGAGCCGCGCGGCGCTGCCGGCGTTCGTTCCCCTCGAGACGACGAAGCCGAAGCCCAAGGCGTGGCTCGTCGTCACGGTGGCCGGCGCGGTCGCAGTCTTCTTGCTCGTCACGGGTGGGCTCCTCGTTTTTGTGTTCCGTCCCCCTCCGGGCGCACCGCACGAGGCGAAAGCGGTGGTCACGCCCGCGGCGACGCTCGGCCCTGCACCGACGGCTCCGGCGCCTGGCCCGCTGGCCACGCGCTTGCCTGCGAGCTGGGCCGACCCGAGCCCCTCGAACACCCATTGTACGGCCCTGCGAATCGCCCCGTTCGCGCGCGGAAAAGACGGGACATTTCTTGCACTTCCAGCAAAGGAAGCCGAAGGCCTCGGGAGCCATCTGGGGAGCACGCTGGACGAGTGCACGGCGCGCTGCGAGGCATCGCCCTGGGAGCTTTACCGCGTGCGAATCTCGTACGACGGAACCGTGACCGAAGCGCGTGTCCCCAGAGACGCTTCGAAGTGCCCCGCGCGGGACGACTGCGTCGATCTGGCGATGCGCAACGCTTACCTCGACGCTCCTCCGAACGAACAAGAGTCGGTGGTCGAGGTCGTCTGCACGTTCGAGTGATTCGGCGGCTCGGTCCCAGATTCGATGTAGGGTGGCAGCGACTGATGCGCCGCCGTCGTTCCACCTCGGCCTCCTTCTTTTTCGCCCTCGCGCTCGCGTTCGCGTTCGCGTTCGCAACGTCGACCGTCTCCCGCGTGGCGTGGGCGAGCCCCACGTCTCGTCTCGTCTACGTGCGTGGGCCGGGCGCCGAGGGGTGCCCGGACGAGGCCGCCATGCGCTCGGCCGTTGCGGCACGCCTCGGTTACGATCCCTTCCGAGTGGTCGCAACCACGACCCTGTCGGCGCAGATTTCCAGGGAAAATGGCCTCTATCGCGGGCAGATCAAGCTCGTCGACGATTCCGGTGTCGAGCGGGGCGCGCGGTCCCTCGAGAGCCGCGCGGACGATTGCGGAGAGCTCACGCAGGCCCTCGCGCTCTCCATGAGCATCGCGATCGATCCCCTCAGTGTGCTGTCCCCTCCGAAGCCCAAAGAGCCCGACCCGCCGGCCCAGGAACCGAAAGAGCCCGACCCGCCACCGGTCGTGGCGCCACGTCCTGCGCCACCGCCCGTTCCGCCGCCGTCCCCTCCTGCCGAGAAGCCCAGCGAAGGTCCTAGATTCGCTCTTGGCGCGAGCGGACACGGCGCCTTCGGCGTCGGCCCTGCGCCGGCGTTCGGCCTGGCTCTGGCGTCCGAGATCGTATGGCCGAAGGCTTCGGTGGGCGCAGGAGTCCGACTGGATTTCCCCGCGGGTGTGGCGACCGCGCAAGGGGGCGAGGTCCGCGCGACCTTCGTGGGCGGAGAGCTCGTGCCCTGCCTTCGTTTTCCGCTCGGCAAACGCTCCGACGATCCGTCCCGTGGGCTCGCCGTCGCGGGCTGTGGCCTCGTGCTGCTCGGGGGCGTCTTGGCCGAGTCGACCGACGTGAGCGGACCGAAGTCCTCGGGCACCTTCTTCGCAGGTGCGGGGCTCAGGCTCGGCCTCGACGTTCCACTCGTCGCGGGGTTTGCGGCGAGGCTGTCCGGCGACGTCCTTGGCCACTTCACTCCGTACGGTTTGGCCGTGAACGGCACGACGGTCTTTTCGTCCTCCCCGTTTTCGGGGAGGGTCGGCGTCGGGCTCGTGCGTTTTTTTTGACGGAACCCGGTCCCTCCGCCCAAGCCCTCCCCGAGACGATGCAGCGAGCCGCACATACCGACCCAAAAGTCGCCGAATTTACGGCCCTTTTTGAGTCGAACCTTGCGTACGTCTGGTCGTCGCTGAGGCGCTTGGGGGTGCACGAGCGCGACCTCGAGGACGTCGCTCACGAGGTCTTCTTGAAGGTGTACGCCGAGATCGACCGCTACGACCGAGCGCGTCCAATCAAGCCGTGGCTCTTTGCTTTCGCGTTTCGCCATGCCTCGGACTACCGCAAGCTGTCACGACACAAGACGTCGCTCTATGGCGACGACGAACCGAGCCAGGACACGAGCGGGGACGCCTCCGAGCTCATGGCCAAGCGTGAGCGCGAGGCGTTGGTGCACCGCGCGCTCGAGTCGCTCGACATGGACAAGCGCGCCGTGTTCGTACTTTCCGAGCTCGACGGTTGCGGCATGCCGGAGATCGCGGCCGCTCTCGAAATTCCCCTCAACACTGGATACTCGCGCCTCCGAGTGGCGCGCCAAGAGCTCTCTGCGGCCGTGAGGCGACTCGCCGCCGCGAGGCCACGGGGCTCGCGCAACGATCGTGACGAAGGAGACCGGCCATGAGCGAGATCGGGATGGATGAGCTCCCCGAGGACGTGGGCAAGCTCCTCGAGGACGGCCGCGAGCTCCGCGGTCCGAGCGACGCGGTTCGCGAAAAGCTGCGGGGGCGCTTGCTCGCCGCCCTCCCGCCGCCTGGACCTGTGGGTGGCGGAGGTGGCGGAGGTGGTAGTGCTGCGAGCGGCGCGGGAGGGTCGTTCTTTCCGCGCATTCCTGCGTGGGTTGCGGCGGCCACGTTCGCGGCGGGACTCGCGGCAGGGGTCGGACTTCGTCCTTCGGCGCCCGCTGGAACGACTACGGTGGTCGGCGAGCCCGCTCGAATCGTGACGCAGGCGGAGGGCCCCAAGCCGTCCGCCGTTCCGACCCTTGCAGCGACCGACTTGCCTCTTGTGGCACCCATCAAACCTTCTCCAATAGCCTCGACGCCTGCTCACGGGTCCACATCCCATACGAGCGATCTTGCTGCCGAGCGGGCCGTGCTGGACGTGGCCCGAACCGCTCTCGGTCGCGGAGACGCCGAGAACGCGCTTTCGGCCGCCACCGAGCACGCGAAGAAGTTTCCTCGCGGCGCGCTCTCCGAGGAGCGCGAGGCCATCGCCGTGCAAGCGCTCGCGGCGGGTGGTAGAAAAGAGGAAGCACGCGCCCGGGCGGAGCGGTTCAAGAAGGCCCACCCCGACAGCATTCTTCTGCCCGCGGTCCTGGCTTCTGGAGGTGTCGAATGAGTGTGAGCAAAGTCTTGGGATCGCTCGCTTTTTCGACCGTGGTCGTGTCGTTCACGGCGTGCTCCACGAACCTTCTCGACCTCGGGACCAATGTCGACGGAGACGGCGGCGCCGGACTGCTTTCCGCGGACGGAGCCATCGCGGCGGCACGTGCATCATGCACGGAATGGTCCGACGACGACGTGCACTCCGCACAAGCCGGCGAATGCCAAGGCTCTTGCACGGAAGATCCGGGGTCGGAGCTCGCCGCCTTTCCCACCATGAAACACTTCATCGACTTGACGGGCGGCCCGTGGCTTTCGTGTAGCGGGCCTGCGTTCGGTCCCACCGACACGATCGGAGTGGAGTTTGCTCCGGGTTGCCGACTCTTCTTCTTGAAGCGCGACTCCACGGGAGCGCTCACCCGGGGCAGCGAGATTCGGCACCAAGGGGTGTACGGAATCTTCGATCCCGCGACCGACAAGCTCGCCCGACGAATCGACTTCAAGCTGTCCGATGGCACACGCATCACCTACGAGGTAAAAATGCGCCTCTGTCCGAAGACCATGGTGCTCACGCGGACGGACACGCTCCCAGGCCGTGCGACCGAGGTCATCCGCCTCATGCCCGCTCGCGAGCCGGACGGTGGGCTCCCTGGCACGTTCCCCCGCTGAAGCTTCGGAGGCCTTCGCCGACCGAGAACGCGTCGGAACAAAAGCGAAAAAAACCGCCTGCGAGAGCTTCGCAGGCGGTTTTGGCTTTCGGGGTCAGCGCGGGTCAGCGCGGGTCAGCCGCGTCGGAACGGTGCCTTGCCCTTGGGCTTGGGCGGGCCACCCGCGTGCGGGCGTGCGGCGCTACGGCTGGGCGGCGCCCCAGACCACGTGGGACGCGGGCGAGGCGCCTCGTCCTCGACGGTGGGCAAGTAGGGGCTTGAAGGGGCTTCCCCGGGACGGGTGTCGCGACCGTGCTCGCTGCGGAAGAACTTCACCCGCGGATCGCGCGGATCGGGGCGCTTCGAGGCGCGCTCGAAGGCGTCGGCCACTTCGGCTTGCACTTCGACCACCGAGGCGTCGGGTCCGACGTGAATGGCGCCGAGATCGGCCCCGCGGACGTCGCCACGGCGGCACGACATGGCCATGAGACGCCTCACGTCGGCGCCTTGGCGGGCTCCCCACGTGACGCGGAAGCCGACGAAGTCGACGGCGTCGTTCGCGCGAGGTGCGCGAGGTGCGCGTTCGGGCCGCGCGGGCCGGTCGTCGTCGTTGCGCGTTCCGAGCAGAGGCCTGCTGCCCTCGGCCACGGCGCCCGCATCGAACGAGCGCGGAGCCACGCGGGGAGCGCGGACGTCGGCGCGGACGTCGGCGCGGACCTCGGCACGAGCTCGGACGGGACGCTCGCCGCGAGCTTCGGGCTCGTACACGCCGTCCACGTCACGGCCGCGGGGGGCGCGGGCGTGGGCCGACAAGGTGCGCGGCTCGGCGCCCGTGGCCGCGAGCAGGCGCGCGATGAGCCGAGGCACGATGGTCTCGGGGGCGAGCTTGGCGAGCAAATCCTCCGCGACCTTGGCGGCCACGGTGGAGTGCGAAGCCGAGGCTTCCGTGGGCTCTTCGGCGAGCTCGGCGGAGAGACGCTCGGCTTGGGCGCGAAGCACGTCTTCCGGCGACGGAATCGGCATGAGCTCCGCGTAGATGCCCGCGCGTTTCAGGAGCCTGCGCGCCTTCTCTTTTTCGGCGGGCGGGACGAACATGATGCTCGTTCCCTTGCGACCCGCTCGGCCCGTGCGCCCGCTGCGGTGCGTGTAGGACTCGGGATCGCCAGGAGGATCGGCGTGGATGACGCGGGTGACGTCGGGGAGGTCGATGCCGCGCGCGGCCACATCCGTGGCGGCGAGGATGCGGGTCCGGCCGAGGCGGAACCCTTCGAGGGCGCGCGTGCGCTCGCTCTGTTCCATGTCGCCCGTGAGGGCTGCGGCGGAGAAGCCCGCACGCGACAAGAAATGCGCGAGCTCGCTCGCACCGTCGCGGGTCTTCGTAAACGCGAGAGTGAGCTCGTTCGGCGAAGCGAGGAGCACGTTCACCATGGCGGCTTCGCGATCCGAGCTCGGCACGATGTGGACGACGTGGGAGATGTCCTCGTTCGCGTCGCCGCGGCGGGTGCCTTCGACGTCGACGGCGTTCGTCTGGTATTTGTTCGCCAGACGAAGCACTTCGCGGGGGAACGTGGCCGACACCATGTGGGTTCGGCGGCCCGCGGGCACCGTGTCCAAGATGGCTTGGAGGTCTTCGGTGAAGCCCATGTCGAGCATGCGGTCGGCTTCGTCGAGGACCACCGAACGCACGCCGCTCGGATCGATCGAGCCCCGGCGAAGGTGGTCGAGGAGGCGGCCCGGCGTGCCCACGACGATGGCGGCTCCACGCGAAAGCTCGCGGCGCTCGAGGCCCCCCGACGTTCCGCCCGTCACGACGACGACGTTGGCGCCCACCGGCGAGAAGAGCCACGAGAGCTCGCCTCCGACTTGGGCGGCGAGCTCACGGGTGGGCGCGATGACCATCGCGAAGGGCGTTTTTCCAGGCTTGAGCCCTTCGGTGAGGAAGAGCTTGCCCAAGACGAGGCCGATGGCCACCGTCTTTCCGGAGCCGGTCTGCGACGATACGCGGAGGTCGGACTGGGCCAGTTCGTCGGCCATGACGGCCTTCTGGACGAGTGTCAAATCTGCGAAGCCTCGCGCGACAAGCGCTTCGCGAAACGGGGAAGGTACGTCGTCTAGCGCGAGTGGTTCATCCGAAGAGGTCATGAGGGCGGCGCAACGTACTCGCTTTGGCGAAGGTTGCAACGCTCACGCAACGCCAGGCGGGCTAGCCACGCGCCAACCGAGGTGGAGAGGGCCGCTATCGTGCAGGAAAGCGGTGCGCATCGTAGGTGCGATCGCGCCACGCAAAGGCCCGAGGGAATTTTGTCACGAGGTCATCACGAGTCCAACACGCCCTCGTTGCCGGGCCCAGGGCTCGCGAGCCGGGCTCCTTCGAGGTCGGAGAAAATCCGGAGATGGCCGTGGCCATGGCGACGTCCGCGAAGGTGAACGAGCCAAGAATCGTGGCGCGCGGCGCGCCGGAGTGGTCCAAGAGAACGGCCTCCAACGCCTCGAGTATGGGGTTGGCTTCGGCATGCAGCCGCGTTTCCACGTCGCCCACCACGCCGTGTTTCTTTGCAATGAAGTCGATGCCTTGCCGCGCCACGGTCCGCAAGAGCGGTCGCAAGGCACCTGGAACGAACGAAGGAAGGCTCTCTTCTTGGGCCCGCGGGCTCTTTCGCAAGGCCGCCAGGACCTGTGCCCGCGCGACCGACAGGAGCGCGTCGGCGCGTTCGACCCACGCGTCGATTTCCGCCTCGTGCGTGGCTGGAAAGAGCTTCGTCCCCGAGCCATCGCGATCGACTCGGCGCGCGATCTCGGCTCCGCCCATGGTCGCGCCATCGGCCGTAACGAAGAGAGGCACCGTAGGATGGGGGTGCCCAGAGAGGCGACGGAGCTTCCATTCCCCCACGAGCGGGAGATGCTCCACGAAGCGGTAGTCCTCACGATGGTGATCGAGCGCGAAGAGCGCGCGGTGCGTCCATGGCGAGTACGGCAGGCCGTAGAGGATCCTTGGCATCGTGGGCGAGCCTCCGGTTTCCAGCGACGGGCAGCCATCGGGTTTGCCATTCGCGCGCGGAAAATGTGGGGTAGTAGGAGAAATATGCGCTGGGTCATCACGGGGGCGAATCGGGGTCTTGGGCTCGAGATGGCACGTCAGCTTTCGGCGCGAGGGGACCACGTCGAAGCCACCACACGCGACCTCGCGAAGAGCCACGAGCTTCGTGCGCTCGCGGAGGCTTCTTCCGGAAGGCTCCGCGTTCACGCGTGCGACGTCGGCCACGAAGAGAGCGTTCGCGCTTTTGCGCGAGCTCTCGGCGACGCTGCCGTGGACGTGCTCGTCAACAACGCCGGGGTCATGGGGAAGATGCAGTCTCTCGAGGACCTCGATCTCGCCGACGTAGTGGCCACGTTCGAAGCGGACGCCCTGGGCCCCATCCGCGTGACACGCGCTCTCTTGCCCCACCTCGAGCGCGCCAAGACCCGTCGCATCGTCCACATCTCGAGCGGAATGGGGTCGATCACCGACAACGGGAGCGGCGGAGCCTATGGCTACCGCATGGCCAAAGCCGCCCTCAATATGGCGAGCAAGTCGATGAGCGTGGACCTTTTGGCACGTGGCTTCGTGTGCATCGTCATGAACCCCGGCTGGGTAAAGACCGACATGGGCGGAGCTTCGGCGCCCACGCCCGTCGAGGTCTCCATCCGGAACATGATTGGCCGCATCGACGCCCTCACGCCGGCGGAAAACGGCGCCTTCTTGGATCACAAAGGCGGCACGTTCCCGTATTGAAGCTCCCCCCGGGTTGCGGAGCTCGACGGCGAGGACGAACCTGACGACATGAAGAAGGAGCCGCAGCGACGGGCATGCCTATCCGGACCGACCGAACGGCGGGAGGCATGAAGACCATCCTCGTGACGGGTGGAGGACGCGGTCTCGGTCGGGGTGTGGCCGAACGACTCGCGGCAGACGGGCACCGCGTGGTGCTCACGGTTCGGGATTCTTCGGGCCCGCGCGTGGTGGCGGGCATTCTCCGAAAGACACCGTCGGCCAAGGTCGAGCACCGAACGTTGGACCTCGCTTCGTTCGCGTCCATTCGCCGCTTCGCGCACCACCTGCCAGACGACCTCAAATTCGACGTGGTGCTTCACGTTGCCGGAATCCTGCAACAGAGCCCAGTGCGAAGGACGACCTCGGACGGCTTCGAGGAGACCTTGGCCGTGAACACGCTTGCTCCGTTCCTCCTCACGCACGAGCTTCTTCCGCGCATCGGGACGGGGCTGGGTCCGGGTCGGGTGATCTGCGTTTCCTCTCGGCTCCACCTTCCGGGCTCGCGTGGCGTGCCGGTCGACTACGACTTTTCGGATCCGAACCTCGAGCGCGGATACCACCCCGACCGCGCCTACAAGGGCTCGAAGCTCGCGCTCCTTTGGTTCGCGTTCGAGCTCGCACGACGGATCCCTCCGAGCCAGTTTACGGTGCACGGCATGTGTCCGGGCTTCGTTCCCGAGACCGCGGCCGCCTCCACGAAGGGCCTCATGCGGCTCTTCATGAGGTTCGTCCTTCCTCTTATGCCGTTCGCGACACCCTTTTTGGACGCCATCGAAGCCATCCGCTTCGTGGCGGTCGATCCGTCTCTCGATGCGTCGACCGGTGGCTTTTGGGCCGACAAGAAGCCTTTTGACCCAAGCCGCCAGTCGCGATCGCTCGAAGACGGGAAGCGCTTTTGGGAGTGGGCGGAGCGCGTGACGGGCACCGGGCCGTGGCCCGCGAACGGGAACGGGAACGGGAACGGGAACGGGCCGCCGTAAAGGCGCGCTCGGTGACGCGACGTCAGCCGCGCGTGCGTTTCTTGCGGGCCGTCGGGTCGTCGTTTTCCCGCTCGAGGCGCTCGTCCTGGCTCTGTCGGCCGAGAGCTTCGAGCTTGTCGACGAGCCATCGATGCGCGGGACCGAACGAGGCGTTCGCGCGGTAGACGGCCGAGAGCTGCAAGACGAG
>JAYUKI010000933.1:0-3049 GCA_043764595.1 Myxococcales bacterium | reverse complement strand
GAGAGCTGGAGCCAATCTTTGGTATCGCCGCCGGTATTGGCCACGACGAGCGGACGCACGCCACAGCGCTCGGCGATGATGTCGGCCTCGGTGAGGGGTGCGTCGAGGCGGAGGCGCTTGTTGATGTTGGAGAGCACGAACTCGCGGTCTTCCGGCGTGACGTGCGAATGCGGCGACGCTACGCGGGTATCGGTCGTGCCGATGCACGTGCGTGGGCCCATAGGAATCACGAAGAAGAGGCGCCCGTCGTCCGCAAAGAACGTGAGCACTCGGCGGCTCTTCGTGAGCCTTGGGACGACGAGGTGAATGCCCTTCGAGAAGACGTGCTTGTGGGCCGTCTTGACCTGGCTCTTTTCGTTTTCGTCGTCCACGAAGGGGCCGCACGCATTCAAGAGAACCCGCGAGCGAACGACCTTCTCGACCCCCGTGTCCACGTCGCGTACACGCGTTTCCCACACGTCGCCCTTGCGCTCGCTACCCAGTGATTCCACGTAGTTCGCGGCCGCGCAGCCGTGATCGAGCGCCGAACGGATGAAGTTCCAGACGAACCGCGCGTCGTTGTCGTGAAGATACGCGTCGGAATACTCGAAGCCACCGTCGGCGCCATCGAGGTTCACGATGGGCTCTTCTTTGGCCATGTCCCCGAGCGTCAGTAGGCGTGGGGTTTTGGTGAAGAACCGACCCAATAGCCAATAGAGCCACGTGCCCGCGGCGAGCTTCCACAAGCCGTGACGGAAGCCCTTCGTGTGCGTCGTGAAGAAGCGAATCTCCTGCACGGTGGACGGGTACGAGCGAATGAGCTTGTTTCGCGAGGCGCACAGCTTCGAAACGAGACCCATCTCGAAGGTCTCCATGTACTTGATTCCGCCCCACGCGAGGTTCGACGACTGCTGGCTCGTGAAGCCTGCGAAGTCGCCGCGATCGACTAGGGCGACCTTCAGCCCACGGGCAGCGAGGCAGGCGGCGGCGACCGCGCCGTTGATTCCGCCACCGACCACGAGGACGTCGAACGTGCCGCGGTCGAGGCGAGCGACGTTGCTCTTGCGAAGGGATGGCATAGGGAACCGTTTCGGAAATAGCGGCCCCAGGCTCGCCTGCCAAGGGGCGCCTCGCGCAGAAGCTGCGCCGAACGCGCCAGGTTTGCCGAAGAATGCGTCCGGAGGCTTCTCCTGCGCGGCGCGGTCTGGTAGGTCCGACCTGGAAACGAACGCCGGAAGGACGGAGGACCACGTGGAAAACACCGAAACGAAGCGACCGCTCCGCGTCCTCGTCGTGGACGACAACGAAGCCAACCGCGCGCTTGCCCAGGAAACCCTGGAAGACGAGGGTTACCTCGTGATCCTCGCCAGCGGCGGCGAAGAGGGCCTCGCGGCGATGGCGTCCAACCCGCCGCCCGATTGCGTGCTTCTCGACGTTCGCATGCCGAAAATGGACGGTTTCGAGGTGTGCGAGCGCCTTCGGGCGATGCCATCGGTGGGCGAAACGCCCGTGATTTTTCTCACTGCGCTGCGGGACATCGACACCTTCGACCGCGCGCTTCGTGCCGGCGGGGACGACTTTCTCACGAAGCCCGTGCGGCCGACCGAGCTCGTCGTTCGTGTCAAAACGGCGCTCGAGCTGCGTCGCACTCGAAACGAGCTCCACGAGCACTACGAGCTATTGCGGGGGCAGCGCGACCGCCTCATGCGGGTGCAGCTCTTGAAAGAGCGGCTCATGGCATTCGTGGTCCACGACCTCAAGAACCCCGTCAATGCGATGGACCTGCACGCCCAGCTCGTGCTGCGCGACAAGACCCTCTCCGACGACAGCCGCCACTCCATTTCGCAGATTCGCACCGAAGCCCGCAGCCTCACGCGAATGATCATGAACCTCCTCGATATCGCGAAAGCCGACGAGGGCAAGCTCGAGGCGCGGCGCATCGACGTCGACCTCGAACGCCTCTTTTCCGAGGTTCTCTCGGAGAGCGAGCCATTTGCCAACGCCAAGAAGATCGCGCTCAGCTCTTCGCTCGAGGCCAGACGCATTCTGGCCGACGGCGACCTTTTGCGCCGAATGCTCGCGAATTTGGTCGAAAACGCGATTCGCCATTGTCCTCAGGACGGCAAAGTGGTGATGAGCGCCGCGCTGGTGGACGGAGCCGTGGAGATTCGCGTGCGTGATACGGGACCAGGCATTCCGCAAGATATGTGGGAAAAGGTGTTCGACCCATTCGTGCAAGTCGAGGGCGGCAACGCAAGCGCAAGTCCTGCGTCTCGAGGCGGACGAGGGCTAGGTCTTGCGTTCTGCAAGCTCGCCGCCGAGGCCCACGGCGGCGCGATAGTGGTGGAAGATGGGGCCCCCGGTGCGGTTTTTTGTTTGAGGCTGCCGCTCGATTTGCCATCTTGATGGCACGATGACACGCGACGAAGATGCGAGGCACAGGCCAGACTGCGCGACCGAATCGATGGGCCCTCACTCCGTGAGAGTCGACCGCTATCGGCAGATTCTCGACACGGCCCCGGATGCGATGATCGTGCTCGATCTCGCGGGCACCATTTCGTTCGCCAACCTGCAGACCGAAAAGCTCTTTGGGTACTCGCGCGACGACCTCCTGGGCAAGCCGCTCGAAACCCTGATTCCCGAGCGCTACCGTGGTGCGCACGCGAACCACCTGGTCAACTACTTCGCCAAGCCCAGCACGCGCCACATGGGCTCGGGCCTTTCCCTCTTTGGCCGCCGCATCGACGGCAGCGAAATGGACATCGAGGTCAGTCTTAGTCCCGTGTACGGCAATGGGGACATGCTCGTGTGCGCAGCGATTCGCGACATCAGCGAACGCAAGCGGATCGAGGGGCTGGTGAAGGTCGGGACCGAGCGCCTGTCGAGCGCCGTGGAAAGCATCCATGATGCGTTCGCTCTCTTCGATGCGAACGACCACCTCGTCTTGTGCAACAGCGTTTACCGCACGCTGCTAGGCCGCGCCGAAGGGCCGATCGTGGGTCGTTCGTACCCGGAGCTTTTGGATACTTGGATCGTCGATTTGGCGTTCCAAGACCAAGCCGCTCGCGCG
>JAYUKI010000932.1:0-10504 GCA_043764595.1 Myxococcales bacterium | reverse complement strand
AGACCAAGCTCTGGACCGCCCGGGGCTCGGCGCGCTCCATTCTCATGGCGGAGCGCACGGCGCTGAACCTCGTCCAGCGCATGATTGGCACGGCCACGCTCACCCGGGCCCACGTCGACGCGCTCACCAAAGGCTCGAAGACGCGCATCACGGACACGCGCAAGACCACCCCTGGGCTCCGCATCCTGGAGCGCTACGCCGTGCGCATGGGCGGCGGCAAGAACCACCGTGACGATCTGGGCTCGGCCATCCTCATCAAGGACAACCACGTCGTGGCTGCAGGCGGCGTGGCCAAGGCCATCGAGCGCGCCCGCGACAAAGGCTCGCACACCTGCAAAATCGAGTGCGAAGTCGACAGCCTCGCGCAGCTCGACGAAGCCCTCTCGGCCGGAGTCGACATCGTCCTTCTCGACAACATGGACGACGCGCTCGTGGAAAAGGCTCTCGCCCGTGCGCGGGCCGTGGCGCCCAACGTTCTCGTCGAGGCCTCCGGCGGCATCACGCTCGACCGCGTCGCCAAGCTGTCGGCTCTCGGAGTGGACGCGATCAGCGTCGGCGCCCTCACGCACTCGGCGCCCGCCGCGGACGTGGGTCTCGATTTCGAAAACGTCTGACACCATGAGCCCCGTGTCGCGCGCCGCGGACCTCGTCGATCTCGAAGAGCGCATTCGTTCGCGAGGTCTCACCCTCGGCTCGCCCCTCGTGATCGAGGACGAAGTCGGCTCCACGAACGACTGCGCAAAAGCCGCTGCCAAAGATGGCGCGCCCCACGGCGCCACATGGCTCGCCGAGTCGCAGACCCAGGGCAGGGGACGTCAAGGCCGCACGTGGGCGTCTCCACGCGGACAGAACCTTCTCTTCTCGGTGCTGATGCGCACTCCGTGTCCTCTGACGCGCCTCTCGGAGCTTTCGCTCGTCGTGGGCCTCGCGGTCCGCGATGCCGTCGCGCGTGCCCTGGGCGAAACGGACACGCTTCGAGCCCTCGTGAAGTGGCCGAACGACGTCTTGATTCCAGTGCTCGGCGCGAAGGAGACGCACGCTTCACCGAAGAAGGTCGCAGGCATCTTGGTCGAGTCGACGCTGTCGGGCCAAAAGGTCGATTCGATCGTGGTGGGCATCGGCATCAACGTGCATGTGCTCGAATTTCCAGAAGATCTTGCCGACCGCGCGACCAGCGTTGCCCTCGCGGGGGCCGTGCATCCGGACCGCAGCACGATCCTGCTCGACGTGCTCGAAGGCCTCGAGCGCGACATGGCCCGTGTGGCCGCGCGTGGTCTCGGAGACGTTCACGAGAGGCTCACACGGGCGTGCGCGCTCCGTGGAAAACGCCTTCACACGGGCGATGCACGAGGCACGTGCGAGGGCATCGATCGCGACGGCCGCTTGCTCGTGAGGGACGACGCAGGGGGCCTTCTGCGGCTCTCGTCCGGCGAAGTGCATCTCGGGCGTCCCTGAAGGGTGCGAGTCGCGGTACTCTTCGCGCGTGCACCCCAAAGACGAGCTTCGCGCACTGCTTCGCCCCGCGGGCGGTGGTCTCTACCTCGTGTCCACTGGCAAACGCGAGCAGATCGAGCTCCAAAAACGCCTCTACGGCGTGTCCGAGGAGCGCGACATCCTGCGCGCGTACGACGCTGCCCTCGATCGTCTCGAGGGTGCACGTGCGTTCGTTCTCGGCATCCCGTCGGACGTCGGCGCGGGATTTCGCCGTGGAGCGAACCTCGGGCCTCAAGCGATTCGCGAAGGTTTGCTCGGTGCGGTTCCCGCGTTCGAGGCCCGAGCGCGCGAGCTCGGGCTCGTCGATCTCGGGGACGTCTTCGTCGTTCCACAGCTTCTTCACGACAGCATGCTGTCCGAGGGGCAGATAGAGCGCTCGCGCAAAGCCATCTACCCGGACGTGCCGAGCCACGAGCGTGTGCTCTTGCCGGTGTCTCCGCTCTCCATCGCCGAGCGTGCGATGCACCTCGCGCTCGGACTCGCGAAAGACGCGGCTCCTATCGCCCTCGGAGGCGACCACTCGACGGCGTATCCCGTGGCCCGCGAGCTGCTTCGCGTGTGCGAGGCGCGAGGCGAGCGTCTCGCCGTGGTGCAGTCCGATGCGCACACGGATCTGCTCGCCGAGCGTCTCGGAATCGAGCACTGCTTCGCGACGTGGTCGTACCACATGAACGATGCGCTCGGCCGTGACGGGCGCCTCGTGCAAGTCGGCATTCGGGCTTCGGGACGCGACCGAGCCCACTGGGAAGGCACGCTCGGAGTGCGCCAATTCTGGGCCGAAGAGTGCAATCGAGACGAAGGTGCGGCGATTGCGGAGGTGGTCTCCCACCTTCGACGACTAGGTACGCAAAGCGTGTTTTTCTCGAACGACATCGATGGAACCGACGCCGCCTTCGCGAGCGCGACGGGAACGCCCGAGCCCGGGGGCTTGACGCCGGATTTTGTCGTTGCGCTGATTCGCGTGCTCGCTAAAGAGTTCAAGCTCGTGGGGGGGGACGTGATGGAAGTCGCACCACCTCTCGGGGAGGACGCTTCCGCGCGACGGACCACGGTCGACTTGGCCGTGCGCTACCTGCGTGAGACCCTCTCTGCCGTTCTTGGAGCCCCCCTTTGATCGCCTACCCACGAAGCTCTCCCCGAAGACTCGCTCTCGCCGTGGTCGCTGTACTCTTCGTCATGCAGTCGGCGGGGTGCAAAAAGGACGAGCCGAGCGGCGGCGCGGGGTCCGCCGGCCTCCAGAAGGCCAAAGGTCCGCGCGTAGCGGAGCCTCACTTTTCGATCGAGCTCGGGCCGAGCGGAACCTGCAACGTGGGGGCCGACTGCGAAGCCAAGATCGTGCTCACGTCGCTCGCCGGCTACCACGTGAACAAGGAGTACCCCTACAAGTTCACGGCGGCTCCCTCGAAGGACGTCGAGTACCTCGGCAAAGATCCCGCGGGCACGAGCGTCTTCACCAAGTCGGCGGGCGACTACTCCGCGGCCGGCGAAGAAAACGCGACGATGACCGTGCGTTTCCGTGCGAAACAGGCCGGCAAGGTCGAGGTCGAGGGCACGTACAAGTTCTCCGTGTGCTCTGCCCAAAACTGCCAAATCGAGTCCGCCGAGCTCGCCGCGAAGCTCGACGTCAAGTAGCGAAACAAGGTCCCGCATGCCCGTTCCCGTCGTGTTCCTTCATTCGACCGGAACCGGCCCCGCCATGTGGGAGCGGGGATTCGCCGCGCTCGCGCACCTCGATGCGCACCTCGTCGCCCTTCCGAACGTCGGCTATCCGCCCGGGGCTCCACTCGAGCGCGGGGCCACGTGCCTCGTGGCCGATCAGGTCGCGCACCTCGCGGCACGGCTTCCGGACGAGCCTTTCCATCTGGTGGCCCATTCGTTCGGGGCGTTCCTGGCGCTGAAGCTGCTCATCGCGGCGCGTGACTCGAGTGGGCCGCTCGCGACGCTGCCCGCGCGCCTTCGCTCGGTTTGGCTTTGGGAGCCGGTCTTGTTCGGGGCCCTTGGCGCTCTGGTTCCCGAAGGCGATGCGGAGCGCGCAAAGGATCCGCTCGCGCAGTCGTCATGGCTCGTGTCGGACCAGGAGCGCGGAGGGACCGACGAGTGGCTCGGTCTCTTCGTCGATTACTGGAACGGCCACGGCGCCTACGCCAAGCTTCCCGAGGCGGCTCGCGGCGCGATGCGGGCGATGGGCTGGACCATGTTCCAAGAAGTGCGGGCCACGGCGCATGATGTCGTTCCGTTCGACGCCTACCGCATCGATGCTCCGTGCACCCTGGCTTATGGTGCGGCGTCTCCCGTGGCGTCACGCACCATGATCGCCGAGCTTTCACGCGCGATTCCCCACGCCCGGGTCGAGCCGCACGAAGGCCTCTCGCACATGGCGCCGCTGTCTCGGGCGAAAGCGGTAGCCGAGTCGATTGCCGCGCACCTGATGCGCCACGGCGTCGAGCCGAAAGCTTCCGCGTAGACGGCCGAGCCTCGTTCGATCGCCGCCTAGGGATTTCGAGTCAAGACCGCTTTGGCCTTGGCTGCGTCCTCTGCGGCGAGCTTCGCAGCGGCTGCGAGCGCTTCTTTTTCGCCGATGTCGTCCACCCGCGGAATGGCGCCCGTCACGGCCGTGATGATGCGCTCGAGGGTCGAGAAGAAACGAACCGCACGGAGCGGGCCGTTCATCCACCCCATCGTGATGCAGTAGTTCCTGTCGTAGGGCGCGGCGTGGTGAATCGCGTGGTGCTCGGGGGTGAGAATGAGGTGTGCGCGCTGGAGGAAACGAATCGGCGCGCTGGGGTGCTCCTGGTGGGACCACTTGTGAATCTGGCTCGTCATGCCGACGAAGACCGCCATTGCGGCGAGGCACATGCCTCCGAACGTGGCGTTGAAGGTCGGGTGGTCCCCACGGAGCACGAAGAGAGCGGTGGACGATACGACGGCGCTGAGGCCGAGGTTGTGGCCGTTCGTCTCGATGAAGTCGTGCCGCGTGATCGACTTTTGGTCGACGTGGTGCTCCCGGAAGGTGCGAATCGCGAGCTTTCCGACGACGGGCGTGTCCAGGCTGCCCCAGCTGTCGAACGCCCAGTGGGCGAACCCCGAGACGAAGTCGGCCGCGAGAATCCCGATGAGAAGGGCCAGCGGAATCCACCAACCCGAAATGGTCGGGCTCAACACGAGGCGCAAAATGAGCCACGAATACAGCGCAATGGCCACGCAGGAAACGCCAATCTCGTACACGCGATGGCTCGCCGTGTACCCGCTCGCCAGCTCGGTTGCGCGATCTTTCGATTCCATCCCGGTCGTCCTTCTTCCGCCTCCAAGGAAAACGGGTAAGTCCTCGAAGAGCAAGCCCGTTTTCGTCGTATCTCTCGTGGCCTGGTCGGACCGAAAAAGAGACGATTTCGCTAGGCGAGCCTTGCCTGCTCGTGGGTCAGCCCTCTTGCGGGCGCGACCTGGTTGGCGTGGAGGGCTCGTCCGTGTGCAGATTCTTACGACCGACGGATGCGATTGGCTCCCTTCGGGTGCGAAGAATCCTGACGGAGCGCACGCAGGGGGTGACCTCGCTTGCTCGTTTCCTCGCTGGGCACGCTCGACGGTGGACCTTCGCCCGAGTGGCGCTCAATCGGCCTCGAGAGCGCTCAAGATCCGCTTCCGGAAGCTCGTCCACGCCGAGCGGCCCATGCCAGGCTCGAGCTTTCATCTCGCAGAGAGTGAAGATTCTACGCAACACCTTGAGCCCCCCCGTCGAGAGAGGCGCCGGAGGTTGTTGAGAGATGAAAACGCGCAGGCTTCTTACTGGACTCGCTCTCCTTCTGCTGTCGACGTACGGATGCGCCGAGCCGGAAGAGCCGGCACCGTTCGAGACGGGAGCCGGCGATCTGGCGGCACGTCTCGAAGCCGACACCGGCGTCAAGTGGGCCGTCTACGCCAAGACGAGCGGAGCGTCGGGTGGCCCAGAGGTGCTCGGACCGGAGAAGCCCGTCAAAGTGCCTGGCACCACGAGGGAAGACCAGACAAGGTCGTTTTTCGCGCGGTACGCGGATGGCATGCCGCAGCTTCGGACGAACGGCCACATGGGAGCTGCCGAGAAGCACGACGACTCGGATGGACGCGGCATCGTGAAGGTCGGGTTCGTCGTTCCGGGCACGACGTTGCCCATCTTTGGTGTGGCGAGCTCGATTCATTTCGACCCGGCGGGAGCCGTTCGGTACGTAGACCCTGGTCGCAGCGTCGATCTGGCAGGAATCGCCACTGCACCGAAGCTCGATCGCGACGGGGCGATCCGTAGCGCACGGGCGGCCATCGCCTCCAAGTGCGGCGAAGAGGTGTCCGGGGATGCATCCCACGAGCTCGGAGCCTATCCCGGCGAGACAGGGAACGCCGTCCTGGCCTACAAGCTCGAGTTCGACGGGGACGCGGGCGCATGCATTGGCCCAGAGGTGTTCGTCGACGCCGTCACGGGAGGTGCCCTCGCCGTGCACACGCGAGCCGGGGCGCTGATGGACCTCGCCCAGGGCGGTCGGCACTACTTTTGGCGAGCGGACGACGTCAAAACAATCGCGGTCAGCCAGCGGCCCGACGCGTCCTACGAGCTCGCGGACTACGCTGGAAGACCGCGGGTTTTCACGTCTCGCGCCAACCTTTCGGGAGAGAAACAGGTCGACCTCCCCGTCACCTCGAAGGTCTTGGGGATGTGGGGCGACATCGATCGCGGAGTCAGCGTCGACGCTCACTTTCATGCTCGGAAGGCGCTCGACTTCTTTCGGATCGTGTTCGGAAGAAACGGAATCGACGGGCGTGGCAGCGATTTGCAGGTCGTCACGGATGACGCTTCGGGCCCAAACGAGAAGGGGCCCAACGCGTTCTATCGGAGCGCGGATGGGACGATCCGCTTTTCACGCCAGTACAGAGAGGTTCAGCTGGAATCGGGGGCGAAGAGGACGTTTTATCCAATGTCCCTGTCGTACGACGTGGTCGTCCACGAGCTAGCTCATGGCATCGTTCATCATACGTCCAACCTCGTTTACGAAAACGAGAGTGGCGCCATCAACGAGTCCTTCGCGGACGTGATGGGCGTGAGTGCCGAGCATTGGCTTCCCGAAACGAGGGGGTCGGCCGACATGATCCTCGGCAAGGAGATTGCCACCGACGGATTGGGACTTCGCGATGTGATGGATCCGACGAGTCAGGCTCTTTATAATCAGTACGACAACTACGCGAAGAGATACAAGGGTCCAAAAGACGAGGGCGGGGTTCACCGAAACTCCGGCATCGGAAACCGTGCCTTTTCGCTCATGACGCTCGGTGGAAAGACGAACGTGCTCTCGATCCCACGAGCCCTCGGTTTCGAGGCGTCGCGCTACATCTGGTGGGAAACGGTCACCCGTGCCACGGACCCGAACCTGACGTGGCGTAAGCTCGCCCTCTCCCAGACGATCCTTGCGAAGAACATGGGGTTCGAGACGAACGCCTCGGTGGCCTGTGCCTGGGTCGCGGTCGGCGTCGTCGAGCGCCATGAAGTCGATCCCGATTTCACGAAGTGCGGGCTTGCTGCGACTTCGCCCGTCCAAGCAAGCTGCGCGGGTGTGGAGAAGGGGGTCGTTTGCAGCGACATAACTCGGAATACTGCGTACATCTGTCGAAACGGTGCGATCGCGGGAGCGCATTATTGTTCCGACTTCTCGAAGACCTGCAGCCACCCCGCAGAAACCTTCCGCGGCTCGCTCGATGCGCGTGGAATTTTGGTGTGCCAATGACTCGCCACACCCGTCTGCCCTTGCTCGTCTCCCTCTGCCTCGCAGCTGTCGCGGGCTGCGCGGAGCCTCGTGCGCCTCGTCTCCCGCGCCCGCCGGGCGTAGCGCCACCGGCCGTCGAGGTCCAAACGGAAGCCCTCCTCGCGAAGCTCGCGTCCGACGGGCGGCCCGCGCGAGCCGAGGCGACCCCCGACGGGCTCGTCGTGACCTTCGAGACGCCGCTGCCCATGGGCAAGGCAGAGCCGTTCGTGATGGGATTCGCCACCCAGTATGGCCGGTTTCTCGGGTTCGGTGCGAGGACGGCCCAGCTCGAGACGAAAGCGGTTCCGGACGAGATATCCCTCGAGGATTGGCACATCCAACGCGATTCGGGGTGCCGCTCCGTCGCTCTGCGCTTTCAGACAAGCGCCCAAGAGCCAAAAACCTTGCAAGCAGTCAAACGGGAATGCGATCGGTATTCCGCGCCCCCGCCCTCGTATGGCTCACGACGTCTCCCGTCCACCGCGAATGGTTCCGTCGAGCTCCTTGCGCACTGCGGCTCCTGGGGAAACGGCGTCATCGAATCGTACGGGGGAAAGGCGCTCGACAAGTACGGCGACGTGTACAACGTCTCGCTCATGGGCCCTGGACCTGCCGCTTCTTCGGTAAATGGGGATAACCACACCTTCCTCGAGTACGTTCGCACCGTGCCGCCGGAAGAGGTGGAGCGTCTCCTGGACGATACGGAGCTCGCGTCCCACGCCGCGGAAACCAACCGCACATTTGGCAGGGAAGAAGCACAATGCGAAGCCGTATCCGACACGGCCCGAGGATTCGATACCGTCAACGTCGACCTGCGCAAAGGCGAGGCGGCGACGCGCGCGCGCACGTGGTTGCACGCCGTCCTCGGCGAGTGACGTGCCTCGCCAGGCATGCCCCCAAGAGCGCTCCTTTGGTGGTTCCAGCGTTCCCCGTTGCCTAGGCCAGGTTGTGAAGAGTGGCTTGATTTGCCTACGGCAACCACGCGCGTGCCGTCCGCGCAGAGCTTCGGATCGAGCTCGGGGGCGTCGCGACCGCGCGCACCGAGCCGTCGGGCTCGCACCTGTGGGCCGAGCTGGAGTAAGAGAGACGGGTGAGCTCTCTTGCCCGTTTCCTCGGCCTTTGTGTTCCGTTGACCCTCGCCCTGTCGGCCTGTCCGCCTGCGGAAGAGCCAAAGGTGCCCTCGGCGCCGGACGCAGCCTCTTCGGTGCCGGAGGCCCACGATGCGGGCGTCGTCCTCGATGCGGCTTTGGCCGCACCTGCGAACGAAGATGCGGCGGTGAACGACTTTGCGCAGCAGTACCTCACGCTGCTCGAGGAGATCACGCCGGAGTCTGCCACCCCCATCGGGCTCCACGGCCACGACACCGAGCTCGACGCCCGGGACAAGGCGGGCTTCGCACGTGACGTCGAAAAGGAGCGCGCGTTCCTCGCGAAGCTCGATGCGCGTTTCCCCGAGGGCACGCGCCTCTCTTCCGGGGCGCGCACGGACCTCGCGCTCCTTCGGGGCGTGCTCCGTACGGACCTTCTCCGCGCCGCGCAGACCCCGCTCGAGACCTCGCCGCAGATGTACACGTCGGCCATGGGCGCCATCTTCTCGATGACCGCGCGCGAATACGCTCCAGGCCCCGATCGCGCGAAAGCGGTGGTCGCGCGGCTCGAGAAAATTCCGGCCCAAGTGGGCGCGGCCAACGCGAACCTCGTGCCGGCGCGCGTGCCGCGTGTTTGGGCTCAAGTGGCCATCGAGCGCGCCAAAAGCGCCAAGTCGTTCTTCGAGGCGCAGCGTGCGTTCCTCGACAAGAATCTGCCGAACGACGGCCCTCGCGTGAAGAGCGCATTGGCTGGCGCCATGGCCGCGTATGCCAAATATGCCGCGTTCTTGGAGAAGACCATTCTTCCGAATGCAAAAGGCAACTACGCCGCCGGTGAGGCCTACTTTACGGGACTTCTTCGCGACGGGTACTTCGTGAAAAGCTCGCCGGCCGAGCTCGAGGCCATGGGTCGAAAGGTCTTTGGCGAGACCGAGACGCGCATGACCGAGACGGCCAAACGCATCGATCCGAAAGCCTCGGGCTGGCCTGCGGTCGTGGCCAAAGTGAAGGGCAATCACCCGAAGAAGGACGACCTGCTCGCGGCCTACCGGTTCGAGGTTAAGCGCGCGCGGGACTTTCTCGAGAAAAAGGACATCGTGCCCTTTCCGGCGGGAGACGATCTGGCCGTCGTGGACACCCCGGAGTTCATGCGCAGCACCGTGACGGCGGCATACGATCAGCCTCCTCCGTTCGATCCGGTCACGCGCGGATTCTTCTTCGTGACCCCGGTGGACCCCAAGCTCTCGGCCAAGAAGCAGGAGGAAATGCTTCGCGAGAACGACCACGGCGACATCGTCGATACGGCCGTTCACGAGGCCTATCCGGGGCACCACTTGCAGCTCTCGTTCGCCGCGAAAAACCCCTCCAAGATTCGTAAAGCATACGACGCAGCCATCTTCAGCGAAGGATGGGCTCTCTACTCCGAAGAGCTGATGGCGGAGCTCGGCTACTACACCGACGAAGAGCGCATCATGCAGCTCGAGTGGACCTTGGTTCGCGCGGCTCGCATCGTCATCGACGTGGGCCTCCACACGAAGGGCATGACCTTCGACGAGGCCGTTCGCTTCTTGACCGACAAGGTCCACCTCGAGCACGAGCTCGCCCTCAGCGAAGTGAAACGGTACTCGATGACGCCCACTCAGCCTTTGGCCTATTTGACCGGGCGAGAGGCCATTTTTGCCATTCGCGAGAAGTACAAAGCTCGGGAGAAAGAGGCCTTTACCTTGAAGCGCTTTCACCAAGAGCTCTTGACGCGCGGGACCCTGCCGCCGGGGCTTTTGGAGCGCGAGCTTTTGGGGGAATAGAGGTTTTGGGATCCGCGTCCCTCAAGGCTCGGGCGCGAAGGTCAGCCTGGATCGGCGCACTTGATCGAAGAGCATGACCGCGGATACGACCTCTGATTCGCAGGGAGCGGACGAGGGTGGATGGGCTCTCGGGCCCGCCCGTGCTACCGCCCCGCGCGGTGGTTCCTCGCGTCCCTCTGGGGATCGCCAGAAGCCGAAGGGGAGCCTCGGTTGGCGGGCTTGGCCGAGCCGTTGGCATCCGACCGCCACCGCACGCGCGTTTCGTGCTAATCGCGGCCTTGCCCCGATGCTCTTTACCAAAGCCCTGATCCCCACGGTCAAAGAAGTCCCCTCCGACGCCACCAACGTGAGCCAC
>JAYUKI010000931.1:0-3055 GCA_043764595.1 Myxococcales bacterium | reverse complement strand
GGTAGGCCGCCACGTTCTCGAACGCGGGCTTTCCGCCGATGCACACGGTGTCGAAGGTGAACTCTTCGCCCTCGATGTACTCTTCGCAGATGATCTCGGGGATGCCTCGCATCTTGGGGATCACGCCGTCGAGCTCCTTTTGGCTCGTCACTTTGTAGGTGTTCGCGCTTCCGGCTCCGTCGATGGGCTTCACGATGAGCGGATAGCCAATTTCCTCGGCGGCTTCGCGGATGTCGTTTTCGCTCCATACGCGCTTCGACTTCGGCACTCGAAGCCCGGCGGCGCGTACGCGATCTTTCATGAGCTGTTTGTCGCGGAAGCCCCGCGCGACGTCGACGCTCATGCCGGGCATGGCGAGACGCTCGCGGATGCGCGCGGCCAGGACGACCAGAGGTTCCCAGTTCGTGACGACACGGTCGATCCCCTTGCCGCGAATCCATGCGGACACGCGCTCGAGCACGTCGTCCTCGTCCATGATGCGTGGAACCTGGAGGTAGTCCTCGAGGTAGGGACGCATCTCCTTCGGCAAGGCCTCACGAGGAGTATCGGCTACGCCGAACACCTTGGCTCCGACCTCTGCGAGGCCACGGGTGTACTGCTGCATTTCGGGCGGATAGAGCGGCGCTAAGAAGACCACACGCATGGTGGACGAGGCCTATCACGAGTCAGGCCTCCCATTCGTGCCGATCCCGCATCTTTGCGCCAGTCCGTGGTTCCTCACGGAAAGGCGAAGCGTAGATCGCCGCCGAACGCCCCGAGCGCCGCAGGCGCTTCGTAGAGGGTAGTGCTTTGGTCCACGAAGAACCGGTCGCGGAACAGCGGAAAACGCGCGCCCCCGTGCGCATCGAGGAACACCGGACCGCCGAGACGAAAGGAAGCCCTGAGGTGTGCTCCTACATCGCCCCACCCTCGCAGCGCCGAGCTCGGGGTGGTCACTCCGCTGCCTTCCGCCTCCAAGAAACCGAACGCCAGTCGCGCACACGGGAGCAGCGCGAAGGCCTCGCCGAGCCGAAACGCGAATGGGCACGGCTCGATCGCCGCGGCGCTGAAGGTCACGTTCGCAGAGCCCCCGGTTTGCACCGAAGTGCCTTGGAAGCTTCGCGTGAGGCGCAGGAGGAACGCAGGAGACACCATCGAGTCGCGGACCCAATCGAGGCCGAGCGTCACCGACAACGCCGGGCGCACGCCGAGAACGCTCGAGCCTTCTGCGCCGACTCCCACCGAAAAGCGCGTTTGCGAAGGGCGTGAGGCCTCGCGTGGGGTCTCCACCGAGGGACCCGCATCGGTCGCCCCCGAGCTTCGTGGCGGCAACGCGATGGGCTCGCGGGATGCTGGCGCTCCACCATCCTCTGGAGAGGTGAGGATCGCAGGTGCGGGAGCTCCAGCATCGTTCGACGGAGGAACCGGCGGTTGTCCCGCATCGGACACCATGAGCGGTGACAGCGGTGACGTGCGGGCTTCGGGATCGATCGCTAGCGCGGCAACGAGAGCCAGGGCCGTCACGACGTCACGGCAGGTCTTCGCGCGAACCGTTCGCGTCGACGACGTGGTGCCATCCGTCCCGGCGATCGAGAGGGATCCGCGGCTCTCGGATGGTCCTTCTTCGACCTCGATTTTGAGCGTTCGTGCGACCTCGCTGCTGGTTGCGGGGCGTATTTTTTCCGTTCGCGCGCGCACGTCGGAGAAGAATTGCTCCCCGGATGGGCACAGGCCTTCGCTCCGGTAGGCGAGGCGTATGGGCTCACGAGGGGTCGGCTGACCGACCGCTTCGACGGCAAGACCCGAGAGGAGCGCGCAGAGGAGCCCGGCTAGTGCCCAGCGCCCGACGTCGTTCCTTCGGCCTTCCATCCGTGTGGAGTGTCGCATGGGTTGGCGGGCGGCTACGCCTTCGTCGGCAGTGCCCGTCGCAACGCTTCGACCAGCACGGACACGCTCTGGGCGCCCGAGACGGCGAAGCGCCCATCGAACACGAAAAACGGGACGCCCGTGATGCCCTGTTCTTGTGCCGAGCGCGCTTCTTCGTGCGTCTCCGCGAGCTCGGCGTCGTTCGCGAGAAGCGCCGCAGCCTGGTCGCGTGGGAGGCCGTGCTTCTCGGCGATGGCGAGCAAGACGTCGTCGTTTCCGATGTCCTGGCCCTCGAAGAAGTACGCCGCGTAGAGGTCTTTCACGAAGGCGCGCTGGACCTCCGCGCTTCCAAGATCGAGTGCATGCTGCACCAACGTGTGGGCTTTCACCGTGGAGGGAAAGGTCTCAATCTTCGAGAAATCGAGGGGAATTCCGCTCTCTTTTGCGGCACTCTCGACCCGCCCGAACATGGTGTCCGGATCGGCTCCGTACTTCGCGCGCAAGTGGTTCCGCAGGTTCCTTCCTTCCTTGGGGGCGCTTGGATCGAGAAGGAAGGGTTGGTGCACGACGCGTAGCTCGGGCAAAGGAGTGCTCGAGCGAAGCTCCTCGATCGCTTGGTCGAGGCGCGTGGAGCCGATGAGGCACCAAGGGCATACGAAGTCGGCGACCAGATTCACGACGAGGCCCGTCTCGGGGGATGCTTCGCTCATGGAAACCGGGTGTTAGCAGGAACAAGCTCGGATCGTTACGATCCGCACGTCGGATCGCTCCGACTCGGCGTGGCACAGATTGTCGTGCGAAACGGAGCTGAAATTCAGGGATTTCGTCTGCTTTTGCGGATGGCACGCGGTTTGTACGGAAAACCGCATGCCGCCCTCCCGAAAGCTTCGCTCGGTTTTTGCCAGCGCCGTCGTCGCAGCACTCGCCTCCTCGACGGCCGTGGTTGCAGGCGTTGCAGGCGTTGCAAGCGTTGCATGTGGCGGTTCGACGTCGCTCGACGTGGACTCGGACGGTGGGGACGCACAGGTTCGTCCGACGTTTCCGGATGGCGCGCCGGTCCCGGATGGCGCCATTCTTCCCGATGGCGCGATCGTCAGCTTCGACGACGCCCTATGCCAAGGAACGGCCCTCTTTTCCGGCCTCGCGGACATTCGCCCTGCCAAACCGTTCGACTACCTCGAAGTGCGCGAGCACGAGGTCGGTGGCAGTG
>JAYUKI010000930.1:0-10531 GCA_043764595.1 Myxococcales bacterium | reverse complement strand
GCCTACTCCCGTAGTCTGAGGAGCGGAGCGACGAGGCCACCTGCCGCAGCGAGAGGATCGGCGGGAGATGGCACACCCATTTCGACCGGGCGCCTTAGCTCCGGATTCTGCCCGGTCGCCGGAGCGCCAAGCTCGGGCTCGGGAAGCTGCATCCGGGTTCAGGGCGCGCGGACGATTCCCATCGAGTCGTCAGGCGAGCGAAAGGCCTCGAACGGCTTGCGAACGGCCACGAGCGCGAACGCCAAGCTCACCACCGCGACCAGGACGCCCGACTCGCCCGTCCAAATCGTGGTTCCGTGCGACGCATCGCCACCTGCGGTGAAGCCGTCGAAAGTGCCCTGAATGAGCGAGTTCCAGGCGGAATGAAAGAGTATGGCGGGCCATACGCTGCCCGAAGCGAGACGGACCCGCCCGGCGATGGTTCCGCCGCCGAGAATGCACACGAGAAAACACCCGGCAGAGAGCCAAGGATGCGGCCCGGACGCATACTGGCCAGAAAGAATCAGCGGCAGGTGCCAAGCCCCCCACACGAGCGAGCTCACGAGCACGGGCCTCGGCACTCCCGCATCCACGAACCGCGTGAGCATGTAGCCGCGCCACCCGAGCTCTTCCCCCATGGCCGTCGCCGCCGACAGCACCGTACCGAGGGTGAGCATGACCGCCGTCGAGCTCAGGAAACGAACCCAAGCGGGCGTGCTCTGCAGTGCGAGACCCGCCATGGGGCGGGCGGCAAAGGTCTCGAGGCCCGTGCTCCACGCGAGGCCATACCCGACGAGCCCGACCGCGAGCGGAAAAAGCCAGGCGAGCAAGAGTGGTTCGAGGGTCGCCCCACGCGGCCCCATGGCGGGGTTCGAGGGCTTTCGGAAGGCGAGACGGAAGGATACGTCCCGCGCGCCCTCACGGAGAGCGACTCGCGCAACGAACGACGCCAGCGCTGGAGTCCACATGAGAGCGAACACAAGCCCGACATGTTTCTCGATCGCCCCTCCAGCGCGCCATATCGCAGCCTCCGCCAGGCCCGAGAGCGGTACGAGCACGGAGAAGTAAATGAGAAGCCCTTTTTTGGCCCGCTGCCTTCGTTCGCTGTCTTGCACCATCGCCGGTAATGTCGTGATAGCAGGACCGCGAATTTCGTGACTATGCCCATTTTCCCTTCGGCCCCACGGACCGAAGGGAACATCGACGCCGAAACCTTAGCAGCCTGTTGATTTACGGACCGAGGCCGGTCGTCGTCCGCGCCCGTCCGCCGAGGGCGAACCGAGGAGCGCGTCCGTTGCGCAGCCTAGTTTTCTAGGTGAGCAGGCACCGCGGGATCGCAACGAAGGCGGTCGGGATGCGGCGGCGAGTGGCCGACGGGAGTAAATCAACGGGCTGCTAAATGACCGTTCACGATTCTCAATCAGGTGACGCGGTCGTTTTGGGCTCGGGCCCCAAAACCAGGAGGTGGGGCCCCATCGGGCTTTGCGCGCACCAGTTGCGGCGGAGGACGGAGTCGTGACCCCGGTGTGAACCCGAGGTCGCATGGGTGTTCAAAACCACCGAGAATTCGAGCGATTTTGCGCGCTCCGACGTTGGCGCACCCGTTGCTCCACGCGCTCACATGCGTCTCGCTGCTTCTTCCCTCCTTCTCCTCTGCATGGGCTCCATGGCCTGTACCCTCCCCGCCCCGGACTTCGACGGCGGTTACGACGAGGACGACACCGCGCGTCCCATCGATCCAACGCGCCCCACGCGTCCCACGCCGAGCCCAAAGCCCTCGACGCCGCCCACCTCCACCCCGCCGTCCCCGCCGACCGCGCCGCCCACACCGGCGAGCACGCACCCCGAGGTCGTCACGGTGTTCACCTCGGATACAGTGGGAAACCGCTGGTTTTGCACCGGCACGCTCGTCTCGCCGACCGAGGTCGTGACGGCTGCACACTGCCTCGATCCGGCGCCGAAGGTCACCTTCTCGATCGTGGCGTCGCAGCTCTCGGGCAAGCCCCGCTTTGCCGGTCTCTCGGCCCGGGCCTATGGAGGCTCGTACGAGGACGTGGCCAATCCGGACATCGGTATCATCACGCTCGCGCAGCCGGTCGTCCTCCCGCGCTACGCCGAGCTCGCGGACGTAACCGCCGAGGTCGACGCTGGTGGCGTTCGCGCCAAAGCGTACGTGCGCACGGCTGAAAAACCCGATGCGCCCTTCGTCTTCACTTCCGAAATGCCCATCTCGTCGACCGCGGAGTATGGGTACTCGGCCGGCTTCGGCACTCCGATGTTCTCGAAGGGAGGCGACTCGGGTGCGGGCCTCTTCCTCGTCGAGAACGGGGAGGTCACGCACAAGCTCGTCGCCGTCGCGCGCCAGCCGGAGCCCTCGCGCAACCTCGATCACTTCACCCGGATCGACTCGGGATTCCTCGCGTTTCGCGCCAATCGCTGACCCAAGACGTGTCCGGCTCGGAGGTTTGTCGAGGCCGAGGAACTTGCCAATCCTCGTCCACGTTCCGAACCGGACACGGTAAGTATCAGACAGAAGTCGATGCCGGAACGAGCGTCTCTGCACGCAACGGCGCCGAGCCGAGCATGCATCTCGGACTCGGCACTCGTTTTGCGCGGAGGCTGAATCAGCTACCGATCTTCTTCAGCTTGTCGGCGACTCCTTCGATGGACTCCCCCGCAGCGTGCGCGACGGACTTCGCGGCTGCTTTGGCCTTTGCCACGCCTGCCTCGGTCTTGAGCTTGACGGTATCGCCCGCGTCTCCCGCCTTCGACTTCGCACTGTCTCCCGCGCCTTCGATCGCGTGCTGACCCTTGTGGGCCGTCTCGGTCACGGCGTGCCCGAGCTTGGCGGCGCCCTCTTTCACGACGTTGCCAAGGTGCTCGAGCTTTTCGGACACGGTATCTTTGGACTTGTTCATGGTATTTCCTCGCGAGTGAGAGAACTGGGAGTCGATAGGGGGTATGCCCCGACCATTAGGGAGTCGGAGCCGACGGGACGACCACGATTTCCACGCGACGATTGTTGGCACGGCCTTCGGGCGACGCGTTGTCCGCAATGGATCGCGAAGGCCCGAACCCCTGCGAGGTGATTCGATCGGTCGCCACGCCGCGCGATACGAGGTAGTCGCGCACGGCCTGGGCGCGCCGGGCCGATAGGTCTTGGTTGTAGGCGGCCGCACCTTGCGAGTCCGTGTGGCCTTCGACCACCATCTTGGACAACGGATCTTCCTTCGTGAGCGCATTGGCCACTTCGTTCAGCTTGAGCTGCGCCGCAGGCAAAAGCTCCGACTTGGCGGACGCGAAGAGGACTCCGCCGGAGAGGGTAATCACCATTCCGCGCGGCTCTTGTTTCACCGTAGCGAACTTGGCCAAGTCCGCTGCGGCTTGGGCGGCGCGCTTCTCGGCGGCCTCCCTCCGTTCACGCTCGTTCTGGAGGGCCGCGCCCTGGGTGTTGAGCTCCGTTTTGGCGCGCCCAAGCTCGGCCGACGTGAGGGCGACGGTCTTTCGTTCGTCCGCGTGCATGGCGTTCACCACGCCGTCCTTGGTCTGGCTGGCTTGGCGCGTTCGGGCCACGACCTCGGCGAGCTGGGTCTTGCGTGCGGCCAGGTACGCCTGGTCTCGGGAATTTTGGGTATCCCCTTCTTTTGCGAAGGCGGCTTCGGCTACGTCGAGCTGTTCTTTGGCCGTGTGCAAGTCCGCGGGATTGAGCGCGGGCGCGGGACCCTGATTGGCCTTCGCGTAGATGGAGCGAGCGTCGAGCAAATCCTGCGAAGGCATGGCTGCCGCGCAGCCGGCATTGGCGAATCCACCGAGGAGGGCGAACGCGAGACCGAAGGTATGGAGGGACTTCATTTGACGGCTCCTTGGCCTGCATTGGTGGCTTTTTGTGCGGCGGAATCTTCGACGGCCTTCTGCCCTGCGACGTTCGCCCCCTTCTCGCGGGCCAGAGCCAACGCGAGCTCGGCGTCGGCCTTTGCGCGAATCAAAAGGCTGTCGGCACGTTCGTTGTCGCCCTCGAGCATGACCTTCTGCGCACTGGAAATTTGGTCTTGTGCGAGCTTCAGCGAAAGCTGCGCGGTTGGCTCGTTGTTGGCTCCAACTTCCCTTGCGCTGCGCTCGGCAGCCTGGGCGTCGGCCATACGTTGGGTCGGGGCGGGAAAGCTGGCTCCGCAGGCCCAAAGAAGAGGTGTCATGAGTGCGAGCGAGAGAATCGATTTAGGCATGAGGACTCCAGGACCGCGAAGGGCGGCCGATCTAAACCCGTTGCTCCAAAGACAAGAGGTGCATCTGCCATCAGGACCCGAGGAATCGGGCGTGTCGGCGTGCGACCCCCGTTTGGCAGCGGGGTATTCGTGATTGGAGGTAGTGCAGCTTGCGTGCCGGAGTCGCTTTTAGGCCAAACGCCCACCATCCGACCGGATGCGAGCGCGTGAACCTTCATAATGGAGGACCGCTACCATCACTTCGATGGTTTTGGGCGTCTCGCAGGCATGCGCCTCGGGGACTTTGCCCACGAGCTAGCGCTCCAATTGACCCCAAAAGCCATTGAATGTCGAGGTTTTGGCGAGCAAGTTCGGCCTTCGCGCGCGCCCGCTAGGGATAGTCTGTTATCGCGCGAAGCACGCCCGCCCGCGCGCGCCCGCGTTCGGAAGCACAAGGAGGTTGAGGCGGCCGACCAGTCTCAGTCGGGCAGCGGGTGCGCAGCCCGCCGTCCCGGGATCCGTCCGTAGCTTTTCAGCTTTCGGTAGAGCGTCGCGGAGCCAATATGCAATTGCTCCGCGGTGTGCGTCTGGTTGCCCGCGTTGAGCTCGAGAGCGGCAAGGATGTACTCCTTTTCGATCTCTTCGAGCGGACGGACGGACTCGAGCGCGACCCTCGGTACGGGCGCGATGGTTCGGATCTCTTCGGGCAGATCCTCGAGCTCGACGCGCGACCCTCGTGCAAGAGCGACGGCGCGCTCCATCGTGTTCTCGAGCTCGCGAACGTTGCCCGGCCACGAATAGCGCCAAAGCTGATCGGCCGCCTTCGGCGAAAGTCCCGACACCTTTCGCTTCATCCGACGGGCGGCGTCGGCGAGAAGCACGCGCGCGAGGGGAAGCAAGTCGTCGCGTCGGTCACGAAGCGCAGGAACCTGGAGCTCGACGACCTTCAGGCGGTAGTAGAGGTCCTGCCGAAAGCCGCCTCCGGCCACGCCGTGCGCCAAATCGCGGTTCGTCGCGGCCAAAATGCGAACGTCGACCTTGCGGCTTTTGTTCTCGCCGACGCGCCGCACCTCGCGCTCCTGAAGGGCTCGAAGGAGCTTCACCTGCATGGCGGGCGAGACCTCGCCGACCTCGTCCAAGAGCAGGGTGCCACCAATCGCTGCCTCGAAGAGGCCCGGCCGGTCGTGGCTTGCGCCGGTGAACGCGCCGCGAGCATGCCCGAAGAGCTCGCTCTCGAGCAGGCTCTCGGTGATCGCTCCACAGTTGACCGCGATGAACGGTCCCGCCGCACGGCTGGATTCGTCATGGACGAGGCGCGCGATGCGCTCCTTCCCGGAGCCACTCTCCCCGGTGATGAGCACGGTCGAATCGACCTTCGCGATACGCGTCGCGAGGTCCAAGAGGACGCGCATGCCGGGGCTCTTGGCGATGACGCCGAGCGGCTCTTCGACGTCCGGCGCGATTCGGACAAGCGCGCGACGATGCTCCTTGAGCTTTCGTTCTACGTTCTTCAGCGTCTCCGTCACGCAGAGCAAGGAAACGTCCAGGCTCTCTTTGAGCCGCTTGGTCTCGAAGAACTGCAGGTCTGCGGCCCGATCGTGGCCCCACTCCTCGCGCGTTCGCCCGAAAAAGTGGCAGGCCGCATCGCCTTTGCCCATGCAGCGGTCTTCGAGGACGTAGATCTCTTTCCCGCACGTCCGGCTGATGTAGCCGCTCAGAAGCCCGCAAATGGTCCAACACATGGGGGAATCGGTCCGCCCGAAGTGCAAGAGGTGCTGCTCCGCCTCGTAGGAGGCCACGATCATCGCACCTGTGGTGGCGAGCGGATCCGAGGCGCCCGATTCCATGCTGAAGAGGCCTTCGAGGGTGTGAATTCGGGTGCCGGCCCGTCGCCAATCTTCGTCCGAGTCCCACTGGAACTGGGCACCCATGGCCTCCGCCATGCGCCACCCGTGGGCGAACCCGAATTGGGTGAGCACGGCGCGTGCGGCCGTAAGGCCGAAGTTCTCGACGAGGTACTTTCGCAGGAGCCCCATGGCGACCGCGTCGATGAGCAATGCACGCTGTCCGGCGAATCGAATGGTGCCGCCCTCGCAATCGAGCTCCAAAAGCTCGTTGTGGTCAAGGTCTTCCGGTCGCATACGCCTCCCTCGGTTCGAAGGACTGATTCCTTCAGAACGACCACCCTTGCACAGATGTCCGGAAAGCCCCGGACAATTGGTGTCACATTTCGGACAATGGATGGAAAGATGCCAAAACGGTGGGCAAAAAGGCGTCTCGGCCAAAACCCGAATCCATCAAGCTGATGCCTGGACCGCCAAGTCGATTGAGTTGCCACGTCGAGGCCTGAGCCGAATAGGGCATTGTCCTCCAACAGTGCTTTTTCGGTCCTATCCCGTCCAACGAAGGTAGGGCCACGCGGCATTCCGCAGAATGTGCGTCGGGGAAAGCTGAATCACCATCGAATGCTCACGAAGAGGGCGCTATTTGCCTTCGCTCCAGTGCGACGAGCAGGAGAGTCGGTAGAGCGCTCGCGCATCGTTTGCGCCGCTCTCGCCAAGTCCATCGCGGTCGGTGGGTACTCATGGGGTGGTGGCAGCCCGTGTCCCGCCTGGAACGCTCGTCGGAGTTGGACGACCGCGGAAAGCATCGCCGATCGCGATCTGGTCACCCTCCGTGTCCGTGCCGCACTCCAGCGCATCCAGCCCGTCTCGGACCCATTCCTGCCCGGGGTGAAGCTTGGGGACACACCGGCCGTGCTCTTCTTGGACGCGAAGCCCTGACCCGCCGGCAGGCCGGGGCGCACCTTTGCTGCCCTCGAGCACGCCGATTGTGCTCGTCGTCGACGACCTCCAGTAGGGCTACGGATACATCGACAAGTACCACCACATTTGCATCGTGGAGGCGCTGTCGGAGGCACGACTGCGCCCGGAAGCGCGGAGAGCCGGTGATCGTCACGTACACCTATTCGTTCGCCGACGGCGGGAAGTGACTCGTTCTGCGAGCTCCGAAGGGAGCGAATCGCCCATTTGCGGTCCCAGCGTCGTTTCTCGCCGCCAGAATGGAAGACCCACTCATTCTGGTCGACCAGTCCTTCGAAACGTCGAACCGACGGTCCAGCAAGACATGCTCGAATGCCGAGTTTAGGGACAAAATCGGCCGAGATCGAACTTTGCGGCGCGCGGCACGGGCCATGCAAAAGAGGTCGAGCGCTGGTTCGGATCGCTCCGATTCCCCGCGCAATACATGCGCTGCCCACATTTGCCGCTCCTGGCAGGTCTGGCCAGGGTCCAAAGAGGTTTTCCATGCTTCGTCGAGTTACCGTCCTGACCGCTCTCGTTGCTGCCCTTCAAGCGGTGGCGTGTGAAAACGCTGCGGATCAACAGAAGAAGGTCGATACCGCGCAAGCGAAGGCGAACGACCAAATCGAGGCCGCCAAGAAGGAGGCGGAGGTCAAGATCACGAGCGCCCAGGTCCAGGTCGACAAAAAGACCGCCGAAGCGAACGCCGACTTCGACGCGATGCGCGAGCGCTTTCGCACGAAGACCCAGACCGACCTCGACGCCCTCGACCGCAAGATCGCGGTCCTCGACGCGAAGCCCGCCGTAGGCAAGGCGAAGGCGGACTACGACGCCAGAATGAAGCGAATCCATGACGTTCGCGGCAGTCTTGCGGGCGACATGAACACACTCAAGGCAGCTCCGGCCACGGCGTGGGACGCGACCAAAGTCCAAGTCGAGAAGGCGCTCGCGGACCTCACGACCTTGGTCGAAAAGGGCTGAACTTGGACTCCTCGCTTCCCCTCGAATTCAACACCCGTCGCCTGATTGGAGAGCCCATGAGAGCTACCGACTTGCTGAGTGAGCACCATCGCGAGCTTCGGTCGTTGCTCGAGGTCCTCAAGCGAGGTCGCCCCTCCACCGAGCTCCTGCGTCAGCTCGCAGGGTCCCTGGTGGCGCACATGGAGATCGAGCACGAGGTCTTTTATCCTTCCGTGATGAAGGCCGAGAAGCACCTGGTTCTCGAAGGTTACGAGGAGCATTCCGCCGTGAGCTTCGCCCTCCAACGCCTCATGAATACTCCACCCTCCGCCCGCGAATTCGGCGGCAGAGTGGAGGCGCTCACCGAGATCGTGGAGGACCACATTCAAGAGGAAGAGGAAGAGTTCTTTCCGCGCGCGGAATTGGCACTCGGCACGACCTCCGAAGACATTGCGATGGCAATGACGAAGCACTTCGACGCGGTACTGGAGACGGGCTACGAAGAGGTCCTCGCGCGACGGTGCTCCCCGCCCGCGTCCGCCCGTCCCAGACGCCTCGCCTACGCGTAATTCGGAGTCCGAGGCATTCGGACGTCGACGCCACCCGTGGCGACGGCGCGGGGCGAAAGCGACCTCTCTCCCCCGTAGAGCACTAGTGCGCGCGGGCACTCCCCAAATGTGGCAAACGCACTCCGTGTGCCTCGCCCGGGCAGCCGAGCAACCGGTTGAGTGTTGCTCGGCTCCAGGGATCCGTGTCGGTGGAAAGTGGGTAGGCCCCCGCCGCGACGACCGCCAAGCCGCGGTGCGTCCTCGGACACCGGACGTGAAGCCACGTGCCGCCAACGGCTCGTGCTTGCTTCCCGAGCGGACCTTCCAGGCTCAGAAAATTCTGGTGGACCGAAAGAAGGCGAGAAGCTGCGACGTCGCATCCGCAGCTTCTTCGGCCGTGGAAAAGTCGCCCAATGGCTCGGCGACGACAAAAAGGTGGACTTGGACGGGCTCGCTGCTCGGGTCGCTTTCGTCCTCGCGCGCCAAAGCCACCGAGATAGGTTTTCCGCCGTGAAGGGAAAAACACGAGCGGGCCTCGTCCCAGGTCGTAAGGATTCCGGACGGGTGCTCGGGCGTCGTGCAGACGAGCAGGATGGGGACCATCGCGCAGCCCGGAACGAGCTCGTGGAGACCGGGAATCATCAAGACCGAATTGTACTCGCGCGTGACCGGCGTTCCCGCCCGCACGTGAGCCAGTTCTGCCTCGGCGATGCGGCGTCTCTGCACCTCCGCGGGAGACGCTCCTTCGGCATAGGGTGATTCGGCACGCCATTCTTTCGTTGACGGGTGCAAGTGCTCGAGAGCACCGACGCGGCGCTTGTAGTCCATCCCGGAAGGCTCACCCAGGATGTAGCCGGAATAGTGGTAACGCATTCCGATCTCGGCGGCATGAGCCACCTCGAGAAGCATGCTCCAGAACCCAAGGCCGTATCTGGCGTGAGTCGGATCGTAGACGCCAATCAGGCTCTGCACGCTCGTTTCGCCAAGATCGAACCACGAGAACGCGACGAGCTCGGACCCACTCCAGATGCTTATTTCGCGCGTGTGGAAGAGGGCGCGCCCGGCTTCGCCGCCAAGGACCGCGTCGAGCGACTTTGCCCGATGGCCCCCTACGTTCGCAACATACCGCGCATAGAGATCCTCGTGGGCTTCGTCGAGCACGAGCGGCCCGACGTCGACTCGGAAACGTTGGGCATTCCTGGACATGAGCTTGCGAAGCGAACGCTTGAAGCGATACCCCGCGAGGTCGAGCCGGGTCCAAATGGTGGAGCGCAGATCTCCCTCGCTCACGAGGTAATCCGCCGTGATGATGGAGCACCCGATGCGATAGAACCCGCGCGCGAGCAACGCGTCGAGCTCCGCGCGGGTCAGGGTTTCGGGCTCGAACCGCTCGGTGATCATGCGGCCCGCCGATACGTGGCGACGACACGCCCCTCGTTATGCCGTGCCCTTTGCCTGCCGCCCGGGCCACCCGTGCGAAGGTGCCTTTCCAGCGCAGGATCCAAGAGACACATTTCCACGACCTCATTCTACCACGTGCGCGCCGCACCGAACGGGCAGACCCCACTCCTGAGGTAGCGGCGCGGAGGGCTGGCGGTCTAGTTCGACGGGCGCCGCACCTCGAGCTCCTGCGAGATCGTTCTTGTTCGAGGGGCGCAGCCCCTCGAGCTCCTGCGAGATGCGGGCTGGCTCATGAAGGGAACCGAGTCGAGCTCTCCGAAGCCGTCCGCAAGGGCCTCAAGTCTTCGGGCCGGGTCGAGGCCGAGTCCGCGAGGTCGAGACCCCCGCAGACTTCGTAGCGAAGCGTAGAAGGCGAGGACTCTCAGGCCCGCATCTCGCAGGAGCTCGAGGGGCGGCGCCCCTCGAACAAGACCGTCTCCCCGCCGGTCCAGAGTTCCGGTGATGGAGGGAACCAAGGTGCGCGCTCTCCGAAGCCGTCCAAGCTCTCGAAGGGAACCAAGTCTTCGGGCCGGGTCGAGGCCGAGTCTGCGAGGTCGAGACCCCCGCAGACTTCGTAGCGAAGCGTAGAAGGCGAGGACTC
>JAYUKI010000929.1:0-3060 GCA_043764595.1 Myxococcales bacterium | reverse complement strand
TTGGTCCAGCGACCGGGAACGTGCGAGGCCTCGCGTCCGTGCAACCAGCGCTTCGTCTACGACTGGGACGAAGTTGGGCAGCTCGCCCGGGCACGCCGGTGGGACTACTCCCAGGTGATTCCCGCGGTGACCCCGGTGTACCCGGAGATTCCCGAGGGCCCGGAGTGGGACCTTCAGTACGCGTACTCGGGCGGGCAGCGAACGCTGAAGACCGCCAAAACGCCGGGCGAGGACGCCACCCACACGCTGGAGGTCTTTGGCAGTCTGCGGGTAAATCAAACCTCGTACGAAAACGGCGAATACGTACGCGACGCCAGCCACGAGACCGTGTACTTGGCCGGAGGCGCTCGTGTCGTCTACGGAAGCGCGGCGTTGCCCATGGCCTCGGCGGGCCAAACGCGCCTCTTCCTTCAGGTAGGAGACCATCTCGGCTCGACCTCGCTGGTGATCGACCACGCAACGGGCGAGCTCGTGGAAAAGGTCTCGTACGACGCCTTCGGAAACGTCGACTCCGACTACCGCCCCGAGCGTTGGGACGGCTTCCGGGAAGACCTGCGCTTCACCGGGAAGGAAGAAGACATCGAGGTAGGCCTAACCTACTTCGGAGCAAGGTATCTCCACACCAAGCTGCGGCGCTGGATTAGCCCCGATCCGCTCACGATCCACGGATGGGGGGCCGACCCAAACCCCTACGCCTACGTCGGCGGAAACGCCATGAACGCCGTAGACCCTTGGGGGCTTGAGCTCAAGGAAGTGCACGAGCACGGTCCCGGAAAATGGTCGTGGCTCAACGAGAAGGGTGGGATCGAAGTTGGAGAAACTGACCCACGCTTGGCACAGGCGGCCCCGGCAGCCGAACGCGAGCCTGGGCCCCGCCAACCATCGCGATGGTCGCTCTTTGCCGCTGCCATAGCTCCGACAACGCTGTTCCACGGGCTCCGGCCCCCAGCGACAGCGGTCGACGGCCAGGTCAATATGGGGGGCCTCCAGGCGTCCGTGGCCGGCGGAGGTCAAGAGCTTCTTCTTGAAGGCTCGAAGGCTGCCCAGGCGGGCACAATCGTGGGGGAACTTGGCGTCGTGACGGGACTA
The DNA here is from genome assembly GCA_043764595.1 of Myxococcales bacterium. Classification (GTDB taxonomy): domain Bacteria; phylum Myxococcota_A; class Polyangia; order Polyangiales; family Polyangiaceae; genus JAAFHV01. The sequence continues at coordinate 1,971 of JAYUKI010000929.1, read as the reverse complement.
GGAGCCATCGTCCTAGGCCCAGCAGCCCTTGGTGCCATCAGGACCCTCGCGGGTGGAGCGCAGAACGCCTCGCTAAGCCTAGCCGCTCAGTCCCCAAAGCTCGTAACGGCGGCCGGCATTGTGAAGGCGGTCGCCGCCGGAGTCAACGGCCAGGACATTTCCGGGGCTACCGCGGGTTCGGTCAGGAACATCAACTTCACGGCGGGTCGAAGCAATTGTGTAGCGTGCGCGCTGGCAACAGACGCGACACTCGGCGGAAGTCCGGCGTCGGCAGTAGCGGGCGGTCCGTTCTCGCTTCAGGATATCACCAAGGCATTCCCCGGGAGAACATTCTTTCCCGTGACTGGGTACGACGGCATTCGAACCATCATGGGAAGGTGGGGCGCGGGGTCGCGCGGAATCGTTTGGGGGCTTCGCCCGAACCAGAACGTGGGCCATGTCTTCAACGTGGCAAATCAGGGAGGCGCAATAAGATTCATTGACGGGCAAACCGGTGGATCCGCTAACATGGAACTATTCACAGGCTACTACCTAATTCGAACCAACTGAGGATTCAATGAACCTGGATATAGCCACGGCAACAGTACTGAAGTACCTTAAGCAAAAGGGGGTCGGCGAGCCCGAAGGCGTGATGCTAATATCATCACAAACCATAAAGAAGCCGTACGGCTGGATATTCTCCTATAATTCAAAGTCCTACGTCGAGACTGGAGACATTATGACAGCGCTGGTCGGACACGGGCCCCTCATCTTTTTGGCGGATACCGGTGAGATAGTTGAATGCGGCTCACTGCTGCCGGGGGAGGAGCAAATCCTGCGCTTTGAGCAGGAGCGCGGCCTGCCGGGAGTGTGAGCGCCCAGGAGCCAAGAATCCCGAGTGGTGGAGGCAGCGTTTTCGCTCGATATGAGAGATTTGTTTGCGACCAATAAGGGGAGCGCCAATGATTCTGATTGGACACAAGATGTCACGCATGATTGTTGCAACGGTGTGCTTGACCCTCATGGCCTGTTCCTCCACGACCCCCGACGCCTCGTCGGACGCGTCCGTCTCCCCGGACGCGCCCGCCACGGATTCGACGTGTGAGCTCACGGCAAAGGGGTGCCTCATCTTTCGGTGCAACTGCACGGACGGCAGGACCACGCGGACCTTTGCCGACAAGGCGGGCGGTGGGTGCCTGTCTGGGGTCGAGACCTGCGGGCAGATATGCCAGGTCTCTGGCTCAAGCGTGGTTACCCCCGTAAGCTGCAACAAAGCCGAGGTTCTCGACGCCAGCGTGACGCCCGGGCCCGACGCCGCGGATGCGGGTCCGAAGAAGGGCCGGTCTGGCGGGGAATGCGAGACCAGGGGCCCAGCATGTGTCGTGGCGTCGTGCGAGTGCAAGAACGGCACGATACAGGTGAACGGGTTCGGCATCTGCAAGGCCGGCATCTGCGCCTCCCTCACGGAGAACTGCGAGAAGATCTGCGTCAACGACGGCGGCTACAGCGGAACCGGCGAGCCGTAGCCCGGTCTGGGGGTGCGCCCCGGTGAGCCACGGCCCACGGAGCGATGCATAATCCAGCCTGAGCAGGAAAAAGGGACCGCTCGACGCAACGAATCGGCGGGGAGCGTCGAGAGAGGGGGACCCAGCCGCTTTGCTGGTTCACGAGGCCCCCATGCTTTCCATCCAAGAGCTCTTGGTTTGCGCGCTCGCGCTCCCCGTTTCCCGAAAGTCCATTCCGGTTCCGCTCAGCGTCTTCCTGGACGAAGCGCGCGATGTGGCCAAACTCTACAGGGCCCACTATGCCCCACGCGCGGCACGGGATGGCGCGCCAGGCCATGCGGGCTTCGTGTCGTTCGGCCCTCTGTTCCCCGCGGATCTGGCCGACGAGGTCGATCGCATTCGCGGGCTCGTGCTCAGCCACGATACTCTGCACGTTGCGCGCAAAACGGCAAACCTGTCGGAAGCGCGCGCCGAAGCCCGAGCCGTC
>JAYUKI010000928.1:0-3061 GCA_043764595.1 Myxococcales bacterium | reverse complement strand
CGAGGGCGAACGCCGTGGCCTTGCCGATGCCGGTGTTCGCGCCCGTGACGAAGAACGTCTTTCCTTCGAGGTCATTCATGGGCGCCCACTCTAACCAGGCATCGACCGGATCAAAGGGGCGTTGTGGATGCCGTTCGTAAAGAAACCTTACGAGCGAGCTCAGGCGCGCGTCGCGCATCGGTGCTTGGTGCCGACCCGAGACGAAGCTATTCCTCGTGGATGTACGTCGGGCGAAAGCACACGGCCACCGTCACGAAGCCGGCGCTGCTTACGTACACGTGCTCGCGCTGCAACCACGAGGCGTTCGCGCTCGTCACCGGCGTGGGCCAAGGCGCCGGACAAAGTCCTTTCTTCCTGGACGAGAACGGCGCCAAACAGCGGGCCAGCTCCGAAGCCGAAGACGCCGCGAAGGCCAACGCCGACCTTACCTTGGGCCTCGCGCGGTGCCCGTCGTGCCAGACGCGCGACGAAAGCAAGCACACCGCCCTGAAGGGGAAGGCCGTCGCCGGTTCGGTCGCCTGCTTGGTTCTTTTTCCGTTCTTCGGTCTGCTCCTCGACGCCCTCCATTCGGGGCGTTCGAGCGCGGGCCTCTTCATCTTCGTTCCTCTTGGCTTCGTCATGGCCTGGTTCGCGTACGCGTCGCAAAAGTGGAAGTGGGAGACCGCCGACAATCGCGTGGTCTTCGTGTCCGCCGACGACCTCTCCGCGGCCCTCGAGAGGGCCGACGCGGGCGGAAGCGAATAAGCGCGAGGGCAGGAAACGCCTTCCGTTCGTGGCCCTCGTCTCGTGGACTGCACCGAACTGGCGATTTTTTTCGCGCTGCGGAAGACTTGGGCCATGCGTTTCCGTCACGCGCTTGCCCTCGCGCCGTTTTTCCTGGCCTCGTGGCCCTCGCTTTCGCTCGCCCAAACGCGAGAGACCCCCTCCACGCCCACCGAGGCGCGGAAGCTCTCCGACGCCTTCGTGCAAGTCGCCGACAAGGTGAGCCCCAGTGTCGTCCAGATCGAGGTCACCGCTCGGGAAGAGCCGGACCCTTTGACGAAGATGTTCGGCCGAACGCAAGACAGCCCCATCGCGCGCGGCACGGGCTCGGGTGTCGTGTTCACTCAGGACGGCGCGATCCTCACGAACAATCACGTCATCGAGAACGCCCTCTCCATCAACGTTCGCTTCCGCGACGGACGTCTCTTGTCGGCCAAGCTCGTGGGCCGCGATCCCGGGACCGACCTCGCCGTCATTCGGGTCGAGGGGCAAAACCACCCGGCGGCGCGGTTTGCCGATTCCGAAGTGACGCGCGTGGGCGAGTGGGTCGTCGCCATTGGCTCGCCATTCGGTCTCGGCTATTCGGTCACGACCGGCGTTTTGAGCGCCAAAGGCCGTGGTGGTCTCGGTATGAACGCGATCGAGGACTATCTCCAGACCGACGCGAGCATCAACCCCGGCAACTCCGGGGGCCCGCTTTGTGACCTCGAGGGCCGCGTCGTCGGAATCAATACGATGATCATCGGACGAGGGAGCGGAATCGGATTTGCCGTCCCGTCGAACCTCGCACGCCGCGTGGCCGAACAGCTCATCAAAGGCGGGAAGGTCGAGCGCGCGTGGATTGGCGTGGGTATCCAAGACCTCACGCCCGAGCTCGCGGTGGCCATGAAGGTCGATCCGCGCGCGGGAGTCCTCGTGAACTCGATCACGCCGAATGGCCCGGCGCAACGGGCGAACATGAAGCCGGGAGACATCATCGCCACCGTGGGCGGAAAGTCCATCCGCGACGGCCGGGAGCTCATTCGTGAGGTGATTGCCCACGATGTCGGAAAGCCCGTCCCCGTCGAGGTCATTCGGGACGGAAAACGCTACACGAGCCAAGTGACGTTGGCCGCCCGGCCGGAGGCCCCGGTGGCTCCGCTCCCGATGATGCAGCCCGTGACGCAGCAGGGAGGGCTCGGACTCACCGTGCGCGACCTCACCCCGGAGCAGGCTTCGTCGATTGGCCTCCCGGCCAAGCCCATCGCCGCCGTGGCCGCGGTGGTTCCAGGGTCGGCGGCCGATCGGGCAGGCCTCAAGCCTGGCGACGTTCTCGTCGAGGTGGACGGCGTGAACGATCCGACCTCCGTGCAGGTGCAGGAAGCCGCACGGGACGGACAGCTCTTGGCACGCCTTCGCCGCAAAGACGCCGCGTTTTACGCCGTCGTGAAGAAGTAGCTCTTCTTCCCATCGTCGATGCTCGAGCTCGCCGGGCCACACATGCTCCGAAATGGCCTCTCCACCGGGTGAAAATCGGACTAGAACTGGGCCCATGAAGGTTCTGGTCACCGGGGCGAGCGGGTTCTTGGGAAGTCATGTCGCGGAGCGTCTCAAGAAGGCCGGCCACGACGTCCGCGTGCTCGTCCGCAAGACCTCGAACCGCAAGTTCCTCGACACCCTCGGAGTCGAGCTCGCCTACGGCGCCATCGAGGACGCGGCGGCCGTCGAAGAGGCCGTCAAGGGCGTCGACGCGATCGTGCATTCTGCAGGCATCGTGAAAGCTCGGAGCAAGGAAGAGTATTTCTCGACCAACGTGCAAGGCACGAAGAACCTCCTCGAAGCCGCAAAGAAGCACACTCCGAAGCTCACGCGCTTCGTGCAGGTGTCCAGCCTCGAAGCGGCGGGACCCTCGGCCGACGGCAAACCGGTCCCGGTCTCGCAAGAGGCGCCCTGCACCGAATACGGCCGCTCGAAGCTCCTCGCCGAAAAGGCGTGCCTCGCGTTCAAAGACGATTTGAACGTCACGATTCTTCGGCCCACGGCGATTTATGGTCCGCGCGACGTCGAGATCCTCGAGGCCTTTCGCTCGGTGAAGAAGCGCGTCTTGCCGATTACGGGCGACGGCAGCACCAAGTACACGTTCGTGTACGGCCCCGATTGCGCCGAAGCCTGCGTGAAAGCCATCACTGCGCCCGTGCCGAGCGGCTCGATCTACTTCGTGGCCGATGGCGACATCTGGGAGCAAAAGGCCTCGATGTTGAAGATCGAAGAGGCGTTTTCCACACGCGCCATTCTGCGCGCCGGCATTCCGTTCGGCGTG
>JAYUKI010000927.1:0-10555 GCA_043764595.1 Myxococcales bacterium | reverse complement strand
CGCGCGATGAAGGACCAGGCCATCGTGTGCAACATTGGCCACTTCGACACCGAGATCGACGTCTCCTGGCTCGAGAAGAACCCCGAAATCAAAGAAGTGAACGTGAAACCCCAGGTGGATCAGTTCATCTTCCCGGACGGAAAGCGCATCACGCTCCTCGCCCGCGGCCGCCTCGTGAACCTCGGCTGCGCCGAAGGTCACCCGTCGTTCGTCATGTCGTCGTCCTTCTCGAACCAGACCCTCGCGCAGATCGAGCTCTGGCAGAACGGCGCAGCCTACAAGAGCGGCCAGGTCTACACGCTCCCCAAGAAGCTCGACGAGAAGGTCGCATCGTTTCACCTCGGCAAGCTCGGCGTGAAGCTCACCAAGCTCCTCCCGGAGCAGTCGAGCTACCTCGGTGTCGCGGCCGAAGGCCCCTTCAAGCCCGAGCACTACCGCTACTGAGCATTTCTGCATTCCGCCAGTGTGCGGACCTGGAGAGCTAGCTCCGTAGGCTGCTCGGCCGTCCAAGCATCCACGGCCTGACAGGCGGAATCGCCGATTCGAAAAGCGAGGCGGGAAGGGCCCATGGGCACTTCCCGCCTTTCACTTTGCGCCGGCTTGCTCGCGTCGCAGTCGCCGCGGCTCCGTAAGACCGTCCAGCCGCGGCTTACTTCTTCTTGGGTCCACCCGCCTCGACGATTTGCTCTTTGAGCTCGCCAATGGTCGAGATGATGTCTGCGGCCTCCGCCTCGGCGACCTTCTTCTCTTCCATCGCGGCCTTCAGGGACTCGACGAGAGCTTCCCACTGGGCCTCGGTGACCTTGAGGGGCTTGAAGGTCTCTTTCCAGGGCTTCCCCGCGTATTTGCAGTCGCCGCCGGCCTTCTCGCAAATGTGGTCGAAGAGCATGTCGCGGAACTGCTCGACCTTGAGCGTCTTGCCGAAGATCTTGCTGACTTTTTTGTCGCCCTGAACGTTCTTCGCGAACGTCTCGAGGACACCCTTGAGGGCGTCTTTTCCACCCACCCGCTCGATGAGCGACTTGGGCTCCGGCGGCGCGGAGTCGACGGGCTCTGGGCCGGCATCCGCAATGGCCTCGACCACCGGCGGCTCTTTCGGGGGCTTTTTGCCTCCACAAGCGACACCGAGAATCGTCAGGCCCGAAAACGACAAGAAGGCCAAGGTGCGAAGTTTCATTCGTGAATTCTCCAATCCGGGACTTTATTCGCCGAACGGTCCGCGGGGCAACAAAGGAAGTCCATCCGCTCCCGCGCCGCTGCCCTCTTGGAAAGATGCTCGAAATTCGACCGAGACGACGGCCTCGCGGTAGCCTCACCGAATCGTGGCGAGCTCCCTGCTCAAGGTCGACGGAAGCGTCTTTGTTTCTGCTGCGGGCGGCCCGTTGAAGGTCGAGTACGCGCTCTTCGAATCCGGAGAGATCGCGCTCGGCAAGAACGCACTGGGGCGCCCTATCGAGTTCGGCTACTCGACCACCGCAGGCGAAGCGCGGCGCCGCCTGTCTTTGCTTGGCGCCTCGCCGGACCTGGCGGAAACGTACGCGGACCTCATGCGGCCCACGCTCACCGAGGCGTACGCCCGCGGTGGCGCGGTTCGAAAGCTCGTGGGGCTCTTCGAAACCCCGTGGATCTTCGAGGCGACCACGTACGCCGCCACGACCGGCACCTACGAGGGCACGTTCATGGACCTGGCGGCCCTCGCCCACGACCTCGCACGACCTCACGCACAGTCCATTTTTCAGGCGCTCAGCCTCGCGCTCACACTCGCGCGTTGTGCGGACGACGCGCCCGTCGAGCTCGAGACGTCCGACATCACGAGCCACCTGAAGACCGGAGAGCGAACGTTCCAGCGGATCACGCTCGAAGGGCTCTCCGACCTGCCTGCCCTCCTCGAGGACCTGGCGAACCGTGGTGGCGGCCGTGGATTCCGTGGTGAGCCCCTCCACCGCGCTCGCCTCGAGGAGCTGCTCGCGCCCCGGCTCCCGTCCGGAGCAAAGCTCTCGACGTTCATGCGCGCGCTCGACACGCGCGAGGTCCCCGCCAAAGGCCCGCTGGCGAAAGCCGAGCTTTGGGAAATCGAGCTTCTCCTCGATCGCGCGGACGTGACGATCGCCGCACAAAAGATCGACTACGCCGAGCGCGCGGGCGGACGAACGCCAGCGACGGCGTATCTGCGCGCGCGCCACGATCTGCTCGCACGAACCGAGTCCCCGACGATCCTCGCGCAGCGTGTGGCAGCGCTGGCGTTGTCGATGAGCTCGTTCGTCGAGCTCGGGCTCCTCGCGGGTGAAGCCTGGCTCGCCGCGGCCGATGGACGCCGCGCGCATGCCTACGCGAAGGACGTCCTAGACACCAAAGGCATCGACGAGGCGCTCCGCGAGCGCGCCGCACGCGTGGTGCAGGAAGCGGCTCTCGTCGGAAACTCGAGCAACACGGCCATCGTTGCGCAGTCGAGCGCCCCACCCAAACCTTCCAGTGTCGTCCCGAGTCAGGACGAGCGCATTCAGCCTTTTTTCGGCGATCCGCGAGCCGAGCCGGACCTCACGATCGATCGGCGCCCCGCCGCCGACCGCCCTTCGGAGGTTCCGGGGGCGCGAATCACGAAGCGGCCAACGCTACCGCCTCGATTGGCGACGCCGACGGGTATCGCCATTCCGCAAGCAGGCCCGTTGCCTACCCTCGACCCGGGCTCGGAGGGCGAAGAACGCTCGAAACGGGAGACCTCGCGCCCTCCCAGCCGAGTGTCGGCCACGCCACCCTTGCCACCGTCGATCCCGCCGTCCGTCCGAAGGCCAACGAACGTGGGCATGGGCGCGTTGGCGCCTCCGCCCGACGGCCCAAAGGCAGCACCGTCCATGCCTCCCCCGTCGGCGGCCTCCATGGAGCGAAGCAAACACCTCACGCCGGCCGAAGCCTTTCGACCGGTCTCCGTGCCGTTCCCTTCGTCCTTTCCGGCTCCAGGCGACGGCTTTGTCGAAGACGACCGGAAGGCCCGTGAATCCATCCACCCGGCACTGAAGGAGCCCCCCACGCCCACGCTCTCGGGCGAGTTCATGCGCGGAGCAACTCGGCCACCGAGCATCGAGGGCTTGCCGCCCGTTGGATTCTCCAAAGCACCGCTTTTTCCCCCGTCGGAGCCCGGAGCGCCGGAGCTCGCAGAGCACTTGTCCTTGCCGGCTGGCCTCCTCGGCGGCGCAGTGAGCGACACGCTCCCCCGCTCCGTACTCGAGGCACGGATCCAGTTCACGCTCCTCTCGCGTGAGCTCGGCCTCGTCTACCGAACGTCCAGAAACATCGAGCTTAGGGCCGATCTTTCGGGCATCGAGCACATGCAAGCGTATCTCTTCGAGAGGTTCACGAACCGACGCGTGGAGACTCCCGAAGCCGCCCGCGACGTCCAGCTCCATGGCGCATTCCTCAGCGAAATCCTCTCGAGGAAGCTCGCCGCGGAGTGGGTGGACATCTCGGCAGACCAGCTCGGGTACTGGGAGATGATGGTCGCCCCTGGCAATCGCGTGTGGCCGTTCGGTCGCGTCGCACGCCTCATCGCGAAAGGCCACAAGGAGCGCGACCTCGTCTCGTATTTCCTCGAGCTCCAAGCAAAACGGGTGCGCCCACAGTAACGACCTTCGCGACGCCCTCGACGCCCTCGTTTCGTGCGTTATCGTTCTCGAATGCCTCGAGAGCTACGGATTCGCCCCCGCGACGAAAGCGCCCTCGAAGAGGCGTCGGTCGAGCAAGACCCGCGGGTCTTCGCCCACGAAACCTCGCGAGAGACCTTCGATCGATTGAAGTTCGCGGCGCGCGCTTTGGAGCTTCTCGGCCCACGGAAGACCACCGTCGTGCTCGGCCACTCGCGACGAATGATGGTGGAATCCGGCCACGCCTGGGGACGGGGCGAAGGCTCCCGATGGGCCACTCTTTACGTCCCCCAGGATGCCTCGCGCCGCGCCATTGCCGTAGCGGTGCTCTCCCTCGGCGGCGCCCCACTCACGGCCTATGCGATGGACGTCATCATGAACGCCGACCTTCTCTGAAACCTTCTGTCCCACAAACGCCGAAGCGCCGGCCTCTGCAGGTCGGCGCCGTCGTGCGTTGCGGTCGGCGGGGCGACTACTCGGCGATGATTCGGCCGTTGGCGTTCGTCGGGGTGCGGTCGTGGAGATAGAACCCGTACGTCCCAGCGGCGTTGATCTCCCGCGGCGCGTTGGTCCCTTGGACGTTGCCCTCGAAACCGCCATTCGCGGCAATCGTGGCCCCGGTGTTTCCGTGGTTGAACCCGCCCGTGTTGCCCGAGTGAATGATGTGGGTCGCCGAATCGTCGTTTCGGACCTTCACGGCGATCTTCTTGCCGCCGAGCTTGACCTTCACGTCAGCCGGGGCGAACGCGGTGTTGGCGGCCATGCCCGTGAGAGCGCCAGCGTTGACCGGAATCTTGAGCGTTAGCGTCGGCTGAACGTTGACGTTCACCGGGGACGTCTTCATGTCGCCCGAAGCAGGTTTCGCGGTAATCGTGAGACCGGCGGTCGCTGGAACCGTATCCGTAGAGGTCTTGATGGTCAGTATGGCCGACGAAGAGGCCGTGCCGACGATGTCGACGCTGGTCTTGTCGAAGGTTGCCGTAACACCGGCGGGCATACCCGTCACCGAGAGGTCCACCTTGCCAGTGAGGCCTTCCTTCGGAGCGATGTTGACCATGACCTTGACCTCGGCGCCCAGCTCGACCGGCGGAGCGGCGTTGTCCAAGGTGATGTCGAGCTTCGCCGCGCCGGCCGCCGGGGGTGCAGGCGCGCCAGGCGTCGCGGGCGTGCCAGGCGTGCCCGGGTTGTTCGGGTTCGCGGGCGTTCCTGGATTGGTGGGCGCAGGCTCCGACGGAGTGCCGGGGTCGCCGCCCGTGGGCCCTCGGTAGTAACCGGACGTGTTCTGCCCGGCGTCACCACACGCGAGAAGAAGGGCGCCACCGAGGAAACCGACGAGGAGGGCTTTGCGCATGTTGCCCAGCTCTGCAAAGGCGAAGCCAACAGCCGTTCACGAAACGCCTACATTTTCCGACAAAGGCGCTTCACGAAGTTTTTGCGCGAAGCGACGTCTGTTCAGGGGTCACAGCCTTTAGGCGCTCGGGAGAACCGGTTCCGTCGGGTGGGGTGCCATGGACCCGACCGTGGATCGTCAACGACCATGGAGAGCCGAGGACCTCCGCCGACGAACGCGGGAGAGTGCCCACACGACTATGGGCCACGCCCCCCCGTGGATCGATTCGGTCCCATCTTGATGGCACCCGCCGCATCCTCGTTTCTTTTCGCGGGGAGCCTCCACGCCGGCCTCCACGCCAGAGTCCGCGGCGCTTGCGCCTCCATCTCCAGGGCCGCCAGCATCGGGCCCGGCGCGCCAAGGCTCGAGGGTCGTCGTGAGCTCGGCGTAGGGCTTCTCGCAGAGCGCCGTTCCGGGACAATTCACGGGACCACGCACGGCGGCGAACGACGCGAGCGTGTGAAACGTCTTTCCGAAGTCTTCGCTGACGCCGAACGCCGGACCGCCCACCGCAAAGGGATTCTCGCACTGGAACAGGGAGCGCTCCGTGGCCGTAAGGCATTGAACACCGACGTGAGCGCTCGAGGCGAACGTTCGCCCGCGATCGTTCGAGACGAAGACGCCGTCGCCCGGGAGCCCCGACCCTGCAAAGACGCGTGCTCCATTCGGGGACATGGCAGCGCCATACATCGCGCTCTTGATCGAAAGCACGACCTTCGAGGTCTTTCCGGAGTCCTCGGAAAGAGTGATCTCGCTCCCTTCGAAGTGGAGAAACCGCGAGACCACCCTCGCGGGATCTTTCGGATCGACGCCCACCAAGAAGTACGCGCCGTCGTGGGAGCGCTCTTGGTCGAGCTCCGTGAACGTCATTCCTCCATCGTCGGAGCGATAGAGACGCCCCTTGAGCGTTCCGAGAGGCTGGCCGCTCACGTAGACCCGCAGTGGGCGTGACGGCGCGGCGTCCACGGTCACGAGGTAGGCACCTTCGAGGCCTTTGCCGACACGCTCGAACGGCTTGCCCTTCGGCTTCCGAAAGAGGGCGCTTGGACGGCTCGGGGTCGTCGTGACCACGAGCACCGTGCCCGACGAGTCGACCGAAACGTCCTTCACGGTCTCGCCTTCGAGCTCCGCGACGCGCGTCACCGTACAAAAGTCCTTGGTCGTTGCGAGGCCGTTTTCGAGCCCGACATAGAGGGTCCCGTCCAACCCGTAAGCGATCGGCGGATCCCATGCGCCCGAGTAGCCGAACGTCTGCTCGCACACCCAATCGAACGTCCGTCCGCGGTCGTGGGAGACCAAGATTCCGAACGTGCTCCGAACGACGAGCAGGTCCCCCTTCGAGCCGGGAGCCACCAACGCCTGTTGAGCGAGGGGGAACCGGCCGTTCGCGAAGGCCTCTCGCATCGTGTAGGTTTGGAACGTCACGACCAAGAGGAGCATGAGCAGGACACGCACGGCCCTTTCTTACCTCGGTTTCCTTGCCTTGGTCTTGCTGTCGACGGCGACGGCCACCCAACTGTCGGGATGCCGAAAAAAGACAGGCGACGCCACGTCGGCGCGAAAGACTCCCGGTGGATCCGTCCCCACCCCTGCCGTACGCGCCATCTACGTCACGAACAACGGGTCGGACTCGCTCAGCGTGATCGATCGCGATGGCGAGCTCGTGACGACCATCGGCGTCGACTACGATCCGGAAGCACGCGAAGCGCCGCACCATCTCGCGCGCACTCCCGACGGAACGAGCCTCTTCGTAGCTCTCGCGTTTCCACCGGAGGGCTCCGTCAAAAAGAAGAAGGACCCGCACGCCGCCCACGGATCGTCCGACACCAACGGGTTTCTCGCGCGTGTCGATCCTGGCTCGCTCGCCGTCATGGACGTCCGCGAGGTCGACGAAAACCCGGGTGACGTGGTTCTCACCCACGACGGCACGCGCGCCATCGTGACCCACTACGACATGAAACGCGCGATGACCGTCGCTGCGCAGGGCAACGCGAGCCCTTCGACGATGTTCGCCCGCCTCCAGGTCTGGGACACTCGCACGCTCACCCGAACGGCCGAGCGCCCAATCTGTGTGGCTCCCCACGGCACGGCCATCACGCCCGACGACACCCTTGCGGTCGTCGCCTGTTACGGCTCCGACGAGCTCGTCGTGGTCGACCTCACGAAGACGACATTGCCGGTGTCCCGCTACCCCCTGGGAAACGCCCAAGGCGTGCCCGGCGTGCCTCGCTACGGCCCCTATTCGGTAGCGCTCGTTCCGGGCAGCTCCGACGTCCTCGTCGCCAACCTCGAGGCCAACGATCTCCGCGTGTTCGACCTCGCCACCCGCACCTTCCGCGCCAACGCCACCATCCATCTGGGCGCGAAAGCGTTCATGCCCGCGGCCAAAGATGCCACGACGGCCTACGTGCCCCTCCAAGCACCGGACAGCCTCGTCCGCGTGGACCTCTCCACGGGCAAAGTGGCCACTCAAGTGGTCAAGTCACCTGACGAGTGCAAGGCTCCCCACGCCTTCGGTATCGAGGGCACCCGAGTTTTTGTCGTGTGCGAAGGGGACCACAAGGGCCCCGGCACCGTCCTCGAGGTCGATCCCGTCTCGCTTGTCACGAAACGCAAGTGGACGGTCGGAGTTTACCCCGACGGATTCGCGTTCGGCCGCTGAGGGCCCGCCGCAAAGGGAATCGGCGAAGCGCCCCTACGGCGAAGCGCAAATTCCCCGACTGCGGAATTTCTCGAATTTGCAACGATGCCGTTGTTGGTGCATCGGCGGCGAGGCGCCCCACGGGCGCCCAACGGCAAGGCGCAGCGTCCCCGACGGGGCCCTGACTCAGCGCTTCTCGGCGAGAATCACGATGCGCGGCGACTCGCAGCCGAAGAACACTCCAGGCGTCTGGATTTTTCCCGTGACCTCGGCCACGCGAAAGCCTGCATCGTGGAGCATTTTTCCGAGCTCGTGCAGCGAGTAGGCGCGGACCGAGTACTCGATTTCCTTCGAGCGTCCGTCGTCGATCATCATCGTGCGCTTCACGCGGAGGCGCGAGGTGATGAAATCCATTTGCATCTCGTCCATGCAGATGCAGCCATCGCCCTCGAACCACACGAGCGATGGGGCCTCGCGGGCGACGTAGTCGCGATTCACGACGTCGAGCAGGAACTGACCGCCCTTGCGCAAAGCGCGGTGAACGCGGCCGATCACGGCGGCGTTCTTCTCTTCCTCGAAGTATCCGAAGCTGGTTTGCCAGCAGTAGATGCCGTCGAACGCGTCCTCGAAGGTCATCTCGCGCATGTCGCCCTGCACGAAGTTGAGCTTCTGCCCGCGCTCCTGCGCTTCGTCCGAAGCGCGCGCCAACATCGAGAGGGAAAGATCGAAGCCGATGACCTGATATCCGCGGCGCCCGAGCTCGATGGCGTGCCGTCCGGTTCCACAGGCCAAGTCGAGGACTGTCGCGCCCTTCGCGACACCAAGGCTATCTTCGATGAAGTTCGCTTCGGTGGAGATTTCGGCGTCGGTGATGGTCCCGATCGTCCGCAAGAAGTCGTCGTTGAAGAGCTCTTCCCACCACGGCTTCGTGCGCTTCTTGCCGTCCGGCTTGAGCTCGGCGACCGACGCCGACGCTTGCTGCGCGCCGACGCGAGGCCCTCCCTCCGCGAGCACTTGGTGGAGCTGGGGCGCAGAGTGCACGGCCGGCGGAGCTTGGGGGATGGTGGAAGGGCCGTTCGAGCCCGAGCTTGGATCGGGGGGAATCGACTCCATGCCGATCGACATGGGCGTCGAGTACGGCGGACGCATGGGCGGAAGCCCCTGGGGCACGCTCGAAACGCGCGGACGAACGGGGGGAAGAGCGACGGGCTCCTCGACGACGAGCACGTCTTCCACTTCGATTTCGGGCGGATTCGAGACCGGCTTGTCGTCCTCTTCGGAGTCGATCGGAATGAGCTCGCCGTCGTCCGGAGCGGGGACCTCGAGCTCCTCGAGCTCGGCCTCCGAAGCAAGGGCTCGGGCTCGCGATTCCGCCGCTTCGCGTGCATCCACCGCCGTCGGCTGCCACGGCGTCCAGCTGTCTTCTTCCGCGTCGGGGGCGAACGGACCTTCGTTCAGGGTCTCGAACTCGACGGGCTCACGAGGCGTGAGGAGAGTCACGGCGGGAAGCACCGTGGCGGACTCGAGCACGGGATCCGAGGGATCCGGCTCGACATTCACGAAAGGCCCCGAGGGAATCGAGACCTCGATTTCTTCGGATTCCGGACGTGGCGGCAGTGGGCTCGTACGCGCACTTACGCGAGGGATGGGATCCGGGGTCGGCTCGATGAGAACGTCGGTACCGTCGGCGAGGTCCGGCCGCGTGATGCGCTCGGGTTTCACCGCCGCCGGCTCGGGCTTGGGAGGTTCCGGACGAGACACTTCGTCGTCGGGGATGCGCAGCGTGATCTTCGGTCGGGTACGCTCTTTCTTCGAGGGACGCGAGGGCTCCTTGTCTCGAATGGGAGGCACGAGCGCGCTCACTTCGACCGTTGCACCGTCGAGGTCGTCTTCTTCGAGGACGAGGTCGTCGAGCGGTTCCAAGCGCTTCTCGCGTGGAGGCGGAATGGTCTCCGCCGCGTCGACGATGGGCTCCTCTGGATCGGGCTCGAGGCCGTTGCCTCCGGAGCGGTCGGTCACGGTCATTCGCGCCCCTCGGCGAGCGCTTGGCCCATGCGAATTGCGCCCTCTTTGGCCACGAAACGACGAAATCCTTTGGGCTCGAAGAAGACGACTGCGGTAGAGCCGAGGTGGAACATGCCGAGCTCGTCGCCTGCGGCGAGATCGTGCGACATCGTGTGGGTCCCGTAGGGCACGTCTCGGGCATCGATTCCCGAAACGGTGATGCGGCCGACGACCATCGCCGCAACCATCACGACGGTGACGCGCCCGTCCTCTGGCGTGTCGATGGCGAGCGCCACTCTCCGATTGCGGACGAAGAGGTTCGGGACGTGGTCGAGCCCGATCGAGTTCACCGGGTAGTAGTCGCCGGGCATCGAACGTACGGTGACGAGCTTGCCCGCGGCGGGAGAATGAACGCGATGGTAGTCGCGAGGAGAGAGGTACACCACGCACCCACCGCCGCCGACGTAGCGCTCGGCTTCGGCGGGGTCTCCCACCAGCTCTTCGACGCGGTAAGGGCGCCCCTTGACCAAGTAGCGCGATTCCTGGGTGACGACCCCCGGGGACTCGAGTCGGCCGTCCGACGGTGACACCCAGGTGGCGGTCTCGAGGGGACGCGCTCCTTCACGCAGGCTTCGCGTGAAAAAGTGATCGAAGCTGGTCCAGCGATCGGGCGACTCGCACTCGTCGAGGGCGACGTCGTAGGCCTTGCAATAAGCCCCTAGGACCGCGCGTTCGAGGGGCCTGGACCAGGCTACATCCGCGAGACGCCCCATGAATCGGGTTATCCGTTCGCGAGGAAGCACACGCAGGAGCTGGGCGGAAGCATACGTGAGCGACTTCATCGGGGGCGCTTCACCGGGGGAAATCCTGGACGTGGTATTC
>JAYUKI010000926.1:0-10583 GCA_043764595.1 Myxococcales bacterium | reverse complement strand
TCCGACACGGGAGCCGTGGCCCCCGAGTCCAGCAAGAGCTCCGGATATCCCTTCTCGAAGCTCACTTTCATGACGGTTCCGGTCACGTCTTGCGACGCGCCAACCGCTTGACCATCCGCCGAATTGGCGGCCACTCGGACGTTGTACGTGCCTTTGGGCATGGGCTGGCCGGCGTCGTCTTTGCCATCCCAGGCAATGGCGACGGGGCCACCGGGGCGACCACCGAGCTCCATGGTGCGCACCGTCTTCCCTTGGGCATCCTCGATTTTCACGGTCACTTTGGCGGCCGCCCCTGCCAACGTGACACTTGCGCCCGTCGCATGGGTGCCATCCCAGGCGATGCCCCGTCCGCGAACATTCACGGTCTTGCCGACCAAACTCGTCGCTTCGTTGTTCGCTATGCCCCCCATCTGCGCCGACAGGAGCTCGAGCTTCGACGACTGGGCCACCGACTGCTCGACCATCGCGAACTGGGCAAGCTGCGCGACGTACTCGGTTCCTCCTGTCGGGGCGAGCGGGTCTTGGTGGGACATTTGGGCAACGAGCAGCTTCAGGAACGCGTCCCGATCGAGTGCCGTCGCGCCTTTCTCCTTTGGGTTGGTATCCGTCTTCGCCGCGAGCGGGCTCGCGATACCTGAGAGTGAATCGGCCATGCCTATGCTCAAAGCACGATCCGGACCCGCGCACTTCGACGGTTCCATGACGGCGTCAAAGTCTGTTCTGCATCCGCAGATAGGACACCTGCCGACGTCGGACGGTCCCTCGGATCACGCGAGGCATCGCCCGAAGATCGTTCGCGGGGTCCGTAAGAGCCTCCCGCGGTTTCCGGAGTCGTGACTTCGACCGTTGCGTGAGGAATGGCTGCCCGAAGGTCGGCTCGAAGTTCGTTGGCGTGAGCGCCAAGCATGGCCGAACCGGCCTCGTGCTCGGCCCGAACGTGCACCTCGACGCGACCACCCTCGTGCGGGCGAGCGCGGACCTCGAATCTGCCCACATGCTCGAGCGTGACCGCTCCGTTGGCCTCGCTGGCAAGCGCGCGTCGATGGCCTACCGCCTCGGCTACACGAACGGCACCCTTGCCCACATCGGCGCTTCGAGGCAGAGCGCCATCGTCGACCGTCATGGGCTTGACGCTCGCAGAGGGATTGACGTCGACGGTGCCGGGGTGTGCGGAGGCGCCAAGGACCCCACGGTCCATGCCATTCCCGCCCGGTCGGACGGGGACGTCCTCGGAGCTCGCGAGAGGCTTCGCGGCCGACCGAGAGCCGTTCGGCCGCTCTTCCGCGCCTGTCTGACGCTTCCTCGACGAACCGGGCTCACCGGCTGCTCCGGTGGATACGCGGTGCTCTGACGAGCTCTGCACGAGCGCGGCTTCTCCGCGGGCCGTCCTTTGGACACCATTCGGGGGAGCGGGATCGATGGCACCGGGCCCCGCGCTCGACTGGAATTTCTCGGGCAGAACGCGTTCCATTGGGGCCTTGACGACGCTCGCTTCATTGGGATTCGTGTCGAGCGCCGTGCGCTTTCGGGCCACGGGAGCGGTCGGCACATCCCCTTTGGGGCGCGCGACGCGCCGCTCGTCCGGGGAGCCTCGTGGTATGGCCCGGCCATCGCTGAGGACACCTTCGACCTTTGATGCGCCGTCACCCGTGGGAGCCCCGTCCTCAATGATGCGATCTGGCTGCACGGCGACGGGTGGCTCGACGGGCTCGGTGCCGCGTGGGCTCTCGGAGGGTGCTTCGGTCGCACGCCCGAGCACGTTTTGGGAGACCGCTGCGCCATTCTCGGCATTGGCACCGGCGGGAACCAACGTAGGCGTCGAACCAACGGCCGACGGCTCGGCGCCGCTCTTTCCGTCATGGCGCTCCGCGCGTTGGTTTTCGAGAGATCGCTCGACACCTCTCCGAAGGGGCGCTTCGTTGGGACGTTCGGCGCCCGGCGACCCATTGGCCATTACCGAGGGCTCATCGACGTGCGTCGCGCGACTACGGTCGGACGGGTCCACCATCGGACCGGAGCCCAACCGAGCACGGTTCGTCGACGGCGCCCGGACGGTGGTACCGTGCGCCGTCGCATCGAGCGGTGGGGAGCTCGTTTCGCCACTTTCCCGAGGTGCGCTCTCTTCGACCGAAACCATTCCGACAGATGCGAGCCGCGCCGAGACTGTCGCGGCTTTTGCCGAACGCGCCCCGGCGGCCACGACGCCCGGCCCGGCATCGGCGACGGCGACGGCAACGGCAAGCGTCTTCGTGGGCTCCGCTGACCCGACCCTCGATCTGGCTTGATTCGGCCCGGCAGGACCCCGTTCCGATGCTCGAGGCGTCACCGAAGGAGCCGCGCCGACGCTCGTCTCCCCTGGAAGAGCGACGTGGACGCCGGGGGACGTGTGCGCGCCCGCGGCAACGGCGCCCAGAAGCAGCTCGGGCCGCGGGAGCTTGTACCTCTCCCAATCGGCCTCCTCGCGCGGAGCATCGCTTTCCGCGGACGGTTCGCGTTCCACCTTCGGCGCAGTGGTTTCTTTGGAGTCTGCCTCATTGGGCACTTTCGACCACCGTGCGAGTCCGAGCTCCACGGCGAGCGACTTCGAGGGCTCCGCCGACCCGACCCTCGAGCTGGCTTGATTCGGCCCGGCAGAACCCCGTTCCGATGCTCGAGGCTTGCCTGAAGGAGCCGCGCCGACGCTCGTCTCTGGAAGAGCGCCAGGGGTCAATTGGGGGAGAGCCGGTGAGGCTACCGTGTGCGCGGTTGCGGCAACGGCGCCCAGCAGCTCCGGCCGCGGGAGCTTGTACCTTTCCCAATCGGCCTCCTCGCGCGGAGCATCGTTTTCCGCGGTCGGTTCGTGTTCCTCCTTCGGCGCAGAGGTTACTTTGGAGTCCGCCTCATTGGCCACTTTCGACCACGGTGCGAGTCCGAGCTCCACGCCAAGGTGCTCTTCGAATTGCGAATCGTCGTCACCGGCGACCGCAGGCACCCGGATCTCGACGGGCGCCGAAGGAGCTTCCGAACAGGGTGCTTCGATGCTGCTTTTCATGCTTCTCTCCGTTTTCGAGCCGCCAGATCGTCCTCCGCAACACGCGCGAGACGCGCGGCCAAGGCGTCCTGCGTCGCCGAAGCGCGCTCGCCCCACATCTCGAAACGACGCAGCTCCATCCGAGCTTCGGTGACGGCCACCATGAGGTGTCCTTCGTCCTTTTGCCTTGCGCGAAGCGACGCATACGCCCGCTGAACTGCCTTTTGCAGGGAGCGCGCATAGGCGTCCATGTCGACCAAATCCGCCATGGTTCGAGCACTCGTCCGACGATCGAGGGCGGCCGCCATCGCGAGCTGGGTCGACTCGAGCAGTTGTTCCGCTGCGGCCGTAACGGCCTGGGCGGCCACGAGCGCCGCGACAGCCTCGTCGACGGCTCTCTGTTTCACGTTCACCAATCGGCCAATCCTCGTCGTCATCCAATCACCTTGATTGCTCGGCAATCTCGATCAATCGCTCTATGGTCCGACCTCGTGGGCTTGCCTCTTCGGGGGGCTGCCGGAGGAGCGCCTCGATCGCTGGCAGGCTCTTTCGAGCCGCGTCGACACGAGCATCCGAGCCTGCAACGTACGCGCCTATCTGGAGCAGATCGGCAGCGTCCTCGTGGGCCGCGATGAGCTCTCGAATCCGCGTCGCCGCCGCAAGGTGACGCGTCTCGCACACTTCGCCCGCGAGCCGCGAAACGCTTCGCAACACGTCGATCGCGGGATGTTGGCCACGATCCCCGAGCTTCCGGGAGAGCACGACGTGCCCGTCCAAAATGCCTCGTACGGTGTCGGCGATCGGATCGTTCAGATCGTCTCCTTCGACCAACACCGTGTAGACCGCAGTAATGGACCCTGGACCGTCGTCCTTGCCAGCTCGCTCGAGAAGTGGAGGCAACGACGCGAACACGGTAGGCGTGTATCCCTTGGTCAGTGGAGGCTCGCCAGCGGCGAGCGAGGCTTCCCGAAGCGCCATGGCGAAGCGTGTCACCGAGTCCATGACGAGCAGCACCCGCTTGCCCTGTCTTCGAAAATGCTCCGCAATGGCCGTCGCGCGAAGCGCTCCACGCACCCGAACGAGGGGCGGCGTATCGCTCGTTGCCGCGACCACCACGCACCGTCCGAGGCTCTCCGGGCCAATCGCGTTCCTGACGAAGTCGCCAACCTCGCGCCCACGTTCGCCGATTAAGGCGGCCACAATCACGTCGGCATCGGCGTGGCGACACATCATTCCGAGAAGGGTGCTCTTTCCGACGCCCGTGCCTGCGAACAATCCGATTCGCTGCCCCTCCGCGAGTGGCAGAAGAGCGTCGAGAGCGCGAACCCCGGTGGTCAAAGGCGTATCGATGGGCCTTCGTGCGAAGGGCGCAGGAGGGCGTGCATGAAACGGCGACCGCCCCGCACTTCGCTGGAGTGGACGACCGTCGAGTGGACGTCCGAACGCGTCGACCACGCGACCGAGAAGCTCGTCACCCACCTCTGCGGACGCCTCCCCCAGACGAGGCCGCACCCGCGCGCCCGGGGCTATTCCTGCAGTGGGCCCGAGTGGAGCGGCAAGGAGACGGTCGTCTCGAAAGCCGATGACTTCGAGAGTGACGGTCCCCGCAGGCGTGATGACGTCGAGCTCGCGCCCGACGGCCACGTGGACCCCTTCGACCTCCACGAGTTGGCCGACGACCTTTTGCACGCGACCTTCGATTCGCGTCATGGGAGCCGACTCCAACAATGCCGTGTAGCCACTCAGATCGACCGCGGGAGCGCCCTGAGCAGCCCCCAAGATGGCATTTCGGGAAGGAATGCAAGGTCCTGACGCTTCGGTTTCGTGCCGCATCAAATGGCTCCAATCGCTTCGCCAATGGCCGCAAGGCGACCGGCTGCGCTTACCTCGATCGATGCGGATGTCGCGCGAATCTCACAGGTCGCTGGTGCCAACGTGGCATCGACCTCGAGGCGGTGCGTCCCTTCGGTCGCCGTATTCCAAAAGGGCTCCGGAATCCTCTCGGCGAGGTCGGGGGAAAGGGCCACGACCAACGCTTCCCTCACGGGGAGGGTCGCGATGGCATCGTGCGCCCAATCTACGATTTGTGCCGGATCCTCGTCCATTCGTTGCCCGACGACCTTTGCGGCAATGTCGAGAGCGAGCCTCACGAGGGCGCCCTCACTGGCTTCCAAAACACGGCGATGGGCCGTCACGAGTGCCACCGCCAGCTCGGAGGCCGTCGATCGCAACGTCTCGAGCTCCGCCGACAAGGCGAGAATCGTCGCGTCCCGAACCTCGGTCTCCGACGGTGGCGCCTCCGCGCCGCAGCTTGGGTCCTGCGCGGCGAGAAGCTCAGAAGGCTCGGATACGCATTCTTGCTCCGCCGCGTCCGCAGCCTCTCCCAGTGGGGGAAGCTGCGACGGCAAGCTCGGCGGAGCGCTCGAGGCCGTTGGGGCCTCGTTGGCCGCCGGGCTCAGCCACGAAGGACGACGCGAGGCGACACCGACGGAAGGACGTGTCCAGGCCGCGTCCAGGGCGCGCAAAGGGGCCATTATTCCTCCTCGCGTCCGAGGCTGAGGGTACCGGCGGCCTCGAGGCGTAGCGCACTCTCGACGACCTCTTTTCGGGCCGCCTCGATATCCGCTTTTCGTGCGTGCCCCATGTTCTCGAGGTCGTCCCGGATGAGCTCCGCAGCGCGCTGCGAGAGCCCACGGAAGACAGCTTCCAGGACCTCGGACGGAGCGTTCTTGAGTGCGACGGTGAGACGCTCGGTCGCCACTTCGCGGAGAAGCGCGCGCATCGATCGTGCATCGAGGCGCTCGAGATCGTCGAACGTGAACATCGCGCCACGAACCGTCGCGGCAAGGTCCGGATCGTCGATTTCGAGACTAGCCAGGATGGTAGTCGACGCCGCCTTGCCACTCGCGTTCAAGAGCTCGGCGGCCTTCGCGATGCCGTCGACGCTCACTTGCGTGCTCGTTTGGGCTGCGGGCAGGGCCGCGGCGAGCGCAGCTGCAACGTCTTCCAGCACGCTTGCGGGAAGCTGAGTCATTCTGCTTACTTGCTTCACGATAATGGTCTGTCGTTCCTCGCCGAGGGCCATGAGAATCTCCGCTGCCGAGGTCGGTGCGAGCATCGAGAGGATGGCCGCCGCGAGTTGCGGTGGCTCGTTGGCGAGAAGCCCTGCGACGTCTTCCGCCGAAGCCGCCTCGAGCCGTGCGAACGGGCTCGTGACTCCGTCCTCGAACACCGCGCGTGCCCGCTCCTCACCGAGCGCGCCAATCGACAAGCGGCGGAGGTAGCGAAGGCCTCCTCGCGGTACGGCGACGGCCTTGTCGGAGCGCTCGAGGAACTCGCTGAACGTACGAAGGGCTGCATCCTTCGGCACTTCCCTCATCGTCGAGGCGACGGCGCGAAGCTTGCGAATATCGATCTCCGTGAGCTCGGAGACGATGGGCCTTGCAACTTCCTCGTCGAGGGAGAGAAGGAAGAGCACGGCCTTTTCGGCGTTCGTAAGCATGGTGTCCTCGTCACGATGATTCTTATGGAGAAACGTGAGCGCGCGAATCGGATCGCCCGGCGTGCTCGGGCACGACGGCGTCCGCGTCGTCGTGCTCGCCGAGCCACGAGCGGAGGATCAACGCCGCCGTCGCAGGGTCTTGGGAAGCCCGCTCGTTCACGAGCCGACGGAGATCGGTCGCATCGGGTTCTACTGGAGGCGGTTCGACCTCTTCAGGCTCCTCCAGAAGGAGACGGGGGGCCGCAGCGGCCAGCGCGAGGGCCTCTCGAGCGTGGCGCTTTCGACGACGCAGGACGAGAACGGCCGCGACGAGCCCGAGGGCAGCAGCAATCGCTGCAGCGTACGGACCGTGCTTTTTCGGCTCGAAAACGGCCGTCGGAGGGGGAGGTGCGAAGATCTCCACTGCGGGCGCAATGAAAGGCACCGATTCGACCGTCACGAGATCGCCCCGCTTGTCGTCGGCACCGACCGCGCTCCTTACGAGTGCCGATATCTTGGCCATTTCCTCGGGAGAACGAGGCACATTGGACAGAGGAATGCCATCGACGACGACGGCCACCGTGAGACGCCGAAGCGTACCCGCTGCGACGAAGCGCTTCTCGACGATGTGGTCGAGCTCGAAGTTGCGAGTGTGCGACTCACGAGTAACGGCCGTTTGGGGCGCGCCACCATCCACCGCCGCTCCGCGACCACCTCCCGTAGGCAAGTTGCTTTCGGCACCCGGAACTCCCGTGGCGCTCGTTCCGTCGCCAGCGTGTTCCACGTTCTTCTCTTCGCTGCGCAGCGATCCGGTCTTTGGATCGTAACGATCTTCGACGCGTTCCATGCGTGTCGTGTCGAGCTCCGCGGTAACGCGCACGTCGACGTGGCCCTGGCCCACGAGCTTCTCGACGAAAGACCGAGCGCGCTCTTCGAGCGTAGCCTCGAGCGAACGTGCCTGGGTGACTCGCTCGTCGTCCGAGCCGGCCTCGTCCCCGGGTCGACGAGGTTTGTGCAACACGATTCCGTCCGTGCTCACGAGCGCGACTCGGTCCGGGGTCAGGCCAGGAACCGAAGCGGCAACGAGGTGCACGATACTGCCGATTTCACCCGCTCCGAGCGCACGGCCGGCGTGAAGCTTCACCACAATCGACGCCGAAGCGGGCTCGTTCCGACTGACGAATACGGACTTCTCGGGGAGCACGAGATGAACGCGGGCCCCTTGGACCGCCGCGACGCTTCCGATGGTCCGCGACAGCTCCCCTTCGAGTGCACGCCGGTAGAGAACCCGTTGTTCGAACTCCGTAGCCCCGAGACGCATCTTGTCGAAGCTCTCGAAGCCGACGGCGCCGCCGCGAGGCAAGCCAGCGCCAGCGAGCTCGAGCCGCAGCTCGCGCACCTGGGGCTCGGGCACCTCGACGACGGCTCCGTCGCCCTCGATGCGGTAAGGAACCTTCATTTCCTTCAGCTTGGCAACGACGGCGGCCGCATCTTCGCGCTCGAGGTTCGCGAAGAGCACGACGTAGGTCGGGCTTGCCGAGTGCACGCTGACGTAGCCAGCGAGCAGGGCAGCGGCGAGCAGAGTCGTGCCGAGAAAGACCTTCGCCGGCCGAGAGAGCGCCACGAGCCATTGGGCGGCACGCAGCGCGTGGGGCCGCAAGGATTCTGGAAGGAGAGCGAGCATGGCGTTTTCAGACACTGGTGCGCCAGAGCTCGTGGAACGCGTCGAGGAGCTTGGTTCGAATGTTTCCAACGAGCTTGAGCGAGATGTCCGCCTCCTTCATGGCAATCATCGTTCCATGCAAATCGTCCGTGCGACCCGCTGCCAGGGCCTCTGCCCGAGTCACGGCCTCGCGTTCCTTGGCACTCGCCGCGTCAATCGTCTTTTCGAGTACGGCTGCAAACGAGCCGCCCTCCGTGGCCTCGGTCGACGGCTGGAGGCCTGCTTCTCGGCCGATACGAAGCGGCGTGCCTTCGGGGGCATCGACGCCGGGAATGCGCATCCCGGTGGGCGCGATGGGGGTAGTCATTTGCCAATCCTCAGCGCCGCGCGCGCCATCGACTTGAGCGATTCGATCGACGTCACACCCGCCTCGTAGGCTCGCGAAGCCGTCATCATGTTGACCATCTCGGTCACCACGTTGACATTGGGGTACTCGACATAACCTTCGGCATTCGCGTCCGGATGGCCGGGCTCGTAGACGAGGGCTCCCGGCGACGTGTCCGGCCGGACCTCGGAGAGTTGGACGGTCTCCACGCGCTTCAGAACGGGATCGAAGCTTCCCGGAGAGACCGGTTTCGCCGAGAAGACCGGGTCGAGGCGCTTGTACGGGCCACCTTCCTCGGTGCGGGTGGTGCGGGCGTTCGCCAGGTTTCCCGCGACGAGGTTCATTCGGCTGCGTTCGGCGGACAGCCCCGAGGCTGCCACCTCCATCGCGCTGAAAACTCCGGCGGTCTTGTTTACAGATTTCATCCCATTTTCCCGTCGTTGGCGGCCCAGGAGAGGGACGCGAGCTCACTCGATGCGAGCTGAGCGAGCATGTCGTAGCGGAGCTGATTCGACGCAATCTTGACGGTCTCCCGGTCAAGATCGACGCCGTTTCCGTCACCGCCACTACTTGCCGCCGCATCCGAAAAGACGCGAAATCCTTGGTCGGTATGTGTCGTGCTTTGCATGTGCTCTGCGGAGGTCGTGCCGAGCGCGACATGCATCGCGCCTTCGAATCCTCGGGAAAGATCGACCGGTACGTAGTCCGGCGTGTCGAGGTGAGCGAGGTTGGACGCGAGCAGATTGTGCCGCGCAAGATGGTAATCGAGCGCCGTTTTGAGGTGTTCGACGGTGTCGACGAGCGCCATGGTTTTGTCTCCTGGAGGCGAACCACTTCACCAACCGTGCCAAGCCTCGATGCCGTGCCTTGGCTCGGTGATTGCTAGCTCGTCATCGAACTGACGATGCTAAAGCTCACACGACTCGACCACCGAACCGTCGCTATCAACCCGCTCTTGGTCGCCTGGCTGGAGGAGACGCCGGACACCGTCGTCTGCATGGTGACAGGCCAGCGCATTACCGTTCGGGAGAGGATCGACGACGTCATGACCGCGTTCGTGAGCTTTCACGAACGCGTCGGCCGCGCTCCCGTCACGCTCCCCCTCGACGAGACGTTGACCTATTTGCCTGACGCCCATTCGCGTTTGCGCCCGCACGGAGACGAATAAATGCAACCCGGACCCATCATCGGAATGGTCGTCGCACTCGGCGCCATCATCATCGGCAATGCCCTGGAAGGCGGACACGCGAGCTCGATGGTCGGCGGCCCCGCCGCACTCATCGTGCTCGGTGGCACGATTGGCGCGGTTCTCGTCCAGTATCCCATGTCGACGTGCATGGCCGCCCTTCGCGCAGCGGGAGGCACGTTCAAACCACCTCCTCAAGACGCAAACGCCCTCGTGGAAGAGATTGCCGGCTACGCCCAGCGCGCCCGTCGTGAGGGAATTCTGTCCCTCGAGAAGGTCGCCGAAACCGCGAGCGACCCGTTCCTTCGCAAGGCGCTCACCATGGCGGTCGACGGCGTCGATTCCCAGTCGTTGCGCGAGACTCTCGAGGTTGCCATTGCACAGGAAGAAGAACACGGCGAAGACGGCGCAAAAGTTTTCGAGGCTGCAGGGGGCTATTCTCCGACCATCGGAATCGTCGGCGCCGTGCTCGGTCTCATCCACGTCATGTCGAACCTCAGCGACATGGGCGCCGTCGGAAAGGGCATTGCGGCCGCGTTCGTCGCGACGATCTATGGCGTTGCCATCGCCAACATCGTGATGCTTCCCCTCGGTGGACGCATCAAGCTTCGCGTACGCGAGCAAGCCCATGTCCGCGAGATGACACTCGTCGGGGTACTTGCCATTCAAGCCGGAATGAACCCGAAGCTCGTGCGCGACCGTTTGGCCGAGTTCATCCACTCCGACGGACACGCGAAGGCTGCGGGCGGCGCCGCCCCAGCTCGCGCGCCGGGCTGATCCATGGCTCGCAAGAAGAAGCACCCCGAGCACGTGAATCACGAGCGCTGGCTCGTGAGCTACGCCGACTTCGTGACGCTC
>JAYUKI010000925.1:0-3075 GCA_043764595.1 Myxococcales bacterium | reverse complement strand
TAGTCCATGAGGCGCTTCGCGATGTCCTCGACCTCGATGCCCGCGGTCTTCTTGAAGCCGCGCATGTCCAAGATGCACTCGTGGGCGACGCGGCCGTTCTTCCCTTTGTAGACGAGCGGGAAGTGCGACGCGAGACGGGTCGCAATGTAGTTGGCATTCAAGATGGCCACTTGGGTGGCCGTCGTGAGGCCCGCGCCGCCCATCATGCGGATGTACGCCCACGAGATGAGCAGGATGCTTGCCGAGCCCCAAGGAGCGGCCGAGACCGGACCGACGGTGTTCGCCGATTCCGGATCGAACACGGGCCTTCGGGGCAAAAACGGCACGAGGTGCTTGGCCACGCCAATGGGTCCCATTCCTGGACCGCCGCCGCCATGCGGAATGCAGAAGGTCTTGTGGAGATTCAAGTGGCACACGTCCGCGCCGATTTCGCCGGGGCTCGTGAGGCCCACTTGGGCGTTCATGTTCGCGCCGTCCATGTAGACCTGGCCGCCGTGCCCGTGCACGAGCGCGCAGATTTCTTTGATGCGCTCCTCGAAGACGCCGTGGGTCGACGGATAGGTGACCATCAGGCACGAGAGCTTCGCGGCGTGCTCTTTGACCTTCTTTTCGAGGTCGACGAGGTCCACGTTGCCTTGGTCGTCGCACGCGGTCACGATGACCTCGAGCCCGGCCATGACCGCAGACGCGGGGTTGGTTCCGTGCGCGGACTGCGGAATGAGGCATACCGTGCGGTGGGCGTCGCCGCGGCTCTCGTGGTATTTGCGAATGGCCAGGAGGCCCGCGTATTCGCCTTGGGAGCCGGCATTCGGCTGGAGCGAAATGCCCGCGAACCCGGTAATTTCCGAGAGCCACGTCTCGAGGTCCGCAAAGATCCGCGCGTAGCCTTTGGCCTGGTCGAGCGGAGCGAACGGATGAAGCTGGTTCCACCAGGGATCGGTGATGGGCATCATCTCCGCCGTGGCGTTGAGCTTCATGGTGCACGAGCCGAGCGGAATCATCGAGTGGGCGAGCGAGAGGTCACGCCCCTCGAGCTTGCGCATGTAGCGGAGCATCTCGGTCTCGGACCTGTGCTGGTGGAACACGGGGTGCGAGAGGTACGTGCTCGTTCGGCGCGCTTTTGCGTCGAGCGTGGTGCTCGTTTCGTTCGCGAGAGCGGCGATATCGGCTTTCACGCCGAAGAGCTCGAGCACCTGCGCGATGTCCGCCGGGGTGGTCGTCTCGTCGAACGAAATGCCAACGCCATCTTGCCCGACGGGGAGAAGATTGACGCCCTGCTTGGCAGCCTGCGCGACGATGGTTTTGGCCTTCTCGGCGCCCGGGCGCACCACGATGGTGTCGAAGTAGGCTTGGGTCTCGACCGGGATACCCGCTTTGGCGAGGCCGTGGGCTAGCACGCACGTGGACGAGTGCACGTTCTCGGCGATGGCGCGGAGACCATCGGGTCCGTGGTAAACGGCATACATGCTCGCGACCACCGCGAGCAGGGCCTGGGCCGTGCAGATGTTGCTGGTCGCCTTCTCGCGGCGAATGTGTTGCTCGCGGGTTTGGAGCGCCATACGAAGCGCGGGCTTTCCGTGGGCGTCCTGCGACACTCCGATGATGCGTCCCGGGAGCTTTCGCACGAACTCGTTCTTCGTGGCGAAGAAGGCCGCGTGGGGACCGCCGTAGCCGAGCGGAACGCCGAGCCGCTGCGAGCTTCCGAGGCACACGTCCGCGCCGAATTCTCCCGGCGGGACGAGCAACGTGAGCGAGAGCAGGTCTGCCGCGACGACGAAGAGAGCCTCGGCCGCGTGGACCTTTTCGGCGAAGGCGCGGTAGTCGAAGACCTCGCCGTGCGTTCCCGGATACTGCACGAGGACGCCGAACGCGCTCGTGAGGTCCGCGGTGCGGTGATCGCCCACTTCCACGTCTATGCCGAGCGGCTCCGCGCGCGTCTTCACGACTTCGATGGTCTGCGGATGGCACTCGCTCGAAACGAAGAACGTGTTCTTCGTCTCGGTGGCGCGGAATCCGTGGGCGAGCCCCATGGCCTCGGCGGCCGCGGTGCCCTCGTCGAGGAGGGAAGCATTGGCAATTTCGAGCGCCGTGAGATCGATCACGAGGGTCTGGAAATTGAGCAGAGCTTCGAGGCGACCCTGGGAAATCTCGGCCTGGTAGGGCGTGTACTGCGTGTACCAGCCGGGATTTTGAACGATATTGCGCAAAATGACCGGGGGAGTGATGCAGCCCGAGTAGCCCATTCCGAGCCAGCTCTTGGCGACCACGTTCGTTTGGCCGATGGCCGCGAGCTCTTCCAGCATGGCGCGCTCGGAGAGGGCCGACGTGACCGAGAGGCGCTTCGGCAGGCGAATCGCCGACGGGACGATTTGTTCGGTCAGAGCGTCGAGCGATGCCACCCCTAGGGTATCGAACATCTTCTTTTGCTCACCCTCGCTGGGGCCGAGGTGACGGGTGAGAAACGTATCGGGGTGGCTCAAACGAACGGACATGGAAACTCCTTCGAGGGGGCGCGAACTGGGCCGCCTCGACGAAACGAATGGACTCGGGATTCTTCGTCAGTAGGGGCGAAGCGCGGTCACTGCCAGCTCTCGCCGGTGGGCGTGGAGGTGGCGTCGGTGTCACCGGGGATCGACTTCAGGTCGGGCACCATGCGCTGCTGCTTCACGTTGTGCCAATCGGCGCCGGTCTCGTCGTCGTTCAGGCCGAATTGCCCGTCGAGCTCGGCCACGTCCTTGCCGACCTTGTAGAGGAAGTAGCCCTTGCCCTTGGACACGGCGCCAGCGCCCACGAGGCCGATGGTGTGCTCTTTCCAGGTGAAGTGGATGAGGTTGCCGGTCTTCGTGCCCTGCATCTCGCCCCAGCGGCTCTGGTCGGCGCGCTTCCACTTGCCGAAGACGTTTCCGCCGTCTTCCACCATGTGGAGGTAGCCGTACACCGGATGGAAGTAGACGCCCGTGAACGTTTCGCCTTCGGGCATCTCGCCGGCTTTGATCTTCGCCGATTTCGCGCCTTCGGGGCTGTTGCAGCCCATGACGGCACTGGAGGACAAGGCCATGAGAACGGCGGGGACGA
>JAYUKI010000924.1:0-3075 GCA_043764595.1 Myxococcales bacterium | reverse complement strand
GTGTCGTCGTAGCGTTCCAGCCGCACCGATACACACGAACCCGCGACCTCTTCGCCGAGTTCTCCCGCGCCTTCAACAAGGCCGACGTGGTCTTCGTGACGGAGGTCTACGCTGCCGGCGAGGCACGCATCGAGGGCGCCACGGGCGAGCACCTTACCCAAGCCATTCGGGCCCACGGCCACAAGAACGTGCACTACGTGGCCGACAAGAAAGACGTGGCGTCGGCTCTCGAGAAGGTCGTTCGCCCGGGCGATATCGTTTTTGCTCTCGGCGCGGGCGACATCAATGCCCAAATTCGGGAGCTTCACCAAAGGCTCGAGGCCGAAGGAACGGGTTCGTGATGCGTCCGTCGAACCGAAAGATTCCCCTCGGCGAGGGAGGCCAGGCCGAAGAGCGCGCGCCTACGAGGTCCGCCACGCCGCCCGCACCGACGTCCACACGCGCTCCCAAGACGGCGGCCGCGCCCAAGGCTCGTGCTCGCGCGACATCGCCGAAGATGGCGAAGCTTCTCGCCGTGGGGAGGGCCGTGGTCGGCCTGGTGCTCGTGGTCGGTCTTGCCGGTGGCGTCGCCTTCTCCGCACGAAAGTACGTGAAGAACACGCCGCGATTCGCCATCTCCGAAATCGTCGTCGTCGGAGCGAAGCATCGGCACGAAGATGAAATCGTGGCGCTATCGGGCATCGTGAAGGGGAAAAATGTCTTCTCGACCGACCTCGACGCCGCGCGCACGCAGCTCCTCGGCGATGCGTGGGTCAAAGACGCCCGCCTCGATCGCCGTCTCCCCGGCACGGTGACCATCACGGTCGAAGAGCGAAAGGCCGCGGGAATCGTGGCGGCAGGAGACACGTATCTCGTGTCGCCCGAAGGCGAAATCTGGAAGCGGCTCGAGCCCGGAGATCCCACCGACTTGCCCATCGTGACGGGCGTTTCGGTGCAGATGATCACCGAGGATCGCAAGGGCGCGGAAGCCCAGGTTCGTCGTGCTCTCGAGCTCGGTGCCGAGTACGAGCGAACCCAGCTCGCCAAACGGTCGCCCCTCCAGGAGATCCACGTCACCGGGACGGGCTCGTCCTCGCTCGTCGTGGGCAAGAGCGGGCTCACGCTCGCACTCGGCGATGCGCCATTTCGTCGCAAGCTCGATCAGGCCGCACGGGTCGTGGCCGAGCTCGACAAACGTGGCGCAAAAGCCGATGCGATCTTGCTCGACGACGAGGCTCGGCCCGATCGTGTCGTCGTCCGAATGCGCTGATTCTTGCGCATAAATTCCTGAAATCGTTCGGGAAATGGACAATCGATCGGCGTTTCCGAAATTCGCGTCGAAATCTTGGCCCGACTCTTCCGGGCGTGCGATTCCCGGACAGGATGAGCACGCAAGCATCGCAGGGAGAAATCGTCGTCGGGCTCGACATCGGCACGACCAAGGTCTGCGCGGTGGTCGGCGAGGTCGGCGAGGACGGAATTACAATCCTCGGGGTTTCGCAGGTTCCCTGCCGCGGTCTGCGGAAGGGAATCGTGTCGAACATCGACTGGACCGTCCGTTCGATCAAGGACGCGATCGAGGCCGCCCAGACGATGGCCGGCGTCGAGATTCGCACGGTGTACGCCGGGGTCGCTGGCAGTCACATTCGGTCGCAGCCCTCGGACGGCGTCGCCGCCATCGCGGGCGGTGAAGTCACCCGGGCCGACGTGGAACGCGTCCTCGAAGGAGCGCGCGCCATTCCGGTGGATGCCGACCGTCAGATTCTCCACGTGCTCCCACGCGAGTACACGGTGGACGTGCAGGACGGTATCCGGGACCCCATCGGCATGAGCGGCGTGCGTCTCGGCGCGAAAGTGAACCTCGTCACTGCCGCCACGAGCTGCGTGCAGAACGTGGTTCGCTGCGCTGAGCGCTGCGATCTCGTGGTGGCCGACGCGGTGCTCGAGTCTCTCGCGAGCGCCGAAGCTGTCCTCTCGGACGACGAAAAGGAAATTGGCGCAGCCGTCATCGACATCGGCGGCGGAACGACCGACGTCATTCTGTACGTCGACGGGGGAATCGCCCACACGTTCGTCATCCCAGTCGGTGGCAACAACATCACGAGCGACATCGCCGCGGGGCTCCGCACCCCGATGGCCGAAGCCGATCGCTTGAAGCAAAAGCACGGGTGCGCGCTCGGTCGCATGGTCGCCGAGGACGAAGAAATCGAGGTGCCCGGGGTCGGTGGACACCAGCCCCGACGCACGGCTCGCCGTGTGCTCTCGGACATCGTCGAGCCCCGCGTGGAAGAAATGTTCGCCGTGATTCGCAAGCGAATCGAAGACACGGGGCTCCTCGAGCAGCTCTCGGCCGGCGCCATTCTCACAGGAGGTGCCGTTCTCCTCGAAGGAATGCCCGAGTTCGCCGAGGAGATTCTCGGAATGCCCGTCCGGGTCGGATATCCCACTGGCGTGCGTGGTCTCACGCAGCTCGTGCAAGGTCCGCAATACGCAACCGCGGTGGGTCTCGTGAAGTATGGCGCATTGGCCATTACCGAGGCGCACAACCGCGCTCCGGCGCCGCCAGTGTCGCTGGTGAGGCAGAAGGTTTCGCTCAAGAAGGCAGCTCCTGCACTGGCAGAAGCCGCCGTGGACGATGCCGCAAAGCCGCAAGGCAGCAAGATTTGGGAGTGGCTGAAGGCCGCGTTCTGAAACGGATTCCGACAACCCTCTTCGGGTCTCCAATGTAGGACAAAAGTTGGCCGAAGAGTTGAGTCGAGTATCCGAACGATTGTAGAAGTGGATGAATAAGGACGATGCCGTCCGGACCGGGAAGAGGCGCCCGATTCGATCATGGCAAGTCCGCGCGACGGAGAGAAACTCTCACGTATCGCGTGACATGCGAATAGGACCAAGGGCGACGCGCCCTTCCGGGAGGCTACGGTCATGAGTTTTTCCATCGAGTTCGCGGATGAATCGCAGGAGTACCAGGCGCGCATCAAGGTGATTGGCTGCGGTGGCTCCGGCGGCAATGCGGTCAACACGATGATCAACTTCGGCCTCGAAGGGGTCGAGTTCATCGTGGTCAATACCGACGTCCAGGCGCTCAACGCCAAC
>JAYUKI010000923.1:0-10607 GCA_043764595.1 Myxococcales bacterium | reverse complement strand
GCGCCAGCGTGCTGACCTCGGCCGGCTTTTTGACCTACTGAAAGGGAGCGAAAAATGAGTAAGTTGAATCGTCGTTCGTTCCTTAAAGCAGTCGGCATTGGCGCCGGCGCGGCCGTCGGAACCCGCCTTGCGGGTCCCGGCATCATGGGCGACGCACTCGCCCAAAACGGCAAAGACGGCAAGGCAGCCGTCCTGTTCATCTACCTCGGTGGTGGATACAACGCGCTCTTCGGCAGCGCGCGCTCGTTCATGGGTACGGCCTTCGGCGTCACCGCCGGAAACACGACCCAGGTTCCCGGTGGCGGCCCGCTCGTCGACGCATCGTTCGGCCGTCTCCCGGCGGCCGCGCTCGCCAAGATCAGCACCGTTCAGATCAACCACAGGTCGAGCGACCACGGTGGCGGTCAGCGCGGTGGTATGTCGGAGGGCGGTCCGGTCGGATTCGCCATCCAGCTCGCGGCGGCGATGGGCGGAGACGCAAGCATCAAGCTCGCGACGGTCGGCGGCGGCAACGTCAACGGTCTCGCGGGAACGATGGACGGCGTGTCGGTCCAGAACATCGGCGACGTTCGCTCCACCATCGACGCGCTCAAGGGCAACGACACCCTCCCGGATCGTGGCATCTCGGGCAGGGCGATCGAAGGCTCGCAGAGCATGAGCGCGGGTCGTCTCGCTTCGAGCCCCAAGGGCTTGCAGCATCTCAAAGACGGCTACGACACCGTGCGCGCTACGCTGGCGAAGTCGCCGGCGGCGTACGACTACGCCTCGATTCTCCCGGGCTACGGCATCACCGCTGGCACCGCCGTCAACAACTTCAACTCGAAGCTTGCGGCCGCTGAGCTCATGATCCGCGCGGGCACGAACGTGGTCTTCGCAACCGACGGTGGCTGGGACACCCACGGTGACCGCGACGGCACCAACGTCCGCAACATGATGAACACGCGAATCATCCCGCCGCTCATCACGTTCTTCAATCGCATGTGGGTCAACAACACCGAAGGTGTTCCCCGCAACGTCAACGTGGTCATCATGGGCGACTTCTCCCGAAGCCTTCCGGGCAGCGACCACGCCACGGGCTGCGCGGCGACGATCATCGGCTCCAACGTCAAGGTCGATGGCTTCCAGCAGGTCACCGCGAACGTCGGCTTCGACCCGAACCGTCCGAGCGGACGCGGTTTCTTCTCGCTCCTCTCGGCTCTCGTCAAAGCACCGGGCGCTCCGTTCGGCGCGAACGCACACCCGACCCTCATCGGCTGAGTCGCTACGACTCGTCGTGATGCGCGACCCTCTTCCCAATGGGAGGAGGGTCGTCGCTTTTTTGTTGAAACATGCGAGTGCGTCGAGCGATTTTTGTCGGGATTTTCCGGCGGAATCTGTCAAACTCACCCCCGATCGACGTAGGGACTCGAGGCTCGGAAGAGCACTGGCGGCTCGTCGCGCCACCAACGGTGTGGCGTGGGTCGAGGTGAAGGCATCATGAAGAAAGCAATCTTCGTTTCGGCGATTCCTCTGGTCGCATTGTTGGCGGCTTGTTCCGGAGACGGAACGTCGCTCGACGACGGTTTCGACCCGAACAACCCGAATAGCCCGAACAACCCGAACAACCCGAACAACCCGAATCGGCCTCCCCCCGAGAAGGCTTGTGTCGACCAACAGCAGGGGTACGTCGGTCTCGGAGGTATCGCCCTCCACGCCTCTCGTTCGGAGGCGCTCGCCGGCGTGGACCGCGACCGTTTCAAGCCTTTTTCGTCCCTGTCCGGGGAGTTTCGACGTGCGATGGGGCTTACGAATGCGCCGAACCTCCAGACCTCGGCCGCGACGTTCGGTGAGCCCGCTGCGCGCTTTTTCGCCGAGCCCAAAGCCACGGCGGTGAACCTGTTCGAGGCCTACCAAGTCGCGTTTCGACTCTGTGAGGCGAACAACACCACGGGCACCTATGCGAGCGCGCCTTCGGAGGCCGCTGCGCGAACCGAGTGTACGAACTGGGAGCGCAAGTTCTGGAGCCGCACTCCTGCACCCGCCGAAGTCGACGCATGCGTGAAGGTGGCCGTCACCGACTCGGTGACCGAGAACCCTCCAACCGGGAGTCGCCAGACCACCCCGGTTCGTCGTTGGGCCTATGCGTGCGCCAGCGTACTCACCTCGGCCGGTTTCATGACCTACTGACCTACTGACCTACGGAAGGGCATTCCACCGTGCAAAATCCCGACGGACCGCGCGTCCTTCGGGATTTTTCGCATCTGCGGCCAATCTACACGGCAGAGATAACGGTCAGAGAGCGCGCGTTTTCCTCTCTATCCCGTGAAAAATGGAAATGGAAATGGCGAAGAATGCACGGCGTTCGCTCTTTTGGTTCGAGAGCCATTGCGGATAGCCGAAAGCTGAAGGTAAGCTTTTAGACTTGTGCCCACCGGAGAGCGTCCAAATGAAACGAACCGTCCTCGTCGTGTTGGTTGGTATCGCCTCCACCTTTGCGCTGGCGGCTTGCGGCGGCACTGACGACCCACCGGATACGACATCGACGCCCGACTCTTCGGTCCTCCCGCTTCCGGACGGTGCGCTGCCTCCGACCCCCGACGCCGGGAAGGACGCGACGACCTCGCCGGATGCTTCGAAACCGGACGCGGCGGACAGCGCACCACCGCCCGAGAAATGCGGCGCGACGGAGGCAAAGAAGTGCGCGGATGGCCTTTCGTGCGTCGGGGATGCGGACTGTGTCAATCGCAACTGCAAAGCCAACGTCTGCGCAGCCGCGACCTGCACCGACTTGAAGAACGATGGCGACGAAGAGGGCATCGATTGCGGTGGAACGAAGTGCAAAAAGTGCGACGGAGCAACGTGCGCCGTAGCTTCCGAGTGCACGAGCGACATCTGCTTCCTCTCGAAGTGCGCGCCGCCTGGAACGAAGACGTGTGGCGTTGGGCTTCCGACGTTGTGCATGGACGCCGAGGCGTGTCAGGCCGACCTCGATTGCACGAGCGACGTATGTGAAGCGCGGAAGTGCGTCGCAGTTACCGCCGCCGCCCATGCGGACGGGCGCAGGAACGCGGGCGAGACGGGCGTGGACTGCGGCGGCTCGATCAAAGCCACGAAGGTCTGCGCGGCTGGACAAGGCTGCGTGGACGCCACGGATTGCGAAGCTGCGACGTGCACCACGGCGAAGTGCGACGCGCCGACGCGGATGGACGGAAAACTCTCTCCTTCGCTCGGTGAGACCGACGTCGACTGCGGCGGCACCATGCCCGACGGAATGGGGAATCCGGCCGTGAAATGCAACTCCACGAAGGCCTGCAAGGTCGCGGGAGACTGCGACAGCGGCTTCTGCACGGGCATGGTCTGCGAGCCGCGCATGGCCGGTCGCAAAGACGGCGACGAAACGGACGTGGATTGTGGTGGCGGAATCGATCCCAATCTTGCCGCTCCCGCAGCACGTTGCGAAGACGCCAAGGTTTGTGCGAGCGGCGCCGACTGCGCTTCGACGGTTTGTTATGGAGCAGTGTGCATCGGCGGTGCGTCGTGTGCGAACGCCTCGACCTCCGGCATCACGACCTGCGGAACGAAGGAGTCGAACAACGCCGCGAGACGGCATGAGAGCTGTTGCCGTGCGTTGCCGGTTCCCGGCCTCGGCGTTCGCATGGGCAAATACGAGGTCACGTCCGGCCGCATGCGCAAGTTCATCGAGGCCGTGGGCCCGAATCTTCGTGGGTGGGCGGCGAACGAAATTGCGGCAGCCTCACCGATTGGCACACGCCTCGAGCGTATGCTTCCCGCGGACGCTCAGGCCATGTTGCCAGCTTCGAACACTGCGACCCAGCCGCTCAACCTCATCATCCAGCTTGGCGCCGGCGTGATGGACAAGCGCAAGCCGAGCATGTCGCAGGGCTGTTACAACGGCACCGAATCGTACGGCCACGCGACCTATTGGCAACCTACTGCGACGCTTCGTTCCTTGTACGGCGCAAGCTTTCCCGCGCGGCGCTGGACTCAGGCGCAGTACGACGAAAAGTCGATGAACTGCTCGCCGTATTGGATGTATGCCGCGTTCTGCGCTTGGGACGGAGGTCGCCTCCCGACCCGCGCCGAATACGCGACGGTCTGGGGCGCCGACGCGTACCCGTGGGGAACTACGCGCTATCCGACGTCGGGGGTGACGAATGCCCAATACGAGACGACGACGGTCAACTGGGGAAATGCCATTCCCGCGACTCCCGTATGGTTTTACCGCTTCCCGGACTTCGGAAATGGATTCGACACGGCGGGCTATATTGCCGCTCCTGGCCGCTTCCCGCTCGACCTGACTGCGCTTCGTACGGCCAGCGACGAAGGCTGGCGTGACGTTGGTGCGAACCTCATGGAGATGACCGAGGTCGAGGCGGGCACCGGGAACTTCTGCGACTACAGCGTGCGCGCGGCTGGAGAAGTCTTCGACCCCGTGTGCAACTTCACCGACGCTGGAGTTCCCCAGCAGGGCGTCCTCCGTGTCGCCAGTGGCATGGGCAAGAGCGTTTGGGTCGGAGGTAGCTGGGAAGGCCACGGAACCTTCCAGATTGATGCGGTCACTCCGTTCAGGCGCGAGTCCTATGCGGCGGCCAATCAGTTCACCTTGCCGACGCAATACGGCAAGACCGGCTTCCGCTGCGTCTACGAGTAGAAGCTCCCGAAAGGCATCGGCTCTCCCATCAGGTGGGAGAGCCGAACGTCAGCTCGAGATTGCATTGGCTGCGATCGGAGCCTTGACCCCTGGGGCCCGCGGATTCAGCGGATAGCCTTGGCGACGTCTCGGCCGGCGGCTTCGGCGGCGTCGTCCGACGGCGGATAGGCGACGACTTGGTCGACCACTCGGCGGCGGGTGCCGTCAGGGGCGGCGATCATGGCGCGAACGCGAAGGCCCGCCTCCACACGTTCGGCGAAGGCTCCGATGGGGGTCTTGCAGTCGCCCTCGAGCTCCATCAATACGCCACGTTCGGCGCGGACGGCGCGAGACGTTTCCGCATGATGAAGCTTCGCGAGGAGGGCGCGGGTTTCCGTGTCGTCCTCGCGGCACTCGATCCCGAGTGCGCCCTGTCCGATGGCGGGCAGGCAGTCCTCCGCCGTGAGCACGCTGGTTGCGCGATGGCCGAGTCCCAAGCGGCGGAGGCCCGCGTTGGCCAACACGATGGCGTCGTACTCGCCTTCGTCGAGCTTGCGGAGGCGTGTGTCGACGTTCCCTCGGAGCGGCACGATGGTGAGATCGGGACGGGCGCGATGAAGCTCGACGAGTCGTCTCAGGCTGCTCGTGCCGACCTTTGCTCCCTTCGGCAACCCCGCGAGCGAGCCGAACTTGGGAGACACTAGGGCGTCGAAGGGCGACTCGCGTTCCGGGATGCACACGAGCGCGAGGCCCGCGGGTAGGGAGCCTGGCACGTCCTTGATCGAGTGAACGGCGAGGTGCGCCCGGCCTTCGAGGAGGGCTTCTTCGATTTCTTTCACGAAGAGGCCTTTGCCGCCGATCTCCGACAGTGGCCGGTCTTGGATGCGATCGCCCGTGGTGGTCACGGTGAGCTCCTCGACTTCGAGCGGGGTGTTGGCGGAAACGAGGCGCGCGACGAAGGCGCGGCACTGCGCGAGGGCCAACGCCGATTTGCGTGTGGCATACACGAGCTTGGACATGCCCGGAGCCTAAAGCACCGATCCGGGTGAAAGCCATCGGATTTCGTGAGGTTCGCAAGCAGACCAAGGATCGACGCGGCGATGCCTTTGGAGCGGCTCGGTGCTCTTCCACGGGGTTCGAGCCTTGCGTCGGCGCGCCACCTCATCGCTTGGAATCGGCGATGTTGCGCGCCGAAAGCCGTGCGATGCGACGTTCTGTACGATCGTGTGAACGTCTCGGAGAGGGCTCGCCACCAATCCGGCACCATGAAAGCCATCGCCGTCGTCGCGAAGCTCGCTACGTTCGCTGCTCTCGTCGCATGCGGTTCCGGATGCGCTTCGGCTGCCAAGCCTCCGTCCGACACGCCTGCGCGAGGCCCTTTGGCCACCGACTTGTCTCCGGGGCAATACGAGCTCTGGATTGACCAGCGCTGCCGACGTGAAGCTCGGAAGTGGTCGACGTTGCCGAAGGATGCCTACGTTCGCGTCGCGGAAGAAAAACGGTTCATGGTGTTCCGCACCCGCGACCGTTTGGTCTTGAGATCGGTCGACGGCGACGTCGAGCTCGAGGCTATTCCGCACAAGGATTTGCCGGGCGTCTTTGCCATTCGCTCGGCCTCCGGGGGAATCTTGACCATCCACGGCGGGCCGTCCGGAAAGCGCGCCGACCTCGTGCTTTTCGGCACGGGATCGCCCTACCTCGCGTGCGATCGAGGCTCGATACGTACCGTAGCGAGCCTCTGACCGACGACGACGCCGCGCGACTGGATCGACTGCGCTCTACGCCTTCGTGGTGACGGGGGCGACGTACTTCACGCTGCGCAAGAGATCGCGGAAGCGCACGTTTACCTCGGCGAGCCGCGCTTGGGCCTCGACGAGCTTCTTTCCAACCTCTTCGCTCTTTTTGGAGAGGTCCTCGAGGCGCTTCGTGAGCTGCACGCGGAGCTTGTCGGCGAGCTTGTTTTTCTCGATCGCACGCAGGCTGCGGCGTGTCTCTTCGCTCTGACTCGAGAGCTCTTGGAGCTCTCGTTGGCGTTCGCTTTGAACGTCGTTCAAGTGGAGGATCTCGGTGCGAAGCTTCCAGGCTTCGCCGAGGGTGGCCTTCGTTGCGGCTGGAACGTCCGGCTTGTCCAAGAGCGCCTTGATGGCGGCGTCCGCCACGGGCGACGTCCACGACTCCGAACGTTGGAGGCTCACTCGTTCGTCCACGGCGAGCTCCCCTTCGCTTCGACCTCCGAGATCGTACGGCACGAGCGCAGAGCCCGTGCCCACGTTGTCTTCGGTTCCAGTGGGGGGCTTCTCGAGCCGGCTCCCACCGATGCGAGGGTGTTTTACGAGAACCTTTGCAGCGGTGAGTGCGCCGTTCTTGATTCGGTAGACCGTGTGCGTCGCGGCATCGCGTTCGATGAAGAGCTGACCATTGTCGATCTTCTGGACGCGCTCTCCGAGCTCGTCTTGTTTCACCGACTTGTCGATGGCCACGGCGCGATCGAGCGCGAACGGGACGGTCGCCGTGGCGCCTTCGGGGAGCGAGTCGACCATGCCTTGGCCGAGGAAGGCGCCGTGATCGAAGACGGCGATGGGCCCTTTTTCAAGGGTTCCGCCGCTCTTGTTCGTGAAGCGTACGACGCGGAACGGATGAGAGTACGACTCGGCAACGCCACCGTCCGGGGCGAAGAGGAACGCGGCGTCGCCTGGGAGCTTCTTGGCGAGCAGCATGACCATCGTGGCCGTCTTGTCCGGAACCGTGACGGCTTCGGGGAGGTCGTAGCGGGTGACCCCGCCCGTGGCGCTGACGGCGGCGAGCGCCTTCAGATTGCGTGGCCCAGTCGGGCTCACCGGCATCGGAGGTGGAGGCGGCGGTGGGGCGGCAGGTGTGCTCTGCGCTCTGGACGCACTCGAGGGGCGCGTGGCGCGGGCCGCAGCACTTCCCATCCCTCCGGCGCCTGCTTTGTCCGCCGCCCCGCGTGGGCCCCGAGCGCGTCCATCTTCCTTCTTCGGCGCGTCCATCATGGCGTCGTCGTCGCTTTCCTCGGCCGGCATGGCGCTCGGTTGTCCGGCGAACCCTTGAGGCGCCTGCGGCTCGGCGGAAGGTGCCGGAGAGATCTGCTTTCGATACTCGGCTTGAGCGAGCGACGTCTCCGCGCGTGGCACGGCTGCAATGACCTCGCCTTCGTCGGTGACGACGGGACGAGGCGGGGTGATGGGCGTACCGAGTGTGGCCTCGAATGCGAGCGGGGCGCCGGCGACGAGCGACAAGCGAATGTCTTTCCAATCTTCGCCGGACAAATTCTGGACGATGCCCCACGCCTGGATGGTGGCCACTCCTCCTCCCTCTACGACCAAGCGGTAGGAGGGTCGCCACACCGGCGCTTCGGTCACGTAGCCCACCTGAAGATCGTGCTGCTTTCCGTCGAGCTTCAGGACCACTTCACGAATGTGCCTCCGCTCCTCTTCCGTGCACGGCCTGAGCCGCGGGGCTTCGGGCTCCTCGCGGTCCGTTCGTCGTGGCCTTGCCACGGAAGCGAGTGGATTCGGATCGCACGTGGGAATGTCTTCCGGGCTCGGAATGGGGAACGCGGCCGAACGCACGCTGCTGCCTCCTTTTTCCATCACCGCGAGCGTGGCAAGGAAATCGCCAACGGCGCCTTCCTTCATCTTGAAGCGGACCTCTTGCTCGTCCACGCGTCCGCCGCGCTCGAAGTAGGCGATTCCATTTCGGTAGATGACGACCCGCTGGAGAGGCAGGTTCGAGGAAACCGTCGCCGTGTTCTCGCAACCAGCGAGCCCGAGCGCCAAGAGAAGAAAGAGCCCAGTGCGCGAAGGAATCTCAGCGCGGCAAAACCACGAGCGTACATTCATGAGTGTACCCTACACGAGACCGCGGCCATGGGACATGCTCGCCCAGTAGGCCCAGCAAATCGTACTTTCCGAGGCTGCTTGTTCCCAACACGGCCTCGAGGCTCACCAACACCTTGGACCTGCTTCGCCGGCGGGAGCGGCTATCGTCCCGATGTCTCTTTTGCGCTCTTGCGTCGTGGCCTGTCGGGCCAAGGGCTGCAAGCCCTCGACTTCATTGGGGTAGGCACTATTCTCGAAGAAAGGCAGAGCCTTTCATCTTCGGGCGTATAGTGCCGGGGTGAGCGAGCTCCCCCCGGCCATCGACGATCGAGCCCTGTTCGAGCGCGGTCCAATCGTCATCTTCAAGTGGCGAAACGAGCCCGGGTGGCCGGTCGAGTACGTCTCGTCGAACGTCGTCGAGGTCTTCGGCTACCCCGCGGCCGACTTTCTCGCTGGGAGGGTGTCGTACGGGAGCATCGTGCTTTCGGAGGACCTGCCTCGCGTAGGCCAAGAGGTGGCCGACGCGACGTCGGGCGGGCTGCGTTCGTTTGCACACGAGCCCTACCGCGTTCGTCGGCGGGACGGCGAGGTCCTTTGGCTCTACGACTACACGCACGTCGTCCGCGACGACTCCGGAGCCACGACGCACTACCTCGGCTACGTGTTCGACGTCACGAGCCGCGTCACGGCCGAAGCCGAGAAACACGAGCTCGAGCGTCGCCTCCTTCATGCTCAGAAGCTCGAGAGCTTGGGGGTTCTTGCCGGTGGCGTGGCGCACGACTTCAACAATCTGCTCACGGGCATCCTCGGGCAGGCGAGCCTCGCGCGGAAGGAGCTCGCGCTCGGTGGCCCCGACGCACGCACGAAGCTTGCTCATGGGCTCGAGCAAATCGAGCAGCTTGCCATGCGAGCCGCCGAGCTCACCCAGAAGCTCCTCGCCTACTCGGGCAAGGGAACGCTCATGTTCGAGCCGGTCGACCTTGGAGTGGTGCTCGCAGACATGGCGACCATGCTCGACGTCGTCATCACGAAAAAGGCGACCGTCGTTCGCGAGCTAGCGAAGGTGCTTCCGGCCGTGATGGCCGATCGGGGTCAGCTCCAGCAGGTGATCATGAACCTGCTCACCAATGCCTCGGATGCCCTGGGCGAAGGGCAGGGAACCATCACGCTCCGAACGAGCTCCCTCGCGCTTTCCGCCGAGGAAGCCGCAGACCGCGATCTGGAAGCTGGAACCTACGTGTGCCTCGAAGTAGCGGATACCGGCTGTGGCATGACCGACGAGGCGAAACACCGCCTCTTCGATCCATTCTTCACGACGAAGTTCGCCGGTCGGGGGCTTGGCATGTCCGCCGTTCTAGGCATCGTTCGCGGCCATCGTGGAACGATTTCGCTCAATTCCACCGTGGGCGAGGGAAGCCGGTTCACGATCCTTCTGCCTGCCACCGATTCCGCCGTGGTGCAAAAGTCGGTCGAGCCCACGGCGCCCGAATGGCGCGGGCAAGGAACGGTTCTCGTGGCCGACGATCAGAGGTCCATTCGAACCACGCTGTGCCTCTTGCTTCGGTCGCTCGGGTTCGACTGTGTGGAGGCGGAGGATGGCAGCAAGGCTCTCGAGGCCTTCACGAAGCATCGTTCGGCGATCGTGCTCGCCCTCCTCGACATGACGATGCCCGTGATGTCCGGCACCGAAACCATGAAGGCCCTTCGCGCGCAAGCTCCTGCCCTACCTGTCATTCTCTCGACGGGCTTCAGTGAGGACGAGATAAGCGCGAAGTTGGGCGGACAGAGTGGGCCCCCTCCCGTGTTCCTCCAGAAACCGTATCGCCTCGACGAGCTCGAATCCGCACTGCGGAACGCCCTTGCGTCAAGGCAGCAGTAGGCTCCAAAGCACAGATCGGGTCGGGAGCCGATCAGGTCGATCCATCGACTCCCGAGGGTCGAGCTTCGTCGGCTCGGTTCCGAAGGCCTTCGACCTGGCCGTTCTCAAGGAGACGCCTTCTGTGCGGACGGAATGACCTTCGATACCGCGCGATCGACGAGTTGTCGCAAGGCCTTCTCGTAGGCGCGAACGATGCCGCCTTCGCCTTGTCCCTCGATGGGGACGACGACGACGAAGGTCTCGCCCACGAGCACCGTAC
>JAYUKI010000922.1:0-10618 GCA_043764595.1 Myxococcales bacterium | reverse complement strand
AGCTCGTGTTTCCAGGAAACCTCACGGCGACCGCGAGGGGCGTCGTGGCCTTCGTGCAAGACGAGGACGGCGACAGACCGGCCGGCTACGGCGTGATGTTCCTCGATGTGGCCGCAGACGGGCGCGCCCTGATCATCCAGTACGCCAGGAGCCGGGATCCCGTGCTCTACGAGGTGTGACCGTTCGGGGCGACGTGCAGTGGCGCGGACGGTGAGCAAGGAGCGGTGATCTCGCGCCGTTCCGGGGCGCGGCACAACGGAACCCGGAGGTCCTCTCCTGCGCCTCCCAAGCACCAGTGGTTCAGGCGAAACGCCCTCATTTCGCGACTCTCGCCGCACTGGAATGTTCCGTCCGCGCTGGCACGGCAAGTGCTCTTCCCTTGGTCGAAGCCAAGTCGGAGGAGGAGTTGCCATGGCGCCGTCGGTTCGCAAGAAGAGCATCGTTTCGGTTGCACTCGTCGCGTTCGTTGCAGGTCTCGGCTGCTCCACGACGGACGATGGCGCCAACGTCGATCCCGGAACTGGCCGTGCCGTGGCAGGCAGCGAGTGTTCCGTCGACACGGAGTGTGCGAGCTCCATTTGCAGAGCCGAGGTGTGCTCGGCCCCCGCGGCAGACGACCGCACTCGCAACGCCGACGAGACCGACGTCGATTGCGGCGGAAAAGATCCGAAGGTGCCTCGATGTACGCCGAACGAGGTGTGCCGCGACGGCGCGGACTGCGCGAGCCAAGTGTGCAAGGGCTTCGCTTGCCAGGAGCCGGGTCCAACCGATGGAGTCAAGAACGGCACCGAGACCGACATTGACTGTGGTGGGGCGTCCAAAAGTCCACGCTGCAAAGCCGGTCTCGTCTGCGGTGCTTCCTCCGATTGTGAGTCGAACCTCTGCAAGGCAGACAAGTGCCTCTCCCCCGCCGCCAACGACGGCGTGAAGAACGGGTCGGAAACGGACATCGATTGTGGAGGAGCCGACGCGGGTACCCCACGCTGCAAGGACGGCAAGGCGTGTGCAGCGGCGCCCGACTGCGAGAGCTCGGTATGCCCGGCAGCCAAGAAGACGTGCTCTCCAGCTACGGCTACCGACAGCGTCAAAAATGGAGACGAAAGTGACGTCGATTGCGGAGGAAAGCTCACGAATGCGCCCAAATGCGCCGTCGAAAAACTCTGCAAGGCGAATAGCGATTGTGCGAGCGACGGGTGTGGTGCCGCGGGCCGCTGCGCGATTTCGCGGAGCTGCACGGGGACCTTCGGGGGAACGACCTGTGGCGCGGGCGAAGTTGGCAGTGCGGGGGCGGCCCACGAGAGCTGCTGTGCCCCCGCAAGGAAGCTTGCCTCCGGTGCCACTCCGGACAAATACCAGATTACCGCCGGCCGCATGCGAGCGTTCGTCGAGCGGGTGGGAGGAAACGTGGTCGGGTGGCTTCAAAGCGCTCGGGCGAGCCTTCCTCCCGCGACGCAGGCAACCGTGCCCGCCTGGATGGACGCCCTGCTTCCCACGGGCTTCGAGGGCACGTATGGAGTGTGGAACCAACTCGGAAGTAGCGTCTACCTGACGAATCGCCCGAGCTCCCAACAGGGGTGCTACATCAACGGATACGGCACGCACACCTATTGGATGTCCCAGGGCGTTCAAAGCTCCTATTTCGGCGATGGAGTGCATGGCTATTCCCAGGACGTCCTGGACACGAAAGCCCTCAACTGCGTGACCGAGCCGATGCTCGCAGCCTTCTGTGCATGGGACGGCGGACGCCTCGAGTCGGCAGCGGAACAGTCGGAAATGTACGGTCCTGCCTTGTATCCCTGGGGCTCGAGCCCAGATGCCGCCGGATTCGGGCCTGCTGGCGGGGTCTATCAGAAGGTCTCGGGGCGCCCTGGAGCGACTGGAGCCGCGTGCCCGGGATGCGAGCCCATGACCAATTGGCTCAACATCTACCAATACCCGACACCGAGCACGACTCGCCCCACCGACTACAGCTATTTCATTGCCGCTCCCGGCCGCTTCCCGCGTGACGTAGGGCCCTATGGAACCGCCGACACGGCAGGG
Source organism: Myxococcales bacterium (assembly GCA_043764595.1). Lineage (GTDB taxonomy): Bacteria > Myxococcota_A > Polyangia > Polyangiales > Polyangiaceae > JAAFHV01. The sequence goes on along the minus strand of JAYUKI010000922.1, from coordinate 8,578 downwards.
AATCTCATCGAAGCGACCTCGACGTTCGACGGCACGGATCCTGAATATGGACAGCCGAAGGTGGTCTGGTCGCGAAATGGCTCGTGGGAGGGCCACCCCATTGGCGGGAGCCCGAGCTACAAATTCGCGCTCATGACGAAGTACGGAAAGCTTGGCGGACGGTGCGTTCGCTGAGTGGTGGGACAGAAACCTCGAAAGGAACGAACCAAATGAGTACCCACGAATCCGCCTCGAACATCCACAGTTTTCCAGGGAACACGCTGGAGGCCGGACGACAGCTCCTGGCGGTCGTGCCTCGCCAAGCAAGATTGTTGGAGATCGCACGCTCTCCGGTAGCCGTCGAACGTGCTCCGAAACCACTCGAGCCTACGGTTCGAATCCCACGGACGCGAAAGGAGCGCATGGTAGCTCTCGTGCGTCTCGAGCTTGCACGTATCGACGTCGCATTCCTGGCCTGGCTGGCCGACAAGAACCGCGTCGCTGCGGAAACGCGTGCTGCGGCCGTGGTGATCGTGGCTTGCGCCGCCATCTTGTTTTCGTATCTCGCCGTGGCGTGAGCGCTTGTTCCACTCGACCTCGACGGAAAGAAGGACCCCATGAACGCAACGTCGTACACCACCGTCAACGCCTCACCACTCGCCCGCAAGCGAGGCCAAATGCTCGACGGAAAGTGGACGCTCGGGCGGATCATCGGCCGCGGCGGAACGGCTTGCGTGTACGAAGGAGAGTCGGTTTCGGGCGCCCCGGTCGCCATCAAATTGCTCTATCCGCAGCTCGTTCATGATCCCTCGCACGTGGAACGTTTTCGCCTCGAAGTGGAGCTTCTCGGGCGTCTCAAGCATCCCACGTTCGTGAAGTCCATCGACCACGGAAAGAGCCCCGAAGGCCTTCCCTACCTCGTCATGGAGCTGCTCGACGGCGCGACGATTTTGGAGACAGGAAAGCCAAAGGGACTGGAGGAAGTCGTCGGTATCGTGCGGAACGTTCTCGAGGCCCTTGGCGAGATGCACGAGCTTGGCGCCGTGCACCGCGACATCAAACCCAGCAACCTCCATGTGACGAGCGAGGGCAACGTGAAGGTCCTCGACCTGGGCATCGCGCGGGCAGAGGGAGGCGAAGTGACCATGGCCGGAATGGCGGTTGGCACGCCCGGATTCATGGCGCCCGAGCAAGCTTGGTCCAAACGCGAGGACATTGGCCCTTCGACCGATATTTTTGCCGTTGGGGCAACGGCCATCGTCCTTTTGAACGGTGGTCCGGTCCGCCACGGAACCGAGATTCTCGAGGCGGCCACATGTGCATTTCCGACCTGTGCGGAGCTGGGACTTGCGGGGGATCCCGAGATTCTCGCCATATTCGATCGCGCAGTCCGTTATGCACCGGCCGAACGGTTCCAGTCCGTGAAGGAAATGCTAAAGGCACTCGACGTTGCCATGGCCGGGCAGTCCTCGGACTTCGACGGCGATACCACCTTGATTACCACCGAGCCGATGGTCTCGGAGGATACTGTCACGCGCATCCAACCCGCCCCCCGCGTTCCTGATCGCACTGCACCCAGCGGGGCAACGGAGCCACAAAACGCCATCACGCGCCCCCTCCGCCCCCCGCCAACCCCAAAAGCTGCCATTCCCAGAATCCCGGTTCCACCTACCCTTCCGAAGATTCCTGGCATTGCCCCTTTGCAGGCATTCGGAGCCCGGAAATCTGGCACGGCCGCCGAGTCGGCGCCGGCCACGAGCGACTTGCCCATGGCTCCTCCTCGCCCTGCACCACGCCGCTCTCCCCCTCCACTTCCCCTGGTCGTCGCCGTTCCCGGAGCCATCTCCGCGCCGGCCTTTTTCCCCGAACCGCCCCGCGCGGTATCCCTCCACGATGGAAGCGAGATGCACCTGGGCGCTCGGCCGCCCACACCCGGTCAGGCTTTTGGCGTGCACCACGCACGAACGCATTCGCTCGCTGGTGTCCAAGTTCCCACTCCACCGAGCGCCGTCGTGCTTGCACGTACCGACGCAAAGAGTGACCCACTCGGCTGGGTCGCGCGAGGCATCCTTCGTTTCTTGGACGCGGTCACGAGCACGCTCCGTGGCTGGGCCGCCTCTCGTGGAAATGGCTGACCTCGGATGCATGCCCAACGGCTTCTTCGGAAGCGATCCGTCGCCAAACTGCACATAGGAGGGTAGAAGGTCGGTCCCAATGCCCCTAGGACTCCACGACCTCACGACGCCAACGCCCGACGGCAACGGAACATTCACTCTCGACGTTCCGGATGGGTGGCAGCAAGGGCGCGGGGCGTTCGGCGGACTGGTTCTGGGATCTCTTGCAAGGGCGAGCATGATGAGCGAGCCGGATGGCTCGCGAACGCTGCGCTCTTTGACGGGTGAGCTCCCGGGCGCGGTGCCGGTGGGAAGGTCCACCATTACGGTCGAAACACTCCGCCGTGGAAGTGGAGCGTCCACGCTCCACGCGAGGCTCGTACACGAAGGGGAAGTGTTCGCGGCGGCCACTGCGGTACTCGGTAAGACACGCGTAGCCGACGATGGTGTACCCGTAGCAGGCAAGGAGCCGAAAGGTCCGCCCTGGCAGGCCGTCACCCCAATCCCCATCGGGCCTCCGATGGGACCGGCCTTCGCGCTGCACTACGAGTTTCGCCCGACCGGCCCGATGCCTTTTGCAGGTGGCAATGTGGCGGTGTGCGAAGGCTACGTACGCCCCCGGGTTCGGCCGAAGAAACTCTCGGTGACCGACCTCGTGGCCATGGTCGACGCCTACTGGCCTGCCATTTTCAGCGTGACGAATGCTCCACGGCCCATGGGAACGATTGGGTTCGCCTTCCAGGTGCTCGTGGATCCGGAAACGCTCGACCCCGAAGTGCCACTTTTCCACCGAGGCACGCAGCTCGGGGCTTCGGAGGGCTTCGTGGCCGAGTTACGTGAGCTCTACACGTTCGAAGGAACGAAGGTCGCGGTGAACCTCCAGACCTTGGCGATCATTCGCTGATCGAGCGAGGCTCGGGAGCTCAGACTCCTTGGGTCTCTGGGGCCCAAACGTACTTGTGCATTTGGAGCTGTACCCGCACGGGCAGTCGGTCTTCCATGACCCACGCAATGAGGTCTTTTGGCATAAGCCTTCCGAACACCGTGCTCGCCAATACGTTCTTCGTCTTCTCGAGGAGCCCGCGCTCCACGAGCACCGAACGCATGAACTCGTAGTCCTCGCGACTCGCCAGGACGAACTTCACTTCGTCGCGCGGTGTGAGGTGCGCGACATTCGACCAGCGGTTGCGGTGCGACTCCCCCGACCCAGGAGCCTTCACGTCCATGATGCGATGCACGCGCGGATCGATCCCCGAAATGTCAGCCTCACCGCTCGTCTCCACGAGCACGGTTTTTCCGGCATCGCAGAGCTCCTTCATCAGGACCCGCACGCCGGGCTGGAGCAAGGGCTCGCCGCCGGTGAGCTCGACGAGGGGCGTGTCGAACGAGATCGCCTTTTCCAGGACCGCCTCGCGTCGCATGCGCGTTCCGCCGTAGAAGGCTTGCGTCGTGTCGCACCAGGTGCAGCGTAGGTTGCAGCCCGTGGTTCGCACGAACGTGCACGGAAGCCCCGCGAACGTCGATTCGCCCTGGATGCTCGCGTAGATCTCGTGAATGACGAGGGTGTCTTCCTTCGGCACGGGGGCGTCTCTAGCACCAAGAACGCCCGTACGCTTTCTTCCGCTTGGGCCCGCTCGGAAGGAACTTGCCCAGCGCGGCGAGGACTGCGCGCTTCAGGCAAGGCGCGGCGACGACGAATACTGCTGTATTTTTAGGAGCCGCAACGCTGCATCCGGCACGCAGCACCGGCGAGATGGGCGAGTTCCTTCCGAGCGGGCCCTTATTCGACTTCGATGGGAATCTCGGTGGCGGCCGGGACGGGCACCATCATCGGTGGCCTTGGAACGGTGTAGTAGCGCCACAAACCGTACACCGAAGCCACCACCCCGACCCCCGCGAGCACGAACACCCGAAGCAGCGGAAACGCGAGGCTGCTTGGCGTAGGAACGGGCCTCCGAGTCACACTCGACCTTGTTTTTGGCTTCTTTTTCGGCACGGCTCTTCGAATGCAGGCGGGTTCGCGCGCCCGGCTGCCAAAGAAGATGCAACAAATTCGGACGGGCGGCCTGGGAAGGCTACCTTAACCGAGGAAACGCCTCGCTCCATGCGACGACGCCTCGCCCACGCTCTACCTGCCTTCGCTCTCGGACTCGCGCCACTCCTCCAAGGATGCGTCGAGGAGTCGGTCGAGCCACGCTCGCCACGTCCCCCGCTGGTCGTTCGTGCGAAGGGGAATCTGGGTCCCGCTCCTGCCGAGTGGTCGTACTGGGAAACGATCGAGCCCGCGCTCCGCGACGACATGCCCAAAGTCGTCACGCTCCCCCTCGTGGCCCCACAAGTCGCGCACCCGCTCGGGGCGGAAAAGCGCTGGACCGCACTCTCGCAAGCGCAGCGCGACGCCTTCTACAAGTCCGGATTCGTCGCGATCGACACCAAGCCCAAGATCGACGACGAGGGCGACTCGCCGTCCGTTGCCGAAATCTACGAGGACGCCGAAAAAGACAAGGTGCCCGCCTTTCTCACGGCGGACGCTCTCTTCTTCGTAGCCCAAGCCGCCATCGACCGCGCCATCGCGGACGTGGAAGAGACGACGTGGCATCCGGCGCTCGTCCGTCTCGTCACGAGCCTGTCCGCCGCCCTGTCCGTCGACGAAAAGAGCGTGCCGCTCGACCTCGCCGACGGCCTAAGGCTCGCTCGTGGCTTCGTCGCAGTCGCGGCCAAGCTCGCAGTTCCTGGTTATTCGCCCCCGACGGACATCGCCCCAGGCGTAGGCGAAGAGCTTCGACGCATCGAAAACCACTCGGGCATCGAGCGAAGCCCGCTCTTCGGCGTGACGCTCGACTACGCGGCCTTTGCGCCCACCTTCGGCATGCGTCCGAACGACGACGTCGCCAAATCCCGCTTTCGGCTGGCACAAGCCCTCACGTGGCTCGCCCAGGCTCCGTTCATGCTTGCTTCGCGCGGCGAGACGGCTGGAAGCACAGTCGACGTGCAGACTGCACGGGTTCACGCGAGGGCGGCTTTGCTCTTGGGCCGGCTCCTCGCGCCCGCACCGGGAAACGACCGCGCGCAGGACTATGCGCGGCTTCGCAAAGGCATGTCGTTCGTGACCGGCCCCGCCGACGATCCATCGCCCGAAGCGTTCGCCGCGACCGCAGCTGCGGTCGGAGTCTCGCTCGACAATCCCCTGACGATTGCCAACACCGCCAAAGTCGATCACGTGCGGCGCGCCGCCCTCGAGAGGTTCCAGCCCGGAACCTACGACGGAGTCGCCGAAGTGCGCATTCCGGAATCGGCACGCGGTCCGGCAGCAGGCGTCGGGCGCGCCGCAAACGGCGTTCGCTTTTTCGGAGCGTCCGCCCCAGTCGACGCCCGTGTCCTCCAGAGCCTCGCGTTTCCCTACGTGGGCCGCGCCACTAAGGAAGGCAGCGGGCTCACGATGCAAGGTGGCCACAGGGCGTTCGCCACCGGGATCGACGTGGCCGCTTGGCTCGGCTCCGCCGAAGCCGAAAAGGTCCGACACGAATCCGGCGACGACGCCTACGACGGCTTCCAGGAAGCCTACGCAAGCGCCGTGCGCACACGGCCCACACCGCTCGCAGCCGAGCGTCACGCCTCGCTCCACATGAGCGCACTCGACGTGCTCTCGACCTACCTCGAGCCGTCGCGTGGCGAGCTCGGGGCACCGGCCAGCTTTTCCTCGGCGTACGCACGCCGGAAGCTCGAAGTCGTGCTCGTGGCTTGGGCCCACGAACGGCACGATTCAAGGCCCTTTGGCAGGCCGCCCCCCTACGCCCCCGTGGCACCGAAGCCCCGCCCGAAGCTCGAGGTGAGCGACGCAGCCGTGTACGTCGAGCCCCATCCCGAGGCGCTCGGTCATTTGCTTTCCTACCTTCGCCAAGCCGACCGAGGCCTCGGCGCTCTTGGCCTGGAGAAGAAGTCACGTGGAGCGCTCGCGCTCGCCGAAATTCAGGACATCGTCGAGGCGGCCTACCAAACGGCGACGCGGGCAGCGAACGGCGAACCGCCGACCGTGGACCTTGCCGCGCGCCTCGCCAAAGTGGCCAGTCGTCTCGAGTGGCTCGAACACGAAACGGGGCTTCGAACTGGCGGCGTGCTCGCCACCCAAGTGCACCAAGACTCCGTATCGGGACGGGTGTCGGTGGCTGGAATCACAGGGCTGACCGAGCTTCACGTGGCCATTCGCGATCCTCGAACGGGCGGCCTCGTTCACGCCGTGGGGGCGCGTTTTTCGGCGCTCGACGCCGTGTGGCCGCGCTCGAGACCCATCCACGACGGAGCCGTGAAAGAAGACTTCGGCAAGAGCCCGGTCGCTCCGCCCGTTTGGGTCTCCGCGTTCGCCGTACGCTGAAACCACAACCGACCTCCGGCACGGGCGCGTGTCGCGACCGAAGCCGATATCTAGAGCGCCGTCCAGGCTTTCGGACCGAGGATTTCGCTGGGTTGGCAAGCATCGCTCGGAGCGACGACGACGGATACTCTCGTATCCGAGGAGGAGCGACGACCCGAGGCCGCTAAACCGGCGAAAGTCGACGGGATTCAACCTGTTCGGTGCGCTAGGAGCGACGCATCGACGCCACGATCGCGCGCACGATTTCTGCGAGGTGCTTCTTGTGGAGGCTCACGCTGGTCGCGTCGTACGAGGCCCCCCAAGCCGCACGCAAGAGCATCGCGGCCGCCTGCGGTGCAGTGAGCCCGAGGCGCTCGGGAGCGAGCCCCTCGACGATGGCCGCCACGAGCAACTTCACGAACGCCCGATCCGCCTTCTCGACGATGTCGGCACCGAGTGCGCCGTGCGAGCTAACGAGCTCTGCCGCGTGGGGCGAAGCCTGCACGAGCGCGAAGTAGCGCGTGAGCTTGGCCACGAGCATGCCCGTGATGCGGTCCTCGACGGGACCTTCGCGACGACTCTCGGCCTCGGCGGAGGCCACGATCTCGTCGCAAACGTGCGCGACGACGGCGCGAAATACGGCCTCCTTGTCCGCGAAATAGACGTAGACCGTGGGCTTTGCCACCTCGGCTTCCTTGGCCAGGAGCTCGACCGACGTACGCTTGAATCCGTAGCGGCTGAAGAGGGTCGTGGCAGCCGCCACGATGCGGTCACGCATGTCCTCGGCCCGGGTGGTCGTGCTCTTCGTGGGCCTCGCCATCGGATGCGAGGCCAGCGTAGCACGTCGGAACGTCACGAGATTTCGCCAAAGCTCGACCGTTCGGGTCCGTTTCGGGGACCGTCACGACGAAGGGTGATTTTTGGGCCGTTCGGGCTAGAACCGCAGGCGATGCCGCTCCACCCCTATTCCGAGTTCGTCCACCGTGTGCAGAAACCCGCCCGGTACCTCGGTGGCGAGTTCGGAGCCGTGACGAAGGACTGGAACGCAGAGGGCCTGAAGTCACGCGTTTGCCTCGCGTTTCCAGACGTCTACGACATCGGGATGAGCCACCTCGGCTTCAAGATCCTCTACAAAATCCTGAACGACGATCCGCGCACGCTGGCCGAGCGCTGTTACACGCCGTGGGTCGACATGCAGGCCGAGCTCCGCGCGCGCGGGCTGCCGCTCGTGTCGCTCGAGAGCGCTCGGAAGCTCTCCGAGTTCGACGTGGTGGGCTTCTCGCTCCAGTTCGAGCTCACCTACACGAACATCCTCACCATGCTCGATCTGGGCGGCATTCCCCTTCGCACGGACGCCCGCGGCGAGGACGATCCGCTCGTCATCGCCGGAGGCCCCTCGGCCACGCATCCCGAGCCCATTGCCCCGTTTCTCGACGCGATCGTCATCGGCGACGGCGAAGAGCGCGCGACCGAGCTCGCCCTCGTGTGGGCCGATCTGCGCGAAAAGGGAGTGCCTCGCAAAGAGCGCCTGCGCGCCCTCGCGAAGCTTCGTGGCGTGTACGTGCCTTCGCTCTACGCCACCGAACGCTGCGACGACACCGGCCTTTTCGTGGTGAAAAAGCCAGAGGACCCCGAGCTTCCGTTTCCGATCGTGCGCTCGCTCGTGGACGATTTGAACCGCTTTCCCTTCCCGGACGACGGCCCGGTCGGTGGTCCCGAAGCCATCTTCGATCGCATGTCGATCGAGATCGCTCGTGGCTGCACGGAGGGGTGCCGCTTCTGCCAAGCGGGCATGATCTACCGTCCCGTGCGCGAGCGCGACCCCGATCAAATCGTCGCGACCGTGGTCTCGGCCGTGAAAAAAGCCGGATACGACGAAGCCAGTCTCACGTCGCTCTCGACCGCGGACTACTCGTGCATCGCGCCCCTCATCAAGAAGGTCGCAGATGCGCTCGCGCCCGAAAAAGTAAGCCTCGGAGTGTCGTCGCTCCGGGCGTACGGCCTCGAAGAGAACGTGCTCGACGACATCTCCCGTGTGCGTGCGCAGGGCATCACGTTCGCCCCGGAGGCCGGCAGTCAGCGCATGCGCGACGTGGTGAACAAGAACGTCACCGAAGAGCAGCTCATGACCACG
>JAYUKI010000921.1:0-3084 GCA_043764595.1 Myxococcales bacterium | reverse complement strand
GCTCCTCAAAATACAGCAGTATTCGTCGTCGCCGCGCCTTGCCTCCGCCGCGCGGTCCTCGCCGATATGGGCAAGTTATTTCTGAGCGGGCCCTAAGGTCTTTGCCTCGCAGCGCTCGTAAGGTCGAGCGAACCTCGGGTGCATGAACGAACCCCCGATCCCGACAGAGCCACAGCCTCGGGCCAATCGAAGGGTCGGTCGCGGCGAGCTTCTGCCAGCTTCGCGAAGATGGACGGGCGAACCGTTCGCACCAAGCTGCCGGACGTCTACGAAGAACCGAAGCGTCGAAAGTCTGGCAACGCTGCGCACGCATCAGGCCAAGGGGATCGGAACCTCCGCACCGTGGCTCGTCGGGAGGCCCATCAGGCGGCCGGCGAGGGCCACGCCCGCGAGGAACGCGCCCTCGACGCGCCCCCCTGCGGTCCAATCCCCACCGACGCCGATACGAGCCTCGTCGTCGAACAGCGGGTGAGACAGCGTCGCGCACGCACGGGCGAAGGCCCACCTTTGGAGGGCGCTCGCGCTCGCGCGCACGGGGTCGAGACCAAGTACTCGCGCGAGCTCGTCGAGCAGCGTGCGTTCGAGCGTCTCGCGCGGAGCGGTCAAGTGAGCGCGTGACCACTCGGGCGCCGCGTGGACGACCCAGGTCTCGGTGCCAGGCCGCATCGGCTTGCTGGAGTCCCGCGCTACCCAGGCAAGCAAGCGGTCCGGATCGTCGTCACGTCCGACGAAGAGTCCGTCGAACGGCACGGCACGGAGCGCGTCCGCGTTCTCCGGCACGAAGCCGAGCGCGATGCACGGATCGAACGAGACGCCCGCTAGCGCCGCGGCGAGCTGCGCACTCACGCCGTCGACGATCGCGTGGGCCTGTGCCGGAGGGAGGCACAGGACGACCGCGTCGAACGTCCCGAGCTCGACCGGATCGCCTTCCGTCGGATCGCGCGGGCCGAGTCGCGTTCCCTCCGGTGCGGCCGTACCTCGCAGTAGAAGCGCGCCATTCCGTCGTTCGACGCGATCGATCCGGTGGCTCGTCTGGACCGTGAGGTCTCGCGCGAGATGGCGCGCTAGCGTGCTCATGCTCGGTGTGCCGACGAGACGTTCGAGGGGGGCCGTGTCGGATGGGCCGCCACCTCGGCCGTCCACGGCTCCGATGCGCCCGTTCCATGGGGCAGCGAGCCCGTCGTCGATCCACGACGAAACGAACCTCCGAAAGCGCGGATCGCGCGCCGTAAAATACTGCGCGCCCAAATCGACGGCGAGGTCCGGGCTTCGACGGCTCGCGAGTCTTCCGCCCGGCCCTCGCCCCTTGTCGAAGACGACGGCCTCGATTCCATTGTCGAGCAGAGTGCGGGCGCACACGAGCCCCGCGACGCCGGCCCCGACCACCGCGATCCGACCGATGCGACGCGTGTCGCGTCGGGCACGCGCCGCGTACTTCTCGAGATCGAGGCGGCCGCCATGCACGGAAGACGGGCGCGCGCGGACCGTGCCGAGGACCGGTTGCTCCGGAGTGAATGGGCGGTCGAAGAGGCCGAGGCACCAGTAGAGCCCGCCGTACGAAGAGGGATCGCGGCCGTCGAGCGCGTAGCGATTGTTGAGCGCGACGAGCATGCGTCGCGCATCCTCGGGCGTCGCCGTCCAAGCCGGCACGGCTTTGCCCCAGGTCATGCGCAAGTTGTTGTGAAGCTCTCCGTGGGCCACGAGCGAGCGCTGCGCGAGATCCCATAGGACGTCGCCGGTGCGGCCGCGTTCCAGCCGCTCTGAGGAGAGCACCTCGCGTGCGTCCGGAGCATGGGCCTCGAGGGTCGCGCGCGCCCAGTCGGGGAGCGCCTCGAGCGACTCGAGGTTCGGCGTGTGCGCCGCAAAGTGCCAGGCGACCTCGCGCCAGACGAGCAGCTCGTCGAGGAACTTGTCGGCGCCCGGGCCCGAGGTCCGCGAGGCCTCGCGGGCGATGCGAAACGGCGAGACGTGACCGAAGTGCAGCCACGGCGAGAGGCGGCTCGTCCCGTCGATTGCGGCGTCGTTGCGTCGCGCGGCGTAGTGCGCGAGCCCCTCGGTTCGGAACTTGTTCCAGCGCGCATACCCGGCCACGGACCCTCCGCGGAGGTCGCGCACCGGGCCCACCCCGTGATCGATTTCACACTCGGCCACGAGCCGTGCGATGGCGCGATCGTCGAGGGTTTCCGCCTCTATCGGCTCGAAGGGGAGGATCGGCATCGAGGCCGCGTGCGCCGGCGCGATATCGTTCCCGGCGCGGCCGAGCGTCGCCGAGGCGATCCTCCGCGACGCCGAGCGGAACGCGTACGCGCGGTCGTAGCGCTTCATGACGAGCGGCATGGGAACGATGCACGACGCATCGGTGGCGAGCAGCGGAACGTCGTGGAGGGCCAGGTGGGAAGCGAGTCTGTGGGTCCATTCGGCGAGCGGAGGCACCGGCACGTCCTCAGTCACCACCAGCGCAGCCTGCTGGGCGAGCTCCAGCAGGAACGGACCTCGAGCTCTGGGCCGCTCGACGTGGAGGGCATAGGCGATACCTCGTTGTTGCAGCTCGTGCGCGACGTCGCGGGCCCCCTCGAGAATGAACGTATGGTGGCGGTCCGAAGCGAACGGATAGCGCTCCGACACGGCGTGATAGACGAAAACGATCGTCCCGAGCGCGTTCGCAATCGCGACGGCGGCGTCCAGCGCCGGATGGTCGTGACCGCGGACCGCCATGCGCATCCAGTACAGGACGTAGGGTCGACCCCGCTTGGGCTCGGCGTCGGTCAGAGCACGTGTCCGTAGACGCAGGTCCTCGGGAAGAAGCTCGAGCGCGGCGAGAGCCATTTTAGGATTCACTCGGGAGCGATAGGGCCAAACCGAGCGCCGACCAGCCCGTGCCGGTCGTGCTCGACACTCTCATGCAACGGTACCGGAGTCCGCCCACGAGACACATAGCTTGTCTTCGAAACATCGACCGCACGCTCGTATCCATAGTCGCTTGCACTTAGGACCCGCTCAGAAATAACTTACCCATCTCGCCGGTCCCGCGCGCCGGATGCGGCGTTGCGGCTCCTCAAAATACAGCAGTATTCGTCGTCGCCG
>JAYUKI010000920.1:0-10656 GCA_043764595.1 Myxococcales bacterium | reverse complement strand
CGTTCGGTGCTCGAGGACGTCGCGAAGAACGACGCGAACGGCCTCGTCCGCGACCAGGCAACCATCGCCCTTCGTCGCTTGTAGGAGTAACATCGTCCCTCGGAGGACACCCGTTGCGCACGAAGAGTCGCTCGCCGTCTGGCTCGTTTCTCGCGTCTTTGTCGGTAACCACTGTGGCACTCTTGGCGCTTCTCCCCGCCGCGTGTGCCGACAAGGAAATACCGAAATCGACGTACTTCGAGCGCTCCATTGCGCCCGTCTTGTCGACGTCGTGCGTCCGCACCAATACGGGTGCCGGGTGTCACGTTGCGGACGACCGAGGCAACGCCCTCGGGAATCTCGATGTCGCCAGCTTTGCGGGTCTCGCCAAACGGCGGGACCTGTTGCTCGACTACGGGCCCTACGGGCAGCCAGCGTTCCTCGTCAAAAATATCGAGCCGTTCCAGGTCACAGTGCAAGCCTACGACGGCAAGCGCGCGACCATCACGACGGACATCAAGCACGCGGGCGGCTCGGTCTTCGACGCTACGTCGACGGGTTATCAGACCGTTCGTAGATGGATCCAAAACGGCGCCTCGGAGAACAACGCGGGTCCGCCGCGGCCGAACGTCGAACGTCGGCCGTGCAATGCGGAAGTACCGCCAGGACCGGACGTCTCACGCGATCCGGCGACTCCTGACTTTGCTCTTTTCAAGGACAAAGTCGCACCAAAGCTCAAGGACGGATGCGCCGCAGGCAATTGCCACGGAACGTCGTCGAATACCCTTTATCTCACCTGCAACGACACTCCCGAGCAAGTTCGCTGGAACTACTACGCGGCCCGCGACTACCTCGCCCAGTCCCCCGAGGAGAGTGAGCTCTTGCGACGCCCGCTCGCGCCGAGCCAGGGCGGAGCGTTCCACGAAGGTGGGGTCGTCTACGAGACTCAGGACGACTCGACGTACACCGCAGTGCGCGAATGGGCCACGGCTCACGGCCCGCCGAAGCCCCCGACGGACGATCCGGCGTTTGCCTTCTTCGCACAGAAGGTGCAGCCGATGCTCGTGAAGAAGGGCTGCATGATGGTGCAGTGCCACTCGGCTTCGATGTTCCACGACTTCCGTTTGCGTGGTGGATCGGGAGGGAGCTTTTCGCTCTCGGCCACACGCAAGAACTACGACCTTTCGCTCCACCAAATCGCCCTCGAGAGCGACGATCCTCACGCGAGCCGGTTCATTCGCAAGAATCTCTATCGGCCCGAGCTTTGCACCGGCAACGGCTGCGATCGCGCGGCAGGCATCATCCATCGTGGTGGCCCCCTGCTCGAGGACTTCCGTGCCGACGTCGCAAGTCCGGAGCGCTGCACGACGGCCACCCCTCCCTACGACTACGAAAACGGCGACCTCGACAAGATCCCGGCGTACTGCGTGCTCATCGAGTGGATTCGCCGCGAACGCGAAGTGTCGAAGCCCACGCCATTTTCCGCCATCGTTTACGTGAAACGTCCGCTCGACCAAGTACCCGGACGCCCTCAGGATTTCGACCAATACCAACCGGGCGCCGAGCTTCGCCGGGTGGCCATCACGACCGCTCCGACCGGCGCGCTCACTCCAGGCGCGGATTCGGTGCTCAACCAAGGTTGTGGGCTGGATCGCGCCACGGCCGACATCCGGAGGCCCGCCGTCTCGTGGGACGGAAAGCGCATCGCCTTTGCCGCTCGGACCTCGGCGGCCGAGCCTCTCGCGATCTACGAGATGAACGCGGACGGCTCGGGATGCCAAAAGAACCCTGAGATCGCAGCCGGACCAGCGAGCCAAAACGGCCTCCTGATTCACAACTTCGATCCGGCCTACGGACCTCCGGAAAATGGAAACACGCCTCTCGTTTTCGCGTCCACGCGCGGAAACTTGAAAAATGAGGCGTACGATTACCAAGGGCCTCAGCGCACGCCTTCGGACCCTTCCAAGCCGAACGCGAACCTCTACGTTCTCGAACGCGCGGGCGCCGGAAACCGTGTTCGCCAGCTCACGTATCTCCTGAATGTGGAGCGCGAGCCGACGTTCATGTCGGACGGGCGACTCATTTTCACCGCGGAAAAACGCGCTCCCAACTTCTACCAACTCGCGCTTCGTCGCATCAACATGGACGGCGCGGACTACCACCCACTGTTTTCGCAGCGCGGCTCCATCGGCTATTCCCAGACGAGCCGTGTGGCCGAGCTACCCCAAAAAGACCTCGTGGCCGTGTTCAGCGAACCTGGTGTTCCCTTCGGTGGCGGCACTCTCGGAGTCGTCAACCGCTCGATTGGCATCGACTTCGTAAGCGGCAATCCGGCAGACTTCCCCATCGATCCTTCGGTGATCGATCCGGCCTCCCCCACGTCGGTGGATCCACGGTACTTCCTCCGCTCGCTGCGTTTCGTGGATGGGTCGGTCACGGGCCGACGGGACCAACCGACGGCAGGCCTCTACGCGACGCCTTCTGCGCTTCCGAATGGCCAAATTCTGACCAGCTTCGGCGCGGCGGCCACCACGAGCTCCTTCAACGGAGACTACGACGTATATGTCGTGGATCCGGGTCGGGGCGGACGGGTCAAGCTGTTTGGCGAAGCCGGTGCCGCGGAGATCGATGCCGTAGCCGTCTACGGTCGCGTATCGCGTGGAATCTTCAAGTCGACTCCCGACGAGGCCAACGGCAACACACGAATCTTCGAGGGCAAGAACGAGGCGGACGTGACGGTGCTCAGTGTGCCCGTACTGGCTTCGTTGGTCTTCCAAAACACACCCACTGGACGCCCTCTCGAGAACGACTTGAAAGAAATCGAGCTCTACGAGGACATGCCGCCTCCCCTCGAAGTGGCGTCCCACGACGCGGCCGGCGCTCAGTCGATAACCGACCCGTTCGGCAAGGTGTTCGTGAAACGCCGCTCGATTGGCAAGTTCCCAATCGAGAGCGACGGCTCCGCCCACTTCCAGGTTCCTGGTGGATTGCCGCTGGTGATGAAGCTTCCCGATTCTCCGAGATCGCTCGAACGGAAGTGGCCGCGCTATCAACGGGAGCAATTCGTGTTTGCTCCAGGGGAGTATGCGTCGCAGTCCTTCAAGCCCGAGTTTTTCGACGGCTTGTGTGCGGCCTGCCACGGCTCGGTCAGCGGGCGCGGCATCGACTCGGCCCTCCGTCCCGACGTCCTCACGCAGGCCTCGCAGGTCATTGCGCGGGGGTCATCGCCCACGAATTTGAACGTTCCCCCTGGCAGCCGAGGAAAGATCGAAGGCGCTCCGCCAACGCCCTAAGAAGACGCCACTCAGGGTCCGAAGACCACGAGCTCGTCCCGATGGACCAGCACGTGGTCTTCGCTGTCGTCGCCCTTGGTTCCGGCGAGTCGCGTCGCGTCCTCGAAAGCAAACCTCGACAATCCTCGGCCGAGCTCGCGTCCTTCGGAAGAAACGAGGCGCACGGAGTCTCCGGACCGAAAGTCGCCGCGCACGCCGAGCACGCCAATGGCCAGGACGCTTTTGCCCTTTTCGACGACGGCCTTTGCCGCTCCGGCGTCGAGCACGAGAGCGCCGCGCGGACGCAGCGTGAAGGCGATCCACGAGCGCTTCGCGGAGAGCCGCTTTTCCCGCGCGACGAACCAGGTGCCGACGTCCTTGCCGGCAAGCACGTCGTCCACGATGCCGGGCTCGCGCGCGTCGGCAATGACGACGTGCGCGCCCGCGAGCGTGGCCTGCCGAGCGGCCTCGAGCTTGCTCTCCATACCGCCCGTGCCCTCGTGGCTCTTGCCCTTTCGAACGAGCGAAAGCGCCTCTCGCTCGATGTCGACCACCTTGGGAACACGCTCGCCTTTGGCATCGAGCAGTCCCGCAACGTCCGACAGCAAGACGAGCAGATCGGCATCGACGATGGGCGCCACGAGCGCCGAGAGCTGGTCGTTGTCGCCGAACTTGATCTCCTCGACGGACACCGAGTCGTTTTCGTTCAACACTGGCACGGCACGGGCATCGAGAAGCGCCGACAGTGCGGCACGTGCATTGTTCACGCGTGTGCGGTCGGCCAAATCCGCATGCGTGAGGAGCACCTGGGCGACCGCGAGGTTTCGCTCCGCAAAGGCTTCTTCGTATGCGCGCATGAGGAGGCTCTGCCCAGCCGCCGCCGCGGCCTGGAGCTTCGCCATCTCTTTCGGACGCGACTTGTATCCGAGCTTCTTCGTGCCGAGCGCGATGGCCCCGCTCGAAACGAGGACGATCGAGCGACCTTCTGCGTGGGCGTTCGCGATGGCATCGGCGAGACGCGTGAACACTCCGCCGTCGTTCGCGAGCGTTCGCGAGCCCACCTTCACGACCACACGGCGCGCCTTCGCCACCAGGTTTCTCATGTTATTCCAGGCACTTACGCGATATTGTTCACAAGCTCGTCGAACGAGGCTTCCACGCGCCGAACGAGCCACGCCGGCAGGTTTGCCATGGAGATGAGCACGCTGTCCAAGAGCTGCGTGGTGCCGTCGCGAAGATCCTCCGAGGCGCGGGGGATCTCGAATTTGTCGCTCTCCACTTCGGTGGTGAAGACGTAGAGCATCGCTTGATCCATCGCCCGACGGACGCGACGAGCCTCTTCCGCGTCGACGCGAGCCGCGCGATCTCGTCTTGCGGTCTCGAGGTAGCGTTGGAAGAGGTAGCCGAGCAAGAACGTGCTCACGCCGAAGCGCACGGGGGCCAGGATGCCGAGCGGCCCGAAGCGGCCAAGCACCTTCGTGGAGGCGAACATGAGGGCCTCGGCGAACATGCCTCGAGGCCCCTCTACGCCGCTCGTGCTCGCCAAGATGCGCCGCGCTTCCGGCGTCAGCGACAGGCCGTGTCGGGTCGCGACCTCGTGGGCAAGGGTTCCGCGAATTTGGCGCACGGCTGCTTCCGGAAGCCAAGGGAGCGGCACCACGCCGCTAAGCGTTCCGAGGGCGGTGTACACGCCGATACGGCTAGGGCCCAGCGTTCGTGCCGCCAGAGTTCCCGACCGTGCATCCGCGGCCTCGAGCGCGTCATCGTCCTCTGTCATGGGTGTCTCCGTGTTCGTGAGGGGCGGCTCGAGCACCGCACCCGCGCACTCTACGCCAAAGCGCCCGCCACCGGCGAGAGCTCCACGATGGTTACGCCGTGCTCGAGCGCGAGCGCGAACAGGTCCCGAGCCGTGGCGTCCGGCGCGTCCCCGAGGTCGACCAGGAGGCGCGGGGGGGTGCCCACGGACGAAAAACCGGAGGTGGCAAGGGCCTCGGTGAAAGCTCGAGCATCGCCCTCGACCACGATCGAGAACCGCTTCTCGCGGGCCGCGAGCTCGGCCGGAAACCCTTGGGCAAGCACTTCGTTCGCACCGAGCACGAGTGCATCGTCGGCTTCGAGGGCGAGTGGGCTCTCGAGGGGGATTCGTGCGGCAAAAAGCGCCCACCGAACGCCCGCCAGCGCTTTCGTGACGAGCTTCGCGAAACCGCGGGCGGCGTCGTCCTCGAGGCCATGCGTCGGATCTTCCAGCAGAATCGTTCCCGCTCCGGTAGCCAACGCCGCGGCTATCACCGTCGCCCGTCGGGCCGTGGTCACGCAGCGGACGAGCGGCGTTTTTTCGACCGACGCGAGCAACAGCGCGCCGATCGCGCTCGCGGCCTGCTTTTTCGCGAGCGCGGAATCGTTCACGGCAAGCTTCGCGCTCCACTCGACGTAGCTCGCCGGAGTGAAGCCCGGCGGAAGAACCGGATCGAGCAGGGCCGAGGCTACGGTGTTCGAGCGCGCCGCCGCCGAAGGCTCACGACCGGCCACGAGGAGATGACCTCGCTGAACCGCAAGCTCCGAAGCCGCGGCCCGCAGGATGGGCGTGGATGCACCGAAGACGAGAACCTTGTCGCCGCTCGTCGCGAAAGAGAGGCCCTCGACCACGACGTGGCCTCCCTCGTCGAGGCGGAGATCGCGAGCCTCGAGGATCGGAGTTGCCACGCGATGCAGCCTAGAGCACCCATCAGGTCGAAAGCCATCGCCTTCCGAGAGCTTGGCTTCGGCGCGAATCGGCTCGTCAGGAGGCGCCGACACTCCACGGTGCTGCCACAGCCGGAACCCTTCGACTTTTCCGCACGAAATCCTCAAGGTCACACCCGGGTTGACCGTGGGCTCGGGCTGTGTCCACATTTCGGACACATGGCAGTCCCCAGGCGTGCGCGTGCGAAGGCGACAAGCGGCGCAACACCGAGCGATGCCGAACGTCTCTACGAGCGCGCACAAATCGCCCTCGACGATGCCGACGTCCGTGAGGCTCGTGCCCTCGGGGAGGCGGCGGTAGCCCTCGCGGACAAATCGCCTCGGGGTCCGGATCGCGCTGCAGCAAGGCGCGTCCTGGCGATCGCGTTGCTCCAGGACGACGACGCGGGGGCCGCCGAGATCGTGGCCCGCGAGGCGGCGCGCATTGCACGAGCGGCCCGTTCGTTCCGGGACGAAGCCCTCGCGGAGCTCGTGCTGGCCGACGTGCGGCGCGCGACGGGCGAGTACATCGGTGGACTGAAACATGCGGCCCGCGCGCGTGCCCTCGCGAAGCGTGCCGACGATCCGGCCACCGAGCGCTTCGTGCTTTCGGAGTATGCGCTCCTGCTCGGGAGGCTTGGCGATCACGAACGAGCCCGTGAGGCGTTCGACGCGTTGCTCGCCACGCCGCTCGACGATTTGCCTGCCTCGAGGTCCTTTCGTGTACTATGCAACCTTTCGGGTGTGCACCGCGTGGCCGGCCGTTTTTCGGAGGCGTTTTCGGTTCTGGCGCGGGCCGAGACCGTCGTCGCCGAGGCCCGCGAAGACTCGACCGGTGCCCAAGCGATCGGCCGCGCAGCCGACTGGACGCTCCGACACGCACGCGTGCAGATACTGCTCGACGTTGGCGCATACGACGAAGCCGACGCCATCCTCGCCGAGACATCCTTCGACGACGGAGCGCCTTCGTGGCGACGCGCGCAGCACCTCGCCCTCGAAGCCGAGCTCGTGCTCAATCGCTCCGGCGAAGCGCTTCGGGCGGTCGCCCTCACGGAACAAGGCCTCGCGCTGAAGGGGCTCCTTCGCCCCGTGCGGTCCGCACTCGAACGGGTGCGCGGCCATGCGATGCTCTCGCTTGGTCGTGTGACGGAAGCGGAGCGCACGGGCATCGCGCTGATGAGCCTCGAAGCCACTGCGGGGATTCGCCTTCACGCCGCCGAAGCACTTGCCCTTGCGGCTCGCGCCGGACCACCGGAAGCATGGCTCCTCCGTTGGCTGGGAGCGCTGGCGATCGCCGGAAGTGGCGCAGCGGGACGTGTCGAGCACGAGGCTTGCGCGGCCCTCGTGCACGAACCGGATCCGATCGGTGGCCTCGCCCGTGTCACCTTGCCGATGCTCCGCGCAAGGCTCGTGGAGCGAACCCCCACCGAGCACCGAGCACGCTTCCGGCGCCTGCTTTTCCAGGTCGAACGCAAGCTCGCCGAGAGGCGGACCAAAAAGGGCGCGACCTTCACGGACGAAAGGCTCCCCGAACCCGTGCGCCGCGCGATGACCGAGGTCGGACTCGTTGGCGAAGCCCCATCGCTCGTACGGGCCGTCGCCACGGTGGCTCGCGCTGCACGGAGCGCCACCTCCGTCCTGCTCTCTGGCGAAACGGGGGCAGGCAAGGAGCTCTTCGCCAGGCTCGTGCATCGTCTGTCGGAGCGCGCCGAGGGCCCGTTCGTCGCGATCAACTGCGGAGCCGTGCCTGAGCCCCTGCTGGAGGCGGAGCTCTTCGGCCATGAACGTGGCGCGTTCACCGGTGCGGATCGCGCACGCAGTGGTCTCTTCGTCGAGGCCAGCGGGGGCACGCTCTTTCTCGACGAAGTAGCCGAAATGACTCCACAAATGCAGGTCAAGCTCCTGCGCGTCCTCGAAGACCGCGAGGTCCGCGCGCTGGGAAGCAACAAAACACGCAAGGTGGACGTGCGCATCGTCGCGGCCACGCATCGGACTCTCCCCGTACTCGTCGAGCGAGGCGCATTCCGGCAGGACCTTTTCTACCGTCTGGCGGCCCTCACGGTGGTCGTCCCGTCGCTTCGCGAGCGTCTGGAGGACGTGCCCCTCGTGGCGCGGGCGCTGCTTGCACGAGAAGCGACGACGAAGGACCACAAGCTCGACGTGCCCGCGCTCGCGGCCCTTTCCGAGCACGCCTGGCCAGGAAACGTACGCGAGCTCGGAAACGTGGTGCGGGCCGCCGCAGCGCTGTCGGAGGGGCTGACCATCGGTCGTCCCGACATCGCCCTCGCGATGCAGCGGTCTCCGGCCATTGGGCCGCCGAAAGAAAGCGACCTCCCAGAAACGACCTTCGAAGGACTCCGTGCGCGGCACGAAGCCGAGATGCAGAAGCTCGTTGGGAGGGCCATTGCCACTGCGGATGGCAACAAGCTCGAGGCCGCGCGCGCGCTGGGGCTCAGCCGCCAGGGGCTCTATCGCATTCTCGAACGGCGCGAATAGATGCACACGGCATCTTTATGGGAACGTCAAAAACGTGCGGCACGGCCCTCGCAAGGGGTACTCTTCATCGAGGTGATTGTGCGAGACCCCTTCTCTTTTCACGGAAGATCCACGCTGCCTGGGGTGTGTAGCCCTCGGAGAGTGGGGCCTACCGCCCTTGGTTCGGCGATCCGTCGTGTCGCTTCTGGAGCCCTCGTTGCCGGCGTCCTCGTTGCGTGCGCCGCGTGCGCGAACCAAGGCGGCGACCAGACCATCTTGCCCGTCGTTTTGGGCATGAACGACCGTATGGGCGCGCTCTACGAAGACGAAGAGACGGCGATCTACCAGGTGAGCGTCCCGGTCATTCTTCCGCTTCGGAAGCCGAACGCCGAAGAAGAAGCGACGCTCGTCCCACTGGCCCCCTACCCACGCACACCGTTCCAGCTCTCCGCAGACACGCGAATCACCGTGCGCTTCACGCTGTCGAACCTCGACGATCGTCCGCGCATCGTCGAGCTCCTCGTGGACCCATGGAACGAGTTTTTGCGCTACCGACCAGGCCTCTCTGCGGGTGACGAAGAATCGATGACTCCGAATGTCAGCGGTGTGGATCGCTGGTTCGTGATCCCGCCGAAGTCGCGCATCGAAGGCATCTTGCCTCCGGACGACTTCCTCGAGCTCGCCACCGATCTCGGCACGGCGATGACCATCGCCTCGCGGCCCGGTGCTGGCGCGTTCGCAGGTCCTGGTCTCTTCAACCGAGCCTTCAACGTCCAGAACCGCTCCACCGAGCCCGATCCATTGCTCGATCCCTACCGCCCACCCGTCTCCGCGGGCATCGTCGGTTTCGATCTTGGCCTCCGCACCTCTCAGAAGTGCAACGTCGCCATCGAGATCGTGGTGGACGTCGAGGATGTAAATGGCAAGCGAGTCATCCCTCCCGACAACCCGGACAAGCTCGAGCCCATCGGTCGCCCGGGGCGGACGCTCTCGCCCCCGGCCGCCCCTCGAATGAACTAACGACCAAGGACCGCATCACGCCTCGAACATCACGGCGTGGGCTGTTTTGCCGCGTTCTCGAGCGCTTGCTGGAGCGCGACGGCG
The DNA here is from genome assembly GCA_043764595.1 of Myxococcales bacterium. GTDB lineage: Bacteria > Myxococcota_A > Polyangia > Polyangiales > Polyangiaceae > JAAFHV01. The sequence goes on along the minus strand of JAYUKI010000920.1, from coordinate 1,105 downwards.
AGGGCGCGACGGCGTGCGGACGCATAGACGCTTCCCTCTTTTCGCGCCGCACCACGACCGTGGTATTGGCGACCATCGAGCTCGATGGAGAGCTCCACGGCGAGAGATTCGTCCTCGATTTTCGCCCCGGCCGGAGCCGCGAGCACGACGGGAACGGCCCCACAGCCGTCGACCCGTCCTGCGTTGGCGACCCAGTCTTCGCTGCGGTAGATTTCCACGCGGGCCGAGACATGAAGACGAGCGGAGGTCGCCTCTTTTTGGTGGACCGCGCCAACCAATATCTCGCGCACCGTCTCTTTGACGTGGGCTGCAACTTCGGGCGAAACGCGCTCGCCCCGCGCCACGACGTCGACCGTCGTCAGGTCGATGCCCGCAGGGCTCACCACCGAAAATGTGGGCGGCACATGCACTTCGGGAGTGCGGTAGGTGCACCCGAATCCGACGGCAGCAAAGATCGCAAGCTGCCGAATCTTGTTCATCGGAGGTGGACAACCTTTCGGTCATCCTACGCGTCCCGCAAGGAAATCTAGCGGAGAGCAAGGGATTCGAACCCTTGGTTAGCTTGCACCAACACCTGATTTCGAATCAGGCTCCTTCGGCCACTCGGACAGCTCTCCACTCGCGTAAATCTCCGAAATGGAACCGTCTGTCAAGCGGGATGTGCACGCACCTTCATCCGAGGGAGCGAAGCGCCCGGCTTGCCTATGGCGAAGGTGCGCCGCGCAGGACCCATGAAAACGCCCGGGAAACGGCCATGCCGCTTCACCGGGCGCTTGGTACCCAAAAACCGCGAAAGCCCTACTTCGGCGGCTCGACGATAATCTCGACGCGGCGGTTCTGAGCGCGGCCTTCGATGGTCTTGTTGTCGGCGATGGGCTTGTCCGGCCCCTTGCCCACGGCCGTGACGCGATCCGGGGCGATGCCGCGCGAGCGGAGGTACGTGGCCACCGCTTCAGCGCGCTTCTGGGAGAGCTCTTGGTTGTGCGCGGCTTGGCCTTGGCTGTCCGTGTGGCCTTCGACCGTGATGCGCGAGTCGGGGCTGTTGCGCACGAGCGCCTCGCCCACTTGGTTCAGCTGGGCCATCGCGCCCGCCAGGAGCTCCGAC
>JAYUKI010000919.1:0-10668 GCA_043764595.1 Myxococcales bacterium | reverse complement strand
GCGGAAGACACGCGCGCGCACGGCCCGGACGGGGTGGGAATGGCGAGGACGGAGGTGCTTGCCGAGGGCGAGAGCTTTCGCGGGTGAATGATGCACTTCGCATGCAGTCCGCGGTCGCCTCGCGGACTGCCGAAGAAGCCTTCGGTCCGGGGAGTGGCGAGCAGGGGGTATTGCAGACCGCCGTGCCCATAGTTCTGATTCGCGACTACGATCGACGAGGCCGAGACCGACGTCACGACAGCCACGTGCCCCATCGCGTAGCCGCTCCAAACGAGCAGATCGCCGGGCACGGGCTCGTACCTGGTCTTCTTCGTGTAAACGTCGAACGCGCCGCGGTCCGCGTTGTCGCACATCTGATCGGCATTGCCCCTGATTCTCGGCGCGCCGACACTCTCCACCAACCAGCGGTTGGCGAGCTCCGCGCACTGGTAGTACCAGGAGTGGTCGTTCCGCACTCCCGCGTTCTCCACCCCATTCAGCTGGTTGCAGTAGAGGGGTTGCGACCGGTACCCGTGGATCGCGAGGGTGCCAATTTCGGGACAGCTCGAGGTCGACGTACACGAACAACCTACGGCTTGGTCGACGCCAGTCGCGACGCTGCGCCGCGCCGTGGACCTGCCTGCCGACGGCGGGCGAGGGGAGACGGCCTTGGGGGTGACCAGGACTCGATGGTCCGACCTCCGACTGCCGTGATGGCGCGACCGCGCCGCCGCCTCGTCGGGAGTGTCAATCAAGACCAAGAGCACGACGAGGAGCACCCGCGCGTGACGTCCCATCGCCGATAGACGCGGGCGGGCTCGATCGATTCAATGTAGGCCCCGAGCTGCCTGCTCGGGGCTTCGGGTCGACATGCTTTAATCGCAATGCGCGTGTCCAGGCGCCTTCGAGAAATCCGTTCGAAGACCAGGTCATGCCTCGTCAATCGCCAAATCCAACGGAGCCTTCGAGGCTTGTGCCCACCTTGCCGAGCGCGTCAAATGGCCATTGAGCTGGTCTCCGGTCCAAGGCGGCTCCGCTTCGGATTGCCGGGCGGCCCCGAGCTGTGGATCTCCGCGAGGGCCAGGCCGCCGTTCGACGTCGACGCCTTCGTCATCGAGGAAGACACCTACCTCGTCTCGAGTGCGCCGAACGAGCTCCCTACCGTCGCGGAGCCGGCGATTCGCGTCATGACCGCGGCGCTCGATGTGGAGCCGTGCGCCGTTGGCTCGGTGGTGGTGCGCCGTGGGGCGCCCCATCGTCTCCTCGCGATCGTCCACGACTTCGATGCGGAGCCTTCGTGCGACGTCGACGCGGTTCGACGGGCGCTATCCAGCGCGCTCGTGGCCTCCGAGTCGCTCGGAGCTCGATCGTTGGCGTTGCCGTTGCTCGGGATGGCTCCGCGCGTGCTGTCTCTCGAAGCGAGCTCCGTGCTCGTGGCCGAGGCCCTCGAGGCGGGTGCGGCGGAGCACTTGCACCGGGTTTGGCTCGTCGTCTCGGAAGAGCACCAGCGCACGGCCTCCGGGTGGTTTCACGCTCGGCACGGTCGGAAGGAACAGGCAAGGGAGCCCGAGGCATGAACCCTCACTTCTGGCCCTCGTCGACCACGCGCGGCGATCGCACGCTCCCGGAGGTCCATCGGACATTCGTCAAGAAGCAGACCGGAGGGCTCATGGCTCCACGTCTGCCGAGCGCGCTCGACGCCGACGTGAAGCTGTCGCGAATCCCTGACCGTCCGTGGAAGCGCTCGGTCTGGAAGACGCGAAGAATCTTCATCGAGCGGAAAGCCCCTTCGGCTTCGCAAGCTTCTTCCCCGCTTTGCCGAGCTTGGTCAGCATCTTGCGGAGCACCGCGTCCTGCGGGCTGCCCTTGGCGAGCGCGGCCTCGATTGCGGGGCATGCGTCGGGGCCGATTGCGGCAAGGGCGGCGGTGAGCTTCTTTTCGTAGTACGGCCCGCCTCCCCACCTCTCGCACAGCGCGATCGCTGCCGCAGCGCCCTCGGCGATTGGGAAACGTTGGACGAGCCCGATCTGTGCGCACGCGATCTTCCCGGCGCGCTCCTTCGGGAGGGCCTCGAGGACTGGAGGCAGCGCGTAGCTCGCGTCATGGCTCAGCGCGAGCGCGGCCAGTCGCTCGTCGTGGGAAGCATCGAGCGCGCTGCCCGCGACCTGCGCACGATGGGCGAGCAGGGCGAGGGCAACACACTGCTCGAGCCAAAAAGGCGTTGAGAGCGATGGGTTCTTTTCGAGACTGGGCCGGTTGCGTTTCACCCAGTCGGCGCGGCTCTTGAGGATCGACTGCGCCGCGGCCTCGGCCTGGCCCCCGATGCGCTCGCCGAGCGCGGTGAGGAAGCGCACCCAGCGCTCGGCGTGGGCCCCGTAAGCGGCGGGCGAGCCAGCTTCCGCGCCCTTCGGAGGCTTGGCGTTCCCACCGGTGAGATCCCCTTGGGGTGGCAAGCGTGCGAGCTCGCCCCAGAGCGCGACGAGCCCGACGACGCCAAGCCCGAGGAGTGCGTCGAGCACGGCCTCTACGGGCCGAGCTTCGTGGACCGCGTCGCTCACGAGGCGCGCTGCGGTTCGCGTCTCGCCCTCGAATGCGACCGGAACGTCGAGCGGTCCGCCGCGCTCCTTCGCGCCAGTCGACGAGCTCTCCTTTGAGCCGTCCTCCGCTTCGTCGTCCTCGCCATCTTCGTCGACGCCTTCGTCCGCTTCGAACGACACCGTCTCGTGAACTCCGAGCCCGTGCGCATCGCGGTGCCACGCCGCGGCGATGCACGCGCGCAAACCAGGCACGCGCTTTCGCAGGTCGAACGAGTGCTGGACCACGTCGGCGACGAGCTCCTTGGTCTTCACGTCGACAAGCACGCCGGAGCCAAAGGGCCAGAGCGCGAAGAGGTACCGTCGCTCGCCGCTCGCGAGGTCGACCACGTCCAGGACTTCGACTCCCGGGCGTGCCTCGTCGTCTGCGATCTCGTCTGCGACCTCGGCGAGAATGCGGCGATCGTCGCGGGTGAGCGCTTTCCATGGGGCCCGACGTGCCGCGAGGCGGAGCTTGGACCCTTCGAGGCCCTCGGCCTCGGCGGCCCGACGCGCGTATTCGGCTCCAGCATGCATGACCGGAGTCTCGGCAAGCACACTCGCATACGCCTCGGCGGGAGTCGGAGGAGACGAGCCCACACCGCGCGCTGAGGCCTCGAGAAGCACGACGTCGCCGTCGGCGAGGTCGCGAGGCGTTTGGAGCGACATTCCGAGCTTTCCGGGCGCTGCCGTGAGGCCCTTGCCGCTCTCGAAACGGAGCTTCGGAATCAGCGTCGTGATGTCCCCGATGGGCGTCGCATTGTCTTTCGCGCGCCAACTGCCCCCTTTGCCCTTCGGTCCGCGGAGAATTCCGACGAGCCAGAGCACGTCGCCTGGCCGCACGGTGACAAGGTAGAGATCGCCGCCCTCGCGAAGAGCCTCGAGCGCCGGGTTCGCGCTCGCATAAACCGAAGTACGAAAGGTCGCGCCCAAACCGAGCAGCACGCCGCCGACCCGAGCTTCTTTCTCGAACACCGCCTTGGACACCACCGCAAGGACGCTCATGGTTCGAGCCTAGTTCGACCGCGGTGAGCGTGGATGCAGATCATGGCGAAACCGGAGACGAACGCGGCGGCCATACCCGCGCGCCTCCATGCCACGCGATCGCGGCTTTGCGTCGCCCATCTGGGTGACAAGCACAAAGGGGCACTCACTGAGGCCCTCCGCGGATGACCTGCCGAACCCCACGCTGAGCCGAACGGTAGCTCTGTTCGGTCGACACCCGCGTAGCGTTGGGCTGGCGAGTGGAAACGCCATCGCTGGTGAATTTGGGAAAAACACCATCGCTGGCGAATGGAAACGCCATCGCTGGTGAATTTGGAAAAACGCCATCGCTGGCGAATGGAAACGCCATCGCTGGTGAATTTGGAGAAACGCGATCCGTGGCCACGGGGTGCTCGTGCAAGGCAGCGAACACGGTCCTCGAATCGATGTTCGAGTGGCCGCTCTCACCCCTTCGGGGCGCGCCGAAACTGCTTGCGCGTCTTGTCGCGCCAGACCACGTGGGTCGTGGTGAGAACGAACGGGCCGAGTGGGTTCGCCGATCGCGCGATCACGCGCCGTGCTCGCGGCGCGCCGCCTGGAGCGATGACGACCTCCTCGATCAGGTAGGCGATCGTCGCTCTGGAGCTGGAAGCTAAAGTAGAGGTGTGCGTCGTCGACGGCCATGCCCGATACGTACGGAAGGTCCTCCACGACAGTCGTCATGGACCCTTCCTCGAAAAAGATCGACGGGGGGAGGCTAACCCAGGTCGATGACGACTTCGGTCACGACCGACTGCGCGATGAAGCATTCTTCGTGGGCTTTGGCGTGGAGCTCTGCGAGCACGTCCGCGGACGGAGGAGCATCTCTCCATACGATGCGTGGCCTCAGCACGCACTTCCCAAGGTGCAACTTGCCCTTCGTGTTTCTGGTCAAGTAGCCGACGGCATCGTCTTCGTACGCGTCCACAACGAAGCGCTTCTTGGCCGCGAGCATCAAGAAGGTGAGCATGTGGCAACTTGAGAGGGCCGCGACCAAGGCTTCCTCCGGGTTCACACGGTCGGGGTCGCCCTTGTACTCGGGCGCACTCGACGCGGGCAGGGTGACTCCGCTTCCGGTTCGCATGACATGGTCGCGGTTGTACGTGGCGTACGTGAAGTCGCTGGAAGTGCGCTTCCACACGAGGCTCGTGCGGTGCTCGGACGTCCCAGGATCGAGGGCCATCCGTCAAAGCTACCATTGGGATTCGAAACCCGAGTGGTGGCTGTTCTCGGTCTGGTCGTCGGTGACGCGATCCTCGGCCTCGTAGGCCCTCGTAGCGCTCGCAGCCGTGACGGACCGGCTGAGCAGATTCCTTCCCGTCGTGTTGGCGCTTGCCGAGCGCGTGACCGCCGACGACTTCGAGCGCGAGCTACGCAACGTGACGCTCGAGGAACGTGCGGTCACGATGCTTCGAGCCCCCTCGTGGAGTCGCCCTGCCCGAACGTGCCGCTTGGACGTTTTGTGTGCGACAAGGGTGCGGCACGCGCATACTGAAAGTGATGCGCGCATTGACCACGATTGGAACTGCCGGGCTCGGACTGTGGATCGCTGTCGCGGTGGGGCTGGGCGCGTGCAGCGACCGTCCCGTCGAAGCGACCGACGCAGGTGAGACCGACGCCACGGCCGATACGCAGCCCAACCAAGACTCGGCGACCAACGACGGCGCCACAGCCGCCGACACCAGCACGGCAGACGCCACTAAGGGGGACGCGGGTAGGGTCGACGCCGAGGTTGATGGCGCGATCACGGACGCCACCGCCGATGCGAACGGCGCCGATGCTGCGGATGCGGCAAGCGGCGCCGACGCGGCCGACGCAAACGTCCCGCTGAAGCCCGGGACGGCCGCGACGCTGGCGGGCCTTCTCGACTTCGACCTCACGAGCAACGCTCTCGCCATGCGAACGGCCGGCGGCATGAGCACGTGCGCGCTTCCTGGGTGCGCTGCGGTGACCGGGCCCTTCGCGCTCGCGGCCTCGAACGATCCCTTCGCCGTTGCCGGGAGCAAGATCTACTACGTGAGCTTCGGCTCGTCGCCGCAGACGAGGGACCTCTATTCGATCCACCTCGATGGCACCGGCAGGGCGCGAAACACCCCCAATCTGGTTTGGACGGGCTCGATGACGCTCTACGCGCTCGAAGGTGGCCCGAGCAACGTTCGCGCGATGTTCCGTGCCGTTCCGACCGTGGGCGGCGGACGCTTCGAAACACGAAATGCGTTTGCGAATCCCGTCGCGCCGAATGCCGATCGCATCGGAAGACCCACCGCGACCCTCCATTCCAACGTTGGCGCGACGGTCGGGTATGCCCCGCCGCAGAACATCACGGGAGCGAACCTGCTGCCCGCGCAGATGGTGACCACGGGGGCCACCGTTCCGCTCCCGGCCACGACGCCATCGTCCATCGCCGTGAGCGCTCGTGGTGGGGACGTGACGTACCCGGCCGTGGTCATCTTGCGAAACGGAGAGCTCGAGGCCTGCCCGACCGCCGCCGACTGCGCCACGTGGACGAACCTCGGCGCGCTTGGGACCGTGTACAACCTCGATGGCGTCCACCTCTACGTGGCGACGGCGACGGGCCTCTCGCGCTGCACGTTGCAGGAGATCTCCATCATGGGCACGTGCACCCTCGCGCCCCACGTGATCGGTGAGATCGTCGAGGCGCCCCTTCTGCTGACGTCCACCGAGATCTGGTACCGCAGCGGAGCCGACGTGCGTCACATCGCGAAGTAGAGCCGCACGGATCCCGACCCACCGTCGCTCCGTGGCTTGCCGGGCTGGCGAAGCGCAAATCGGCCTGCCCTTGGTTCGTGTGGGATGTCCTCTCCGTCGACCTACTCGAGCAAGAATTGGCTTACGCAGGCGCAGAGACTTTCGCGCGAAGCCGGGTCCGTTCCAGGGACGTGCTTGGTGTTTGGAAGGAGCTCCAGTGACGCGTGAGGAAAGAGCTTTCGAGCGCGATCGAGGAGCGCTTGACCCGGGGCGGTGAGGTCGTTTTCGCCGCCGAGCACGAGCGTTGGGCGCCGAAAGCTCGCGAGGGGCTCGGGGGTGGCCATCGGGGGAAGGCCCATGTCCAGTTTGCAGTGCGTGAGCGCCTGGGCCAGATAAGCAAAAAGCGCGTCGTCGGGAGTCGTGAGCATCGAGTCGATGAATCGCTTGAGCGCCGACTGACTTCCCATCGTCCGAAAGAGGGCCAGCGGGATACCCGCTTTGGAGATGCCCTGGAGGATTGGACCGGAGACGATTCCGGCTGGAACCAAGAGCACGAGTCGATCGATGCGCTCGGGCGCCACCTCGGCGAGCCTGCGCCCGATGAACCCTCCGAGCGACGCGCCGTAGATGTGGGCTTTGGGGAGCTCGAGGCCATCCAAGACGTCTTGGAGCCACTCGACATAGTCAAGACTGTCCATGCGAAGGCGCACATCGGCGCTTTTTGACGACTGTCCGAGCACGTCGAGCGCGTAGACACGAAAGTGCGTAAGAAGCGCATGCGCCTCGCGCATCGCGAGCGCCGAGCACCCCATGGCGCCGTGCAGGACGACGAGCGGTGGTGCGCCTTCTGGACCCGCGACGAGCATGTGGGTCTCCCCGGAGCGTGTCGAAACCGTGCGCGGACGAGCTTGTGGCGTGTCTTCGAGCAACCGCTCGTAGGCGTGCACCATCGCCGCGCGTGATTCGGGAGAACGAAAAAGGGCACTCGAGGTCATGGATCGTCCTGTCTGGAAATCGAGGAAGTGGCTGCGATGTGCTGAGCCATGAGCTTCTTGAAGAGCGGCATGGGATCTTCGAGGGCTCCCTGGACCCAGCCGATGAGCGCGAAGTAGTAGAAGGAGGAAAACGCCGCGGCGAAGAGGCCCGGGTGCACCGTCGAGGCGACCTCACCTTCGGCCTTGGCCGCTTCCACGAGGGCCACGACGTGAACGTTCACTCGGGTGAGCTGCGCGGCGAAGCGCTCACGCCATGGAGACTCGGCGAGGAGCGACTCGCGCAAGAGGACCCTCGAGAGCGAGGGACGTGCCGCGTAGTAGGCATAGAAGGGCCGCACGACCGCCGTGAGGCGGACGAGCAGTCGGTCGCGGTTTCGGCGGGAGCTCGACGCCAACGACCGTCGAATGGCCTCTTCCAGATCGTCGTGAAGCGCCGCGTGGAGGAGCCCCAGCTTGTCCGTGAAGTGGAGGAGGACCGTGCCCGTCGCTACGCCGGCGTCGGCCGCGATCCCCCGGAGGTTCGTCTCGTGAAAGCCGTCGCGTTCGAAGTGAATGCGGGCCGCATCGAGGATGCGCGCCTGCGTAGCCAGCTTCTTGGACTGTCGTGCCGGGGCTTGCTCGCTCATGGTATGAACCTGTTCACTGAACCTGTTCATTCACTAGAGCCGTTGGTCTGGTTGGTCAAGGCTCCACGCCCGCCGCGTCCTCGCGAACCATGCAGATCTTGCGTGTGACGCGCAGAGTTTCCGTTGGAGCGCGTGCGCGACGAACGAGGTTGCAGTGCGTACCTAGAGGAGACACGGTGTGAACGTCGCGCGCCGCGACGGCCTCGGAGGCATCCCCATGAAGCGCACCTCGATCGGCTTGTTTTTCGCGGCGCTCGCGCCGTTTGCTGCCTGCCAGGACGTGCCCGGCACGCCCGACGACGACGCGGGCGCACGCGACACGAGCGTGCCCGACACGAGCGTGCCCGACACGAGCGTGCCCGATACGAGCATACCCGACGCGGCCGACGCAGGAGCCGACCGTGCGGCGGACGCACCCATCGACGCCGCGCCCGACGCCTCGCTCCCCGTGCGTGCTCCCATGTGCGGGCTCTTGGACTCGGCCGCTCTGGCGGACGGCACGTTCTACGACACGACGCCGGTCCTCGTGCGCGATCGCAGCGCGACGACCCTCCTCACTTCGGTCTTCGCGCGGAACGCGTGGACGCTCTGGGATGCACGCACGGGTCAGCGCCTCGCGCGAGGTTCGGGCCGCTCGGGGAACGACAACGACACGCGGGCGATGCTCCGAGGGAACGTGCTCCTCGTGCCGCAGGGGGCCACCTACGAGACACGCGACGCGAGCACGGGCGCGGTGATTCGTTCCTTTGCGGCGCCGGGCGTGCCGTTCCGCGCCTACCTCTCGCCAGACGGCTCGTACGTTGCGCTCGTGACCGACGCGGCGATCACTCTCACCACGCCTCAGGGGACGGTCCTTCGCACCGTGCCGGCCGCAAGCCTGCCCCTCGCAGGCGTGCTCGCCTACGGCTCGGCCTCGGTGGCCGTGCGCGACGACGGTGTGTGGATCGCGCCGTCGAACAGCGACACGACGGTGTTCGTCCCCAAGGCCGTGGCCGACGCGCCCCGTGCGATCGGGCCTTTCCCGGGCGCGGCCGACTCGTTCAACACGGATGGCAGTCTCGCCATCTATTCCGATTTCGGCGTGCCGGCGATGGCCACGTTCCGTGACGTCTCGGGTGTGGCGAAGGGCGCAGGCCTCGCGTGGGGAACGTTCCAGGCGTGGGGAAACTACGCGTGGGTCGTCGCGGGCAACACGGTGACGCTCTATTCGGTCGCGGGCGCGAACGCGACCGTCGTGGGCACGTACACGAAGCTTGGGGACGCGGAGGTCTCGTCGTCGGGATACCTCGCCATGGGGGAGGGCGTCGTGAGCTTGCGTGGTCCTGCGCCCGTGCTCACTCCGGTCGCCGCGTACCCTCCGGGTGCGACGGGGCCACTTGCCGTCGACGCCGCGAGCGGAGCGTGGGCCATGAACGCGGGGGCGGGTGGCGCCGTGCTCGGAAACGCGCTCTCGTTCACGACGTTCGGAGAGATTGTAGGATGCACGGAGCTGAGGAGCCTCGCGGCCACGACGAGCGGCAAGCTCTTCGTCGCCTTCGCCGACCACATCGAGCAACTCGACACGGTGGCGGGACGCTTCGACAGTCGACGTGAGATTGCGACGAAATCGCGCATCTTCGCCAGCGAAACGGGAGGCATCGTGGTGACCGACGAGCCCGCCGCCTACGACCTCGCCACCTTCACCAAGACGGCCACGTTCGCGGCCGACGCCGTGCCTCTCGCGGTATCGGCCGACGGTACGCGGGTCGCGCTGCTCATGTCCGCCACGGGGCAGATCGAAGAGCGCAACCCTCGTGGTGGCGCCTTGCTCGCCACGCGCACCTCGGCGAGCACCACACGTCGAGCGCGCGCGATCTACAGCCCGGACGGCACGCGGCTCGCCATCGTGCGCAGCGTGGCCGAGCCGATCTCGGCCGGGGCCCCTGTTGGCGTGGTGACGGACCTCTACGTGACGACGGGGGCCGGCACGGCGCAGGCGACGCACTTCCCGACCTACTGGGAAAACGACGCGCTCCTCGCGACCGAGCTCTTGCCGTCCGGTTCGTCGAACCCACCGCGCTGGGACGCATTCGAAGGCACGTGCGCGTGGAGCGGCGCGGGGGCGGCCACGTGCACGGTCGGGGCGTCGCTCGGGGTCCGTGGCACCGCCGAATTTTCGACGTACCAGCGGCGCTCGAATGGCATGCTCTTCCAACAGCTGCCCGCGCGCGTGCGCGAGATCGGCGCGGTGGGCGCGCCGTGGAACGTCCCCGACGTGCCCTCCGCCAACCTCGAAAGCCGCCGGGCGACCTTCGTGGGCAAGACGTTCTTCTGGGCCGACCGAGAAGGCACGGTCACGGTCCCCTCGGGCGTGAGGCGTCACGCCTTCTGAGGCAGATGTTCGATACAACATCCGAGTCGCCTGCCCAGCAGATGGCTCGCGAAAAACATCAGCGATGGTGAATGGAAACACCATCGATGGTGTTTCTGAAAGAACGTCGGCCATGCTGGCCCACGAGCGCGAAGCGAAGACGGCCTCGAGCGGTCGGTAGAGCAGCCCGGAGGACCAAGACCGGCACAGAAACCCTCGCGGCCAAGGGTCACCTTCCCGCTGAACAATGCGACGAGGGTTCCCTCACGAGTGGTAAAGCGAGCCCCGCCCCGCGCCGATTGGTGCCCGCTGGACCTAGAGCACCGAACCGCTTGATTCGGTCGGCTTTTCGCCGATTTACGTCGCCGTGCTTCGTTGCTCCTCCTCGCCTAGCAGCAGTAGGACTCGTCGTC
>JAYUKI010000918.1:0-10677 GCA_043764595.1 Myxococcales bacterium | reverse complement strand
GCCGAGAAGTTCATCGAAGAGGGCCAAAACACGTACGGCGGCAAGTACGTGACGAACCCGTCCGGTGGGCTTCTGTCGAAGGGGCACCCGCTCGGAGCCACCGGACTTGCACAATGCACCGAGCTCGTATGGCAGCTCCGCGGGCAGGCCGACAAGCGCCAGGTCGAAGGCGCGAAGGTAGCCCTCCAGCACAATCTCGGACTCGGCGGTGCGTGCGTGGTCACGATGTACCGCAACGACTGAGCCTTCTCCGAATCTCGAAAGCAGGGCCGCGCTTCCTCGAAGTGCGGCCCTTTTTTCGGCGTGGTTCGGGGTGCCGTGGACCTAAGGACCCGCTCAGAAATAACTTGCCCATCTCGCCGGTCCCGCGCGCCGGATGCGGCGTTGTGGCTCCTCAAAATACAGGAGTATTCGTCGTCGCCGCGCCTTGCCTCCGACGCGTGGTCCTCGCCGACATGGACAAGTTATTTCTGAGCGGGTCCTAAATGACCGTTCACGATTCTCAATCAGGTGACGCGGTCGTTTTGGGCTCGGGACCCAAAACCAGGAGGTGGGGGCCCCTCGTGCGCGCGGCTTTGCTCGTCGTCGCTCCTAGCGATGCTTGCCAACCCGGCGAAATCCTCGGTCCGAAAACCTGATCGTCGCTCTATTCGTGGCGGGTCGGTCGTATGCGAGGCAAACGGGCCGAAGGGAGGTAGGCTCGCCATCGGTTGGCAACGCTCCCGCGTGCCGAAGAAGGAGACTCGAGTGACGATCGACGGCTATTCCCCTGAGGAAAACGCGGCGTATTCGTCCTTTTCGGAGGACACCGCTCGACGCGTGTACGGATTCGTCGACCGGTTGGCTCACCGCTTCCAGATTCGTGTGGACGGCCTCGAGAAGATTCCTTCGGGCCGTGCACTCTTGGTGGCCAATCATTCCTTTGGCTGGGACGTCGTGGTGCCGATGGCGGCCATTTGGAAGCAGACGAATCGGCGCGTGTGGGCGCTCGGCGAGCATCTGTGGTGGGAAGTGCCCTACCTGAGGCGACTCGCCGCCGCGCTTGGCACCGTGGACGGCACCCCGGAAAATGTGGATCGCCTCCTTACGAACGACGAGCTCGTGCTCGTGATGCCGGGAGGGCTGCGTGAGGCGGTGAAACCGCGCGAGCTTCGCTACAGGCTGCTCTGGGGACATAGGTATGGCTTCGTCCGTGCGGCCATTCGGAATCAGACTCCGATTGTGCCCTTGGCGTCGGTCGGGTCGGACGATTGGTTCGATTTTGTCGGAAATGCCTACTCACGTGGCGAAAAGTGGCTCCACCGAAAGGGGATTCCAATTCCACTGCCGTCCCGCATCTTGCCTATCCCGCACCTCGTTCCGCTTCACTTCGTGGTGGGGGACCCCATCTTGCCTCGTGTCGATCCGAAGGACTCGGAGGACCCTCGGGCTCTCCGCAGCGTGAGACGCGAGGTGGAGGGCGCGCTCCACGAGCTCTTCGAAGACGAGCTCGCTCGTCGGGAAGGCGTCGATTTGGGCTGAGGATTTGGTAGGGTCCGAAGCTCCATGAAAGATTCGTCCGAAGGCTCGTTCCGAGAGCGAAACGGCCTGGTTCGTCCTGCGTTCGTCGTCGTCACAGGAGGCCCAGGGGCGGGAAAAACCGCGGTTCTGGAGGTCGTCCGTCGGAATTTTTGCCGCCACGTGGTCGTCCTGCCCGAGGCCGCAAGCATCGTCTTCGGCGGGGGATTTCCTCGCCGCCCGACCGAAGTGGGTCGGTGCGCCGCGCAGCGCGCCATCTTCTCCGTGCAGCGGGAGCTCGAGCGAATGGAGAGCGACGAGCTCGACTCCCAGGTTCGAATGGTGCTTTGCGATCGCGGCACGCTCGACGGAATTGCCTACTGGCCCGGTCACGCCGACGACTACCTCCGCGAGCGCTCCACCACTCTGGAAGCGGAGATTGCACACTATTCGCTCGTCGTGCATCTGCGTCCGCCGCGCGCGGGAAATGGGTACAACCACGAGAACCCGCTTCGTGTGGAGACAGCGGCGGAAGCCCTCGCCATCGACGCGCGAATCGAGGCCGCTTGGGCCACCCACCCTCGTCGTGTCTTCGTGGAGAGCTGCGACACCTTCCTCGAGAAGCTCTCGCGTGTGCTCGTCATTTTGCGGAAAGAGCTCCCGGCCGAGTGCCTGGACCACATGCCACCGGTCTGACTCCCGATCAGTCGCCTGGGCTTCGCACCACGTAGCCCAATTCTTGGGCGAGCCACCTTACGGCATCGCGCGCTGCGAAGAGACCGACCACCTCCCCTTGCTCGGACAAGATAGGCACTTGGTCGACGTTCTCCATTGCAAGGAGTGCAATCGCGAAGGATAGAGGAGCGTCCTCGGGGAGGGCGTGCACGATCGGAGTCATGATGTCCCCAGCGGACGCGTTCGGGTGTGTATCCACGTGCGTGGCGTGAGGAAGCTCGGTGGCCGTCACGTCGTCCGTGCCATCCCGGGCCCACCTCATGAGGTCCGACTTGGAGACGATACCAATCGGCTTTCCATCCTCGTCCACGACGGGGAGAGCGTCCATGCCCTCGTCGAGGAGCAGGGCCTCCATGGTTTCCCATCCCGTGTCGGGGCGAACGCAAGCGAACTTGCGACGTCCAAGCTCGGCGAGGGGCACGCGAGCCGAGCGCTCGACAAGATCGGCATCCCGCGACGTGAGAGGACCCACGCCGTGGCACGTGACCGACGATTCTCCCTTGCTCAAGTTGGGAAGGCTCACGGCATGGCTGCAGCCGTTGCAGCTCGAAAGCGGCAGGGACACGCTCTGGCGTTTGCAGAAGACCATGTCCACCGTGACGGGATCCCCCCCGCTGCGGAGCTCCACTCGGGTGTGTACGGGGTTTCGGATGACCTCACCCGAGCCTGGAGGGACCGAGATGGGCCTCGAGTACACCCGCTTCCGCCGGCTCACCCTCCGTGGCTGTGGGGCTCCAACGTCGCGGTCGTCACGGTCTCGGCTCATGGTGAATCTCCTTCTTTGGGAAGCCTGAGCCTCCTGAGCCGTCGACACCCGTCGGCTCGCCCCACCCACCCTCTTCGTGGAGCAACATCGGGACCAGCGGATTTCTCTGGTGGAAAGGGCGTTCTCCCCATTGGCGGCGACCGCAATTTGCGCAGTGGCGCAAGCTCTGCGTCGCTTTGCCGGCGCGGGAGGGCCAACGCAGCGAAGGCTATGGATTCGGCGAATGGTACGACGGGTATGACCTCGAAATATCGCTCACGGGGAACAGACTCTCCACTTCTGGAAAGCGAGAGGCAGAGAAGCGCAAGCAAGTCGAGACCTACTCCACGTACGAACGCTCGTACGGCTCCTTCACTCGTGCGTTCACGTTGCCGGGCGGCGTCGATACGAGTGCCATCTCCGCAGATCCGAAGGACGGTGTGCTCGATCAAAGAAGACCGTCGAAGCTCAGCCGAAGAAGGTCTCCATCCAGAGCGCCGAAAAGAAGTCCTGACGCCCGACGAACGCCCAGCCCACGAGGGCCTACGATCTCGTCGTGGCCCTTCTGCGTTCCAGAACGGATGACACGCATTCGAGCAAGAAAGTCTGTCGAGACACCCCGCTCACCCTCGGGTAGCGTACGCATCTGGAGGTGCAAAGATGGGAAATCCGTTCGTACACATCGAGCTCGAATCCGACGACGTCAACAAAGCGAAGAAGTTTTACAAGAAGCTCTTCGACTGGTCGCTCAAGGACATGCCGATGGGGCCAGGTATGGTCTACACGGGAATAGGGGTCGGCAAAGGGACTGGCGGTGGCATGCAACAGAGCCAATCGCCGGGCGTGAACCGCTGGCTCCCCTACGTCGAAGTGGCCGACGTCAAGAAGACGATCGCCAAGGCAAAAAAGGGCGGGGCGACGATTCTCGTCGAGTACCAAGAAATTCCTGGAATGGGAGCGCTCGGCGTCTTCACGGATCCCTCGGGTGCGTTGCTTGGTATCTGGGAACCGGCCAAAAAGAGCGCCAAAAAGGACTCGAAAAAGAAGAAAGACGCAAAGAAGTCCGAGGCGAAAAAGAGCGCCCCCAAGAAAGCCGCTACTGCCAAGAAGAAGGCGAAAAAGGGCTAGGGGATTCGGCTCGCGGGTCTCGTGGCCTCAAGGTTTCTTGCCGCCGTCGCGTTGCACTCGCAATCCGGCGGCATCGGTCCGGCCGGCGTCGTGGGCCCCAGAGTCGACCTCGTCGGGGACGGGCGGTCCGGCGACGTAGAGTCGCGGCTTGGCTTGCGCGAGCGCCTGTTCACGGAGGTCGCTCTTGATGAGGCTCGCCAGTTTTTCCTGACCGGACGCGCCTGGTTCGGTGCGGAAATTGAGCTCGTCCGAGTTTGCCGCGGCGATGCGGGCCGCACAAACGATGACCGCTTTTTGGTGGTCCCAAACGTAGAGACGCCCGATCAAAAGGCCACTCTCGAAGGTCTCTCCAGAGCCCACTTTTCCCTCGATTTCGCGGTCGATCACGAGCTGGAAGTCGTTCGGATTGGACGTGAAGTCGAGGGCTCGATCGATCCCGGATTTCTCCGGGCGAAAGCGGACGTCGGACTCGAAACGGAACCAGTGCGGTCCAGGCTTCTGGTCCGCCTCTTCGGCGTACGAGATGCCTATTCGTTCGATGGCCACCAAATCGTCGGCAAAGTTTCCCATCAGATCGTTGGGCCTCTTGGGATCCCACTTGGGAACGTCGTAGCCGGATCGGCTCTCGGACTTCAGCAGCGTGGGACGCTTCATTGCCGCCATGGGCTCGTAGCGAACCGGACACGGGCCGAGATCCGGCCGAGGAACCACGGTGTCTTTCGCCTTCCCGATGGCCTCGCGTCTTGCCTTGTCGAGTCCCTGGACTTTGGCACGCCCGGCCTCGATTTCTTCGGTCGTTGCCGGTGGTCCACTCGAAGAGCCCGAGGAAGGAAAATGGCAACCCCGTGCTCCCTGAACGACGGCCGTGATCACGAGCGCAATCGGGATGGCAGCGAGCCGCAGCACGAGGCGCGTCGGAAAGGCATTCTGTTCCACCCGGAGAGGCTACACGTTCGATTGCGGGGACGTCACCTCTCGTGGGAAAAAGGCACATGCACCAGTTTTTCAATTCCCCCGAGAGTGTCGTCGATGAAATGCTCGCGGCTGTTACCGAGCTATCCTCGGTATCGCTTTCGGTTCCCTCGAGTGGAGTGCGCGTGGTAGTTCGGGACGACGCCCACACCCAGCGCGAGCAGGTCGCCATTCTCTCGGGCGGCGGCGCGGGCCACGAACCCGCGCATGCGGGATTCGTGGGGCAAGGCATGCTCACTGGGGCCATTTCGGGCGACGTTTTCGCATCGCCCACCACGGACGCCGTACTCGCTGCGATTCGCCACGTAACCGGTCGGGCGGGCTGCCTGCTCGTGGTCAAAAACTACACGGGGGACCGCCTGAACTTCGGGCTCGCGCGCGAGCGTGCTTTGGAAGAAGGTCTCGAGGTCGGTTTGGTGGTCGTTGCCGACGATTTGGCGCTCGGAAAGACCACTCACGCGCGGGGCGTCGCGGGCACGGTGCTCGTGCACAAGCTTGCGGGCCACCTCTCGGCGAGCGGCCGTCCCCTCCGCGAAATCGAGCTCGAATGCCAAAAGCTCGCGGCCGACCTCGTTTCGGTCGGAATGGCCCTTTCAAGCTCGCTCGTGCCGGGAAATCCAGCAGAGCGCCGAAGTGCCGAGCTCGGTCTTGGAATCCACAACGAGCCTGGCGCACGGAAAGTGAGTCCGAAGAGTGCCCACGAAGCGATGCAGCTCGTTTTGGAGCCGCTCCTTTCGCACTTCGATCGAACGCACGGTCCGAACGCAAAAATGGTCGTTCTCCTGAACGACTTGGGCGGCTGTTCTCCCCAGGAAATGCACGTTCTCGCCCATGCCATGCTCTCCGCAATCGGAGTCGAGCGAGTGCCTCTCATGGTGCGACCGGCCGCGCTCATGACCTCCATCGACATGCGCGGATTCTCCGTGACGTTGGCTCCCGCCACGGACGGCCTCCTCGAGGCTCTCTTGGCAAAGACCGACGCCGTTGCGTGGCCGGGGGTCGTTCGTCCGCGTCCGCCTCGGACCTTCGCGATCGCCATGGGCGACCTTCCGGCGGGTGCTCGCGCGGTGGTCGTCGATGCGCGCGTGTCCAGTTTGGTGCGCGCAATGGCCCATGGGCTTCTCGCGGCCGAGGCGGAGCTCGACGGCCTCGATGCGCGCGTTGGTGACGGGGATACGGGAAAGACCTTCGCGACCGGGGCCCGTTCGGTGCTCTCTGCCCTCGACGCTTCCGCGCTCTCCACCGGCGATCCACGCGCTCTGGCTCACGAGCTCGGGGCGCTTCTCTCGAGGAGCATGGGCGGCTCGAGCGGTGCATTGCTCGCCATCTTCTTTTCGGCCGCCGCCGCCGCACTCTCGAAAGGGACCGCCGTCTCCGAGGCCCTTGGTCATGGGCTCGAACGGATGACCACATACGGGGGAGCCAAGCTCGGCGATCGAACCATGCTCGACGCCCTCGTTCCGGCGATCGACGCGCTTGGCGGCGGGCTCTCGGCTGCGGCGAGGGCAGCCCGTGAAGGGGCGAACGCTACCGCCCGCATGGCGGCCCGCGCCGGACGCTCGGCCTACGTACCGGCAAGCGCGCTCGCCGGAGTGGTCGACCCAGGAGCGGAGGCCGTGGCTCGGGCGCTCGAAGCGGCGGCGCAGGCACTGTCCGAAGCCTGACGTGTTTTCGCTCGACGGAGGGAAGGGGGGGCGCTATGGTCCTTCGTGTTGCGGCCCTGCCGACTTTGAAACGTGAACCCGCCAGGCCCGAGAGGGAGCAACGGTAGCGCGGAGGAGTGTGGTGGGGCCTTACCCATTTTGTGGATCGCGCTGCAAAGTGCGCATCGCTCGAAATTCTTGCAGCGTGCCGCGCACCTTTGGCGCAAGGGTGCCGAGCTGAGAAAGACGAGCCTTTCGAGCGCCCGGGCCGTCGGTGATCCGAGCGACCCACGGCCCTGCTACCGTCTCGTTCATGGCGCGTACCTCCCGGATTTTCGACGTCGTAGAAACCGCCGCAGGCCGAGAAATCGTCGTGTTCGGCGATGGAACCGACGTTCTTCGCGACCCGAGCCTCAACAAGGGAACGGCGTTCACGGTGGAAGAGCGCGAGCTTTTCGACATCGACGGCTACTTCCCGCCGCACGTCAGCACGCTCGAGCAACAGCTCGATCGAACGTATGCAAGTTACACCGAGCTCGGGAAGGACGCTCCGCCCGTCGCGGCCGCGCTCCACCGCTACCAGTTCTTGCGTGCACTCCAGGATCGCAACGAGACGCTCTTCTACGCGTTCCTCGCGCGGTACACCGAAGAGGTCCTTCCCATCGTGTACACGCCCACCGTGGGCGACGCGATCAAGGCGTTTTCAAGGCTCTTTCGCACGCCCCGCGGCGTCACGTTCTCTCCGAAGAACATGCCGCGCGCCGATGCCATCCTCGCGCATCACCCGCTCCCCGACGTGCGCATGGTGGTCGCCACCGACTCGTCCGCCATCTTGGGCATCGGCGACCAGGGCTATGGCGGCATCGGCATCTGCATCGGAAAGCTTGCACTCTACACGGTCGGCGGGCTTGCTCCGTATCAGGCTCTTCCCGCCAGCCTCGACGTAGGCACCGATCGCGAAGACCTTCGGAACGATCCGCTCTACTTGGGGCTCCGTGAGCCTCGCCGTCGTGGCGCGCCGTACTTCGAGATGACCGACCGCTTCGTCGACGCGATCAAGAAGCGTTTTCCACGCGCGATCGTGCAGTGGGAAGACCTTTCGAAAGACACGGCGTTCGACGTTCTCGCGCGGTACCGCAAGGTGATTCCGAGCTTCAACGACGACGTGCAAGGGACAGGCGCGATGACGCTTGCGGGTCTCCTCACGGCCGCGAAGGTGCGCGATCTCTCGATCACCGACGACGTCTACGTGATCCACGGGGCCGGAGCGGGCGGCGCTGGTGTGGCGTGGGCCATCGTCGAGGGCCTCGTGAAAGAAGGGCTCTCGCGCGAAGACGCTCACCGCCATGTGCTCGTCATCGACTCAAAAGGTTTGCTCACCGAAGAGCGCGCCATGGAGGACTACAAGAAGGTCTTCGCCCAACCGAAGAGTGTGTATTCCGCATGGAAAACGGCGGGCCCGATTCCCACGCTCCACGAGACCATCGTCCACGCGAAGGCCACGGTGCTCCTCGGGCTCTCAGGACAACACGGCGCATTCGACGAGGCCGCGATTTCGGCCGTCGGAAAGAACACCGCGCGCCCCATGGTGTTCCCGCTTTCGAATCCCACGATCAATTGCGAAGCCCTGCCCGAAGAGGTCTACCGCATCCTCGGATCGCGTGCGCTCGTGTGCACGGGCTCTCCATTTCCACCGGTCACGCTCGCGGACGGCGAGGTTCGGCCGATTGGGCAGGGGAACAACTCCTTCATCTTTCCGGGCCTCGGTTTCGGCGCATGCCTCGTGGAAGCCAAGGAAATCACCGATGCGATGGTGCTCGCCGCGTCGTACGCCTTGGTCGAGTACACGGCACTCCACCATCTCGGTACGGGCCTCGTGTACCCGCCCGTCCGTGAGCTTCGAGCCGTCTCGTTCTTCGTCGCCGCCTGGGTCGCCAAAGAGGCGCTCGACTCGGGGGTCGCAGGCCGCACGGATCTTCCGCACGACCTTCCCAGCCTCACAAAGCTCGTGGCCGCGAGCGCCTACGAGCCGGTGTATTTGCCCGTTCGTCGCGCCTGAGTCGGCCTTCGTCGAAATACTTGGCCCCCCCACCGCGAATCGGGCATGAGGTGGGGAGGAGGCCTACATTGGATCCCAAGCCCAATCGACGCGGATTTCTGGCTCTCATGGGTGGCGCATCGCTGGCTCTCGTGGCTCGCTCGGCGAACGCGAGCTTGGAACGCGACAAGACGTCGCAAGACGCCTCGGGCACGACGCTCGCGCTTACGCTCCGCAACGCGCCCTTCCCTGCGGGAGGTGCAGTCTACACGGACTCCACCGTCTACGTGTTCGTGCCTCGCCACTTCCGAGCCTCGCCAGGACGCGAGGTTCCGATGCTCGTGCACTTCCACGGGCACGGCAACACGGCCGACCGCGCGATGGCCACGCACAAGCTCCGTGAGCAGCTCGTGGCAAGTCGTCAGGACGCGATCTTGGTCGTGCCGCAGGGCCCGGTGAACGCTTCGGACTCGTCGTGCGGCAAGCTCGAGGCGCCTGGAGGATTCTCGCGTCTCGTGCACGAAGTCCTCGCGCACCTTGCAACGAAGGAGGTCTCGCGCCTGCTCGGAACCACGGCGTTCGAGCGCGCAAACCTCGGTCGTGTGTGCTTGTCTGCCCACTCGGGCGGATACCACGCCGCGGCTCAGTGCCTGCGCCACGGCGGCGTCGAAGTGAACGAGGTCTACCTCTTCGATGCGCTTTACGCCGAAGCGGACGTCTTTCGCGACTGGGTCCTTCGCGGCAAGGGCAAGCCCCAACGCTTGCGCCACAAGCTCGTCTCGTACACGGCCACGGGCCCCACCGAGAAGATGAACGACTGGCTCTTTTCGGAGCTCGAGCGAGGCGGCGTGGTCTGCGAGAAGGAACGCGTCGAAGGCACGCTCTCCCGCGAGGCGATCACGCGCGCCGAAGCGGTCCTCGTGAAGACCCCGACCGCGCACGGAGCAGTGGCGTTCGAGACGAGCGCCCTCCGCGACTGCCTCTACGCGTCTGCGCTCCCCCGGCACCTCGACACGACGTGGTTCTCGGCGAAGGTCGGCGCTCGCCCCATCGAGCGGATGCGCTGAACGGCACAAGACCTCTTCTTTTGCAGCGGATTGGGACCAAGGGCCTGCCGCAAAACTTGTCGTCGACTCGCCGCCGAAGCATCCCCAACGGCAGCGTTGAAAATTCCAAAAATACCGCAGGACGTTGGCGAATTTTCGCCTCGCCGTAGGGGCGCCTCGCCGCCGATTCGATCGACTTCTTTTGCGGCAGTCCCTAAAGGAGGGGCATGGCCCTTCACGTCGAGTCCTTTCCCGTCGCACCGCTCGGGTGCAATTGTTCCATCGTGGCCGACCTCGCGTCGAAAAAGGCCATCGTGGTCGATCCGGGCGGCGACCTTCCGAAGATTCGCGCTCGCCTCGAAGCCCTCGGGGTGGTGCCCACCGCCATCGTCCACACGCACACGCACATCGATCACGTCGGGGCCACGCCTGGCCTGGTGAAGGCGTACGAGGCCTCGGCGCTCATCCACGAAGAAGATCGGTTTCTCTACGATCTCTTGCCCGTCCAAGCGGCCATGTTGGGCATCGCCCTGCCCGAGAGCACGCCGATGGAAGGCTCGCTCGTGGATGGTGGAACGGTGAACGCCGGCGGATGCGAGCTTGGTGTGCTCCATACGCCTGGCCATACGCCGGGAAGCGTGTGCTTTTTGCTCACGGCAGGCGACGACCGGATTCTCTTCGCCGGCGATACCCTCTTTCGCCGTGGCATCGGACGAACGGACCTCTGGGGCGGCGACTCCGAGGCCATCGTGAAGTCCATTCGGCAGAGGCTCTTCACGCTCGAGGGAGACACCACCGTCGTGACGGGCCATGGTCCGGCCACCACCGTGCTCGAAGAGCGCACCAAGAATCCCTTCTTTCGATGAGCGAAGT
>JAYUKI010000917.1:0-39553 GCA_043764595.1 Myxococcales bacterium | reverse complement strand
CGTGGACGATCATGGGAGCTCCTGCACGCAATGGTGCGGTCGAGGCTGGACGACTCGGCGCACGAGGCGAAGACCTTGGGAGTAATCGACGTAGTGCTCGTCGTGCGAGGTGGCTCCCTTCTCCACCAGAGCGCCCGTGAGCAAATGCCATCCGTACAAATCGTAGCGTGTGCCGATGGCGACGAAGTCCTTGTGGGAGCCCGCGAGCAGCGTGAAGTCCTGTCCGCCGATCCTGGCTTCAATGGCCCGCTTCTGCTTGGCGTAGGCCTCTTCCGAACGACCATTCGGGATGTCGTTCGGCCAGCGCATGAGGCGCGAAGGGTCGAGGCGAAGATCGGCGGCGCGCCAGATGTCGTCGACGAGGTTCTTCGTCGGCACTTCGCACCCCCACGCGTCGCAGATCGAGAGCAGGTCCTTGCGTGCGACTGGAGCGACGTAGACCGGAGCGACGTACCATTCGACGCCGTCCGAGGTGACGATGGGCCACGCCTCGACAGGGCCTTCGGGTTGGGAGATTGAGCCGTAGGACATGGGACCTCGATGGAAATGAGGAACGCCCGAACCTTTCGGCCCGGGCGTTCGTTGGTGTTCGGAATCTGGATTGGTCAGGCGGCGAGCAGGAATCCGTACATGGCCTCTTCGGTGTCGATGCCACGCTGCTCGAGCGCCCATTCCACGATGTGCTTCCCGTGGATCGGGGCGAACGTGAACTCGTTGGGTTCGACGCCTTCGGGCTTGAGCGGCACCTTGAGCGCAGCGGCGAAGTGAGGCGACATGACGTCGATGTACGACTGAGCGCTCGCCGTCATGTACGCGGAGGCCTTCAGCCCGTTAGCGAACACCGCGACATCACCGCGCTCGACACCGGGCCAGCAGCGCGGGAATCGCGTGCGAAGCTTCGTGACCCACGCGGTCATGCCCTCGTCAAGCGTGTCGTAGCAACGAAATCGGCTCGCGGGATGGTCCGCGACGAACACGACCGCAGTCTTCAGCGCAACGGCTCGCTGGTGCGCGCCATTCGCGTCGTAGACGGCCTCGCCATTCGCCACGAGACGAGCGGCCTCGACAGTCGACACGCCTTCCCAAACGCCTTTGAGTAGATGGTACGGCTCTCCAGCGAGAGGCCGCACATTGCCCATGTTGAAGCCGTAGCAGTGCCTACCGCCCGTTTCGGTCATGTACTGAGCGAAGAGGACGGCGAACCCTCTCTGGTCGACTTCGGGCAGCGCACGCCGCAGCGAGGCAATGAAGTCGGGTAGCGTCGGAGTGGTGCGAACAGTTGGGCGCAAGAGGCTCATCGCTTTGTCGCTTTCCAAATGGCCTCTTTGAGCGCGCAATACGCCTCGTGAAAGTTGGACCCAGAGCCCGAGTAGTCCGACCCGCCATAGGAGGTCATGAGGTGGTAGTCGGGGTCCGAGCTCGAGGGCTCGACCGAGATGAGGCGAAGCGAAAAGCTGGTGTCCATGAGGTCGATCCCTTCGGTCACGAGGTTGCCGGCTTGTCTTCCACGAGCATCGGAATGAACCCCGGAGTCGGGAACGTGCGTTTGCGCCCGGTGTTCCAGAGCACCTCGAAGGTGAGCTCGTACCGCGCAGCCGTGTCGACGTCGGTCGTGAGCCATTGGTACGAGACGGTGCCAGCCACGGCGGACACGATCGTCATGACCGCGTTGGTCTTGTACGTCGTCCCGCCGTAGCGCCGCGTGAGGATGCGAACAGAGGTCGCCGCCGAGAGATCGACGGCATACCCGTTGTCGGTGATCGTGGCCTCGA
Source organism: Myxococcales bacterium (assembly GCA_043764595.1). GTDB lineage: Bacteria > Myxococcota_A > Polyangia > Polyangiales > Polyangiaceae > JAAFHV01. The sequence goes on along the minus strand of JAYUKI010000917.1, from coordinate 37,781 downwards.
AGAGAGGATCCGTGTCGCCCTTTTTGATGGTGACAACGCCAGTGGGGTTCATCGAAGTTTCACGCCTCCCTTGCGGCTGAACAGAATGGCTGCGCCGTTGCGCTGCATGACTCGAATGCCGCTGGCCGCGATGCCATGCGGAGGCGTGAACAGCGGAGCGGACGCCGTGATGAACGACGAGCCCATCCGCGGAACGCCGACGAAGCCGGAGCCTTCGATCGTGAGAGACCCGCGAGGGTCCGACGCGCCGGCGACGAGAGGCAGCCGAAGGCCAACGCTCGCAAGTGTGACCGCCGAGAGTGCGAGACCAGACGAGCCGCCACGAATCGCGACGATCGCACCCGAGCTCGAAACGACGATGCTGCCGATGGTCGTAGACGTCCCAGTTCGGGTCGAAGCTCGTGCGCCGGACGACGCGAGCGAGACGACTGGAGCGAGCGACGAGGCACCGGCGATGGTCTGCCCACGTGCGCCCGAGGACGCGACGGTGCGAGCGCCTGGAGCCAACGCCGAAGGGCCGCCAACGAGCCGAACGGGAGCGCCGAAGCTGGCCAGCGTGAGCGCACCGCGGGTGATCGGCGAGGAGCCCACGACATCGCGCCAACGGAAACCGGTGGCCGCAACGGTCTGAACGCCCGTGATGACCGCAACGGTCGAGACGCCGAGGACGTCCCGGGGTGCCACACCAAACGAGGTGAGGAACACTCCCGCGGGTGCGAGGGTCGACGTGCCGGTTCGGTCTGGAGCTCGAAGGCCAAAACCCGCGACCGTGACGGCGCCGCGGGTGAGCGAGGACGTTCCGGTCGGCGAGCGCGACACGAGCCCGAAGGTCGAGACCTGCGAGACCATGGAGAGCGCCGAGACGCCCGTCCTCGTGGCCCCACGCTGGCCCGTGGAGGCAACGGTGAACACCGAAGGCGCAAGGGTCGAGACGCCTCCGACGAAGCGCCCCACGTAGCCCGCCGAGGTCATGGCGATGGCTGTTGCCGTTGCGATGGTCGACGGACCCGCGAGGTCTCGCGACCGAAGGCCAAAGCCTGCGATCGTGAGCCCGCCGATGGTCAGCGGTGAGGTGCCCGACGAAGCCCGCGAGACGAGCCCAGTGCTGGCTGCCGTGAGGGTCACCGTGAGCGTCGATGCACCCGCTCGACCCGATGCCCGGAGGCCAGACGAAACGAGCGACACGGCCGACGTGGAGAGCGCGGAGAAGCCAGCCACGAGACCGCGAGCGCCGACCGTCGAAACGGTGAGGGCACCCGGGGTTGCCGTCGAGACTCCGCTGGCGAGCCGAGAGCGAAGGCCGGTCGATGCCGCCGAGAGATTGGCGGAGAATGCCGAAATGCCGAGTGAATCGCGAGCGTTGCGGCCCGACGATGCCACGCTGAGCGCGCCCGGAACAAGCGCCGAGGAGCCGTATGGCGTTGTCGCGCGGTGACCCGTGCTCGCCGTGGTGAGCGACGCGGAAACGGCAGACGCGCCTGCGGAATCTCGGAGGCGAGCGCCCGACGACGTGATGGTCGCAGCACCCGGGATGAGCGCGGAGGAGCCGAACGGCACGCGATGAAGTGCCGCGAATGATGCGAGAGAGAGCGCGCCAAGCGAAACGCCAGAGACGCCGCGCCTATCCCGGTCCGAGAGGCCCGAAGATGCGACGGTGCGAGCACCGAGGGTGACCGCCGAGATGCCATTGAGGCGGCGCCAGACGAGGCCGAAGCCGGTGACCGTCTGGGTGGCACCTGCCGGAGCAAGGCCGTAGAGGACCTGGAGGTACGAGAAGGCGTCGTCGAGCTCGGTCGTGCTGACGATGGCCGCGCGAAAGCCATGGGCCAGAATCCGCGCGTTCAAAAACGCCGTTGCGTCGTAGTTCGCGCCGACGACCAGGTCCTCCGCGGAGGCGTCTGCAATGCTCGCGATCGGTCCTGCCGTGACCGGGGTTCCGTTGTCGACGCGGAGCCAGATCTCAGCGCCGTCCCACCTGGCCTGAACGATGTAGTACTGCCCGGTCGAAACAGCGATGCGAGCGGTCTCGTACGGGGTGCCTCCACCATCGTACTGCACCAAAGCAATGCCGCTCGAGTTCACGCTGAGCGCAATGGCGGCCGAAAACGGGCCGAGGGCGACAATGCACGGGTCATTGATGGCCGCGCCGCTTGGGGCCGCGAGGGCGCCAAACCGAACGACGCACGTGTACGCCCACCCGGTCGAGTTGCCGACGATGTCCTCGGCGGTCGACGGGTAACGGAGGATGTCGTTCGTGCCATCGAACTGAGCCGGGGTCCATCCGGCTTGGGCGGTTCCCGTCGTCGGCGGGTTCGTGGCCTCGGACAGGTCGTGGCCTGCACTCGTGCCCTGGGTCGTGCGACCTCGCCAGGGCTGGCCGCTGTAGTTGGCCTCCCAATAGCCCGTCCATCCGAGATTGTACGGGAACTGAAGGGCGAGCAGGAGTGACATGTTTTATCGACTCCTGCTCACTCCGGATTGGCGGGTCACGAGGCGCAGTCGATCACTCGAAATAGGACTCGATGCGCACCACGCCGCGGAAGATTTCCGTCGCGGTCGCCGTGCCGATCGGAACCTTAAAAAGGATGTGAACGAACTCGCCAGCGTTCACGATCAGCGGCTCGAAGTTAGCAATGACCGTGGTGGCCATCTGCCCAACCGTTGCAGCGACCGGGAGGGTTTGCGTGCCGAGAGGCATCCTTCGCGGGGCCTTCGTCGCAGCACCTTCCGCCGTGGCGAGAGAGACCGCGGTTGAACCGACGCCGATCGCCCACTGAAACACTGATGCCGTTGTGGCGACCGCGACGACCGTGTTGAACAGGTCGATCGAAACACCGGTGATATGCAGCGTTCGTCCAGTGATCAGCGCCGTAGGTGTCGGGACCTGATACGCAAAAAGCGCGTAGTCGGTTTCAGCGCCGACCGGTGCAGCGAACTGGAACTGTCCGCCGAGCGTGGTGTAGCCCGCCGCCGTGTTCGACAACGTCGCTGAAGCCGGCACGGTCGAATTGACGTAGTTGGCCGTTTGGCCCTGCGTCATACCGCCAGCGCCCTGGATGCCAGAGAGACCCATGCCGGCCATCTGCGCCGACCAGGGTTTTGACGTGTGATAGTCCGCGAGCGTGACGGTGACGTCCGATACGCGAATCGTTTGGCCCGTTGCCGGCGCAGTGCCCTTGTTGTAGACGCGGACCGCTGCGGCACACGAGCCCGACGCCATCGGTTGCCCGAGGCCCACGGGAACGGCAAGCGTTGCCTGAAGCACGTCATCGACCCAGAACTCGATCGAGCGTTCGCCAACGCTGATGTTGTACTTGTGCATCACGCCGAACGTGGGGTGCGTGGCAAATGCCGCAGTCGCAGTTTCGCTCGCGTTGTTCGACATGACGCCGGTCATGACACCGTCGTTCGAGCGGAAGAATACGCCGTCGAGTAGTGCCGCCGTCGTTGCCGCCGCGACGTCGAAGAGCCCAATCTCGAACACCTGGTTCGTGACGGGCGTGACCGAGTGGAGGACGGTCCACTCGCAGTACAGAGTTCCAGCGCCGTAGAGCGGGAAGCGCCTGTACGACTTGAGCATCGCGCCGGTGGTCAGCGTCGTGATGGCGCCCGAATTGAGCACCATGCCGGTCGCGCCGTGCGTGACGGCCATGGTCGTGAGAATGTTCGCCCAGTTGCCCGTGTTCTGGGCCGCATAGTTGAACGTCTCGCTGAGGAGCAGCGTGTCGACCCCCGTCCGAAGACGGTAGTCGGTGGAGGCTTCCGGAGAGCGCAAAAGGACGGTGCCCGTGACTACGCCCGGGTCGTTCTCCGAGAACAGACGAACGCCACCGATGTTGGCCGGCGTCTGGGTGAGAGCCATGCAAATGGCGTTGCCGTCGGCGTCTGACTTGACGTTTGCGGTGAGCGTCGATGCGCCACCTTCAATGCGAATGCCACCCATCAGAGCACCGCCTTTGCTTCACGAGCGTCGAACTCGGCCTGAGCTTTGGCGAGCGTGGCGGTCCATTCCGAATCTGGAATGGCCGCGAGGTCGCCTTCGGGGAACGTAGCGCCAAGCGCACGAAGCGCAGCGTCACGCTCGATTCGCAGGGCGGCCTTGCGAGCCTCTTCCGCGCGAGCGACGAATGGGTTCACAGAGGAAGGCTTGGCCTTTATGGCGACAAGAGTCGCCTGCCCAAACTCGAAGTCGATTCGGTACGAGAGGACCTCGCGATCGGTCTCGAAGTCGCGCACGTCTCCATCGACAGCCGAGTCGGGCCATTCGACGGTTTCGCCACCCATGGGCCCAGCGCTGAGAATTACTTGCATGGTGTCTCCAAGGTCCTCAGACCCAAACCCACTCGACCTCGAACGTGCCCGTAAGGACCCATTCGCAAGTGGCAAAAATGGTGAATCCGACGCCCGCCGATCGGCTTCCGCAGACCAGGCGAATGGGCGCCAGAATGTGCTCGTCGGCGTTGTGGTCCGCCGTCGTCGCCGCCATCATGTAGGCCTCGCATTTCGAGGTCGCCGTGATGGCCGTCTGTCCCGTGATCACGACGTTCGCCGCATTGCCACCGGGCGACGCGCCGAAGTCGATCGTTGCGGTTCCGGTGGCCATGGCTCAGGCGATGAACAGGCCGTTGGTCGCGTCAATCGAGACCACGATGTCGCCGCCATTGGTGGTGATCGGGAAGTTGGGAGTCGTGTTGATCGCCGCCTCGCCCACGTGCCCAGCTGCAATGCCCGCCGAGAGCGCCGACACTGCGAGCGTTCGAGCTCCAATGGCTGCGCCCGCGGTGAGAGTGGCCACGACGCCGTTGCTGAACGCGATGGTCGCGCCCGATGCGATGGCCGCGAGAAGCGGCTCGCAGAGAATCGCCGTCGCCGAAGTTGCGGCCGTCGTGTTGACGATGACCTGGATTCGACCGTCGTAGAAGAACAGGCCTGTATCGGTCGCTGCAGAGCCCGCAGCCTTCGCGACCATATGCGCATGAACCTGGCCGCCCGAGAGGTCGGGGACCGCGGTGAACGTCAGCGACGCCGAGGGCTTGACCACTCCGAGCGCGACCGTCGTGGTCGGGATCGTGTAGTTGGTGCCAATCGCCGCGCCGTCGTAGTCCTGGCGATTCAGGCACTTCGTGAGGTTGATGACGCAGCCACCGGACGTGTAGGCGCCGGGCGTTTGGATATCGAGAGACTCGCCCGTGAGCGTCTGAAGCTGAAAGGTGTTCGCGGCGACCGACGCGAGCTTGCCAAGCTGGTTTGCGCCGACCGAGCCGACGATGCCGCGCACCACCACGATGTCGCCGTTGGCGCCGCCGTGAGCCGTCGAGGTGTAGACCGCGGGGTTGACGTTGGTGACGCCCGTGATCGCTTTGACCGCAGTGTCGGTGAGGGTGCCGTCGAGGCGCAGCAGGGTGCTGAGGAGGCCCGACGCGGCGTCCATGTCGAGGAGTGCGGCGGCGTAACCTGCGCGGCCACCGGGGAGAATGTAGAGGGACATGTCGAGCCTTTCGTTGGGCAAACGAGTGCGGCCGACTCGCCAGCGTGGGCGGTCGGCTCAATTGGGAATCTTTGGAGTAGCGGTTACGCGGAGGCGTGCAGCGAGAGCCAAACCTCGCGCGCGACTACGCGGTCGATCTTGCCGTCGCCGAAACACACGCCGCAGACCCAAGTTTGGAATGTCGTTCCGGCCGAACAGGCGACCTTTTGCAGTTCACGCTTTGCGCGCCCGTCGCAGTTGGGGCAGATGGAGGTCTCGAGCGGTGGAGCCTCGACTACCACTGACACCGCACGCCTCCGCATTCGCGAAGCTCGTCGATGTCCGCCGCATTGGCGAGACATTGGAGGTCGAATTTCACGAGCCGAATGGCCTTGTGACAGACCTCGGGGCACATGGCGCCGCTCTTCGTCGGGCGCGCCTCGGGGCACTGAAGTCGCGAGTAGTTCGCGCACACCGCCTCGCACGTGTCCGGCATCGGCGGAAGCGGCTCCGGCATGTGGTGGCACGAGGACAGGAGCACCATGAGACCGAGGAAGAAGGCCACCATGAACGCAATTCCGCCCGCGACCCACAATGCCTCGCGGGTCTTGAGGTTCGTCAGGTCGAACATGGGAACTCCTTCAGCTCACGAGCGGGAGCGAGGTCGGAACGATCCACGAGGTCACCGCGCTCGACTCGAGGAACGCCGACGAGATGCGCGCAAAACCCCTGTCGCCCCAGCCGTCGCCCCACGAATTGAGGACCTCGAAGTAGTCCTCGCCGTAGCCGACGACACACTGCATGTGCTTGCCGAGCACGCGTCCATTCGCCACGCGGTACACGTCGGTGCCGTCATAGGCGGAGTACGACTCGTCGACCGTCATCGCGAACGTCGGGACGTATCCCGCTCGCAACGCGGCGCGCGTGTTTGCAGCGGCGCCCATGCCCGGGGCATATCGGTAGTGCTGGGCGAGCATCGCGTCGAAGCCGCGCTGGAACACGTCCCACGGCGGCGGGTCGTTGATGTGCGCGACGTCGAAGGGCAGCCACTTCTCGGCGACGAGACCGTGCTCGCGCATGCCTTCGATGGCTCGCGAGGGCGAGCAGCCCACGTCGAAGAGCGGCTTTTGCGGCGCGTCGAGCAATCGGGCGATCGCGTAGATCGCCTGTGCCGATGGGCGAGGGATCGGATTGCCTTTGATGTGGCCGAGAAGTTCGAGCGACGAGGCCATGGCCTGTCCGACGCACGACGAGGAGTTGAGTTGGTCGGCGATCGCCGCGACGTGAGGCCGCCACGAGAAAGAGTCCGCACCCTGTCCGCGCGCCATCGAGATGCCGGGGAGGCCGTTGACGTTCCACGCGACGAGCTCGGCATCATGGATCTCTTCGGGGTCGGCGAGGAAGCCTAGGCCGCGGATCATTTGCCTGCGTCCGCAGCCTGAAACCCGCAAACGCGCGAGCCGGCGAACTCGCCCTGCGAGCGATGCAGCGCCGCCTGCTCGCGGCTCGTTTTGAGCAAGTCCCGCATGGGCTCGTCGAGCGCATCGAGCACTCCGCAGATCGCCTTGACCTCCGCATCCGGCTTGTCCGCATTGGCCACGATGCAAAGCGTCGAGCTGAGGTCGAGCACCGTTTTGGCGACCGACTTGAGCGGGATGCACGCGTTCGAGGCGAGCGAGAGAATGCCGATGAAGGCGAAGAATCCGACGATGGTTGCGAAGTGCTTCATGGGGTCCCCTGGTGCGTGCCCGCGTCGTACTCGACGGAGCTGGTGAGAAACGAAACGGTCGCGCACGCGGTGAGCGCACTGGCGACGATGGCGAACGCAGTAGCAATAACCACGGGCCGCCACGTTGCCGGGCGGAGGAACCACGGGGTCGCGATGTCGACCTCGGTGCGGTCCTCGCGAGCCTGAATGGCAATGAGCGCGTCCTCGTGGCGCTGGGCAGCACGGACGAGGTGAGACATTCGCTCTTCGCCTCGGCGGGCGTATTCGCGCATCTCGATGCGGAAGATTTCGGCGCGACGCTCGTTGGTGAGCATGTCGTCGGCCACGCGCTGGAACGCGATGAACGTCGCCTGAGCGCCATCCTCTCGGGCCAACAAGACCTCGGAGCGCACGCCGTTGATGTCCTCACGGTAGGCCAAGTGGGCATCGGAGAAGCGCTTGTCCATGGACGCGCCAAGGTCCTCCATGCGCTTCTTGAGGTCGTCTCGAAGTGCATGCGAATCGGCCTTGAGCGCGACGTGGATGAGCCACGCCTCGTCACTGGTGAGTGCGGGCGTGGAGGGCGAAGCGGGTACTACGGGCTCCATCGATCAAACCTTCGGGCCGTCGGGCGGCGGAGGGATCGTGGGGAGCTCGCTTGGGTCACTCATCGCGGGCGGAGGCTGCGAGCCCATACCCGGCTGGCCCTTGGTGCCGGCCGTGAACAGGGCGACAAGCGACGTCGCGAATCCGACGGCCGCCACGGCAGCGCCTGGCACTTTGAGGTATGCGAGAAGGCCGAGCAAGAGCGCGACTCCGACGATCACAGCGGCAGCGGCGGGGGTGAGTTTTTGGAGCATGGTGGGCCTCACGGGTGCATCGGCGCCGCAACGTGCGCGGGGGTGTTGTGCTTGTCGGCTTGGCGCGCCATCTCGACCGCGTAGGTCGAGGCGATGAGCACGGCGGCCTGAATCACGAGCCGCACCGTCGGGTGGGCCAGGATGCCGTTGAGGCGAGCCGTCGATGCCCGAACGACGCGGAGGTCAGCGCCTTGTTTGGCGAGCTCCAAGTCGCTCCCACGCATGTGAGTGCCGAGTTGGTGGACCGACGACGCCAAGGCCTTCTGCGCCTTGATGATCTCGGCGTCTCGCGACTCGGACATCTGCGTCGAGACCATGATCGCGGCGAGGGCTTGCTCGCGGTCGAGAGCACCCTCGGCAGCGCTGCGACGGGTGCGCGAGTCGATCTCGGCCGACTTCGCCTCGAGCTTTTCGAGGCGTGCGTCGAGGCCGTCGACAGCGTGCTTCACGCCGGGCGGCAGGATGGGTGGGGACATGACGTCCTCCTTTTCAGTATTGGAGCGTCAGGAAGCTCTCTTGGAGCAAGTGCCAACGAAGGTTGGTCGCCGCTGCGCCGGTCACGTTGAGATTCAGCAGGTCGCCCGTCTGCGTGTGAGTCACGTTGAACGCGGCGTTCGATTCGTAGACGGCAGTCACCGTGTTGGCTCGCACCGTGAGGGCTCCGCCAGACGTGCGCACGTAGGAGATCGTGACGTCGTAGACCGCGGTCGCCGAGTAGGTGTCACCGACACAGGTCACTCGGCACTTCAGGATGTAGTACCTGGAGTCGATGGCCATCGTGTAGGCCTTCAGGAGCGTGACGGTCGCGTTCGTCGTGCCGACCGTCGTACCGGTGTGGCCGATGTTCGACTCGAGCGTCTTCAGATTGGCTTGGTACTCGGACCACCAGCCCCCGAATTGGTTCTCCTCATAACGGCAGATCTCGCGCTGGCCAGAGAGCGACAGGAGCGAGAAGGACGTGAGCGTGTCGACCATGTCAGCATTCGCGGCGCCGTTTTTGAGACCGCCGTCGACCGTGAGGCGAACGGCAATCTTGCCCCATCGCGAGATGCCATCCGGCATGACGAAGACGGGCGGCAGGACCGAAGTGGAAAAATAGACCCCGCTTGCGTCGGTCGACCACGAGGCCGGCGCGGGGTAGCCGGCCGGGAATCCGTAGAGCTCCCATCGCTGCGACTGCCACTGCGACGTGTCGAGGCCGGAGAGCTGGATCGAGTCGTTGGCCGCGACGGTGAGGCCTCCGCTCGTGAGGGCGCCGGCGTTGATGGATGCTCGGACTGCGGCGTACGGCGGGCTTGGCATGGGCGCCTTTCGGGCATGAAAAAGGCCCAGACGGTTGGTCTGAGCCTTTTGGGAGTCGTGGCGCTGGAAGGGCTACGCGGCTTGCGCCAAAGCGTTGAACCAGCCCGTGGATGCTGCTCTTGAGGGTGCCCTGCTATACAGAGCCGACTCGAGCTCGGTGATGTCTCGACCCATCGGGACGAAGGTCACGTAGCCCCACACATCCTCGGAACCCATGGCGATTCGCTTGGTGAGAGGCGCGACTCGAAAGTCCCATTCCGCGTTGGCGGACACGAGCTTTCTTCGACAACGAAGGATGGTTTCGATTGCTCGCGCTCGAAGGAGCACGGGCGAGGCAGGGTCAGACTGGATCTCGACGAGGCTCGCTTCGATGGTCTCGAGGTGAGCGATGCGCTTGGCGAGTGCCAAGGATTCAGGATCGAGGAGTGCGGGGGCCTCGAACGTGAGCATGTCCGGGCCGGTATCCCCCAACCACTCCGGAAGGTTTAGGGCTTCTGGTGTGACCCAGGGCGTTTTGGACTCGGCGCCCAAGACGGCTTTGGCAATCGTTTCCACTGCCAAAACGTAGGAGCGCATCGAAAGTGCGTGCCCGAGATCATCAATGGCAATCTGGGCAACGAAGTGGCTCAGGGCCACGTGGTCCGGCGGTCCGTCTTTGGCGCGCACCACCCAACGACTCGCGTTGGCGGGCCAGACGCCCTTTCGTTGCGCTACCATTGGGACGCCCGTGCCGGCGGGCTCGATCCATCCGGGCCCGACGAGGGCTGTCATGAGGGATGGCAAGTCGCAGTCCGGGCCAAGGGTGCCGAATCTGGAGAGGTAGGTCAAGCAGGAGTCGACGATCCCTTGGAGGTTCGGAGTGCTCATGCCGGACCACCCTTTTTGGAGGCAGTTTTGCCTGTGAGCTTCGGTAGATCCGGAGAGCCTTCGTTCTGCGCCATTCCCTCGACCACGAAGCGCTTGGCCACGTAGGCCACGCCCTTGGCCGTCACGAAGGTCCGCGTGGTGAGGTGCCACTTTCCGTCGCGTGTAGTGTATCCCCTGGACTTCAAGCGAAAGTGCTCTTCCGCGAATTCCTGGTAGGGCGTGTTGTCCTGCTTCAGGATGCGCTTCTCTCGAAGCCACTCGAACATCCTGTTCTGCCCCGTACTCAGCATCTTCGCGAGATCCACGATGCCGTAAAGGCCCTCGGCGTTTGCGAGCCGGTCAAGCGTCTCTGCCTTCGGAGCGAGCTCCTCAACCTTGGTCACAAGGGCCACGCGTTGGTCTTCGAGTTCCGCTGCAAGGCGCAGCGCCCCGGCAAGAGTCGTTGGCACCATGGGCCCCGCGGGACGACCGGCCATGTGGTCGCGAACCACCGTGTTGCACCAAGCGTGGAAGGCTGGGCTGAGGTACTTCGCGTACGCCAAGGCGATCTGCCAGTGGGCGAAGGTGCCTTGGTTTGGGCCACCCGTAACTGTGCGAAAACACTCGTTGTCGTTTTTGGCGATAACGGTTTCTTCGATGAATTCGATGAACTGGATGGTGGCAGCCTGCTCACGCCAACGCGCTGGGCGCTGGCTGTCATCGCTCCCGTTCGCCTTCCACATGTCCGTCAGGCAAGCCATCTCGCCTTCGACTCGGATGGCGTGACCGTTGAACGAAAGCGTGCTCGGCACGCGGACGAGGTCCGTGCTACTTTTCATCTGCTGACTCCACTGCTTTGGGGTTGGCCACGACCTCGGGCGGCTGTAACCGCGCCGGGGTCACCTCTGTTTGTCAGGGGCTACCAGCAGAATAGCGACACACGGAATTCGGTCAAGGCTTTTTCGACACACGAATTTCGCCACGCACGAATGCGAGCAAAAGATCGCCGGTCGATAGCCCAAATTCCTCTCGGGCTGCGCCAACCTCGGCAAGCTCTGCGGGTGAAAGGCGGATGTTCAGGCCTTTCGTCCGAGACTCCTCGCCCTTCGGCGGCCTACCGCGCTTCGCTGCCATGTCCACGTGCTACCTCGCCCGACGAACATTGGCACGAAAATGGGACCAGGGCACCCCCAAAGTGAAATATTCACTGGAGACACGATCCGGCGCGCTGGAGTGAGGCGACGTCCAGCTCATGGCTTCAATGGAGTTGAGGGCTTGGACTTTGTTTGAAGCCGGCGCTGCACCACAAAGACCGTGGCCAACCCAACCACGTCAACCGTGGCGATCACCGTGCCGGCAGCATCATGCCCTAAGACAATGCAGGCGAGCGCTCCGACCAACCCCACGACCGTGACGGCAAGGCCGCAGTGAATGCCCAGCCGCAGTCGCGCGTCGTCTCGCTCCATGCTCTGCTGGACAAGGTCAAGCTGCTTGGACTCGAGCGCATGTCGGTGTCGTTGCTCCTCGGCCGCCGCCGCTTGAATCTTGGCTGCCAGCCCGGGCAAGGCGCGGTCGTATGCCGCTAGAACATCGGGCGGAGGTAGTGGCCCGTCGAAAGACATCGACGTCTCCTCGTACACCAGACTCGGCGGCGCCACCGACTCCCGAAGCGGGCCCTGCTCAGCCTTCGCGGTCTTGCCTGGGGCCAAGCCCTTGGGTTTCTTTGGCGATGCCACGCGAGAAGTCTCGCATGACCCTGCTCATGTCACCACGAAGCATTTGCCGATCGCGCGAGGGTGGAATCCGGACGAAGTTGACGCGAACTGTCGCACTTTCGCCAGAAATGTCGGCGATCGACGCGAGGCCTTCGAGGATGTTTTCGTACATGGTTTTCATGGCTCTTCCTCCGAACGGTAGCCTAACGCGTCCTTCAAGCCACGCCCTCGAATTTACGTAGGTGGCTCGGTGGGGGAATCCCACCTGAATCATTTCGGGCAGTTACGGCACGCACGCAACGCCGAGCTTCGACGCAACCTGGTAGATTTCGCACGGGCCACGATCGCAGGTGAAGAGCTTCTTGATGCAGGCAATCGCCCCGTTCGCGAAGACCGGCAGGAGCGCCTGACACGTTGTGGCATGGGAGAACGTGTTCGCCGCCAACTTGGCCTCGATGCTCTTCCGATCCTTGGTGAGGCACTTCCACTGTTCCGCGGAAACGTCCTGGGACTTCGCGAGCCAGCCGGTGAATTCGTCCCGGATGATCGTGGCGCATGCAGCGGAAGCTGGCACCTCTGCGGCTGGGATGAGCTCGACCGCTTCAACGTACTGGAGCGCCTCGAGTGAGGCGATCGCGGCAGGAAACGAGTGGGTCGAGTCGTAGATGTCGCCCCACTTTTGGTCGGCGGCCTGGACTCGGCACCAGCGTGGGTAGAGCTTTCGCAGAATCAGCGACGTTTCCGAGCGGTCCATCTCCGCCACGACGCTGGCCGACGGAGGTTCGGGCGGGAGCGGCTTGGTTGGTGGCGCCTTCGAGCTCCCGAGGATGGCTGCAGCAAGGACGACAAACCCAGCAAAAGCGGCCACTCCGATGCCTGCCAAGGCGCCGTTGCTCAGGCCCTTCTTCGGCGCAGCGAATGGCTGGCCACAATGTGGGCACTGGCGCGCTTGGTTGGAAACTTGGCCGTGGCATGCGAAGCACGTCGCCAGTTGGGGTCGGTTCATGGCCGGATGGTACGTCACCCATGGTCACGCGTCTCGGTCGCGGTTACGGTATGGCGATGGGGACGATCAGGATCGCGTTCTTTGGGGCCGTGCTCGCCGCTTCGGGCATGGGCTGGGCGTGCTCAGCCACGCCTGTCACCGAGGCGCCAAAGGACTCGGCAGCGCCACCCGTGGGCAGCGGTCCGACCGATGCTGGGCCAGATGCTTTGGACTCGGCGGTCCTCGCGGATGCCGCCGATGGAAGCGACGGAGTCACCATCGTCCCGTCAGGCTGGTGCGGCATCCCGCCTGAAAACAGTGTTCCTGCCGCATCGGTTGGGTTTGGGTGGGCCACCGAAAACGCGTGCCCTGTGAGCACTTGCGATGGCGTCCCGACCCGTCAATACAAGACTCAGTCCGGTCCTTTTGGGGAGTTGTTGCGGCCGAGTAGGGTGAACGGATGCAAGCTTCTTGAACTGAAGCCCGACTTCGCGCGCTGGTGCTGCCCCGTAGCGTGTACGGCGGTGGGCCCGACGGACCGGTGCAACGCCATTCTGTCTGATGCCTCGCGCGTGTTCGAGTACCAGTGCGCCCAAGGGATCAAGCTCGATCCTGCCGACGGATGCGCCGTCGAGCCCAGTGGATTCCCGAGCGGCGTGGTGACTCACTGTTGTCCGGAGTGAGTCACTGAAGCCGCGTGTCGACGATGTTCTCGAATTCCGTCAGGATCCCCAAGAACATCGTTCCAGCCGGAACGGGTTTTTGGATGGTCACTGGGCTCGTGTTCACCTGGAAGTCAGGGCTCACCGTGAGCTGCCACACGGTTCCAGGCGTGCTTTGCCCACCCGTGTACTCGCCCACGTAGAACAGCATGCCGTTCGAGAATTGCGAAGTGGTGCTTAGGTCGGCCACGCGCGTCCAGGGACCAGCGCCGCCTGGTGAAACCCACACGCCGTTGTAGAGCGCTGGGTCCTCGTGTCGGAACAGGGCCAGCTTGCCGAGTGGTTGCGCGAACGTGTCGACAAAGCCGGAGCTCGCGTTTGGAGCGACACTCCCGACGTTGATCTTGCCCTCGTACACCTTCACCGAAAGCGGATAAGAGGGGACGCCCACGACCTCATCCATGAAGTGGGCGAAGTAGCTGTAGGTGCCGTCGTCGATCACATGGTTCTTGTCGGGAGTCACCACGAACTCTTGGGCGACACCACCGGCATGCCACGCAGTGCCAGAATTCGGCGTGGTGAAGTCCACGAATCCGTCGTTTGCGACAGTCGTGCAGAGGTCCTCCGCCACACCGTCAACCGTACGGACACGAAACACCCTCACGCGCGGCATTCGTTGCGGAACGCTCGGGTGAAGGGTCGGAACCTTGAACCGGATGCGCAGTCGAGCGAGCGTTGCTCCATTGTGCACCCGAAGGCGCTTCACGAACTCTGGACTCGTGGTCCCAGTCGATCGGCGAATGCTGCATGCGACCGTCTGAATAGCTCCCGTCGGAACCACGTTGGCCACTGCGAAATGGTTCGCGCCAACCGGGGTAGCCGGCGCCATCGCCTGGTAGATGCTTCGGGTCCGGCCAGGGTGGCCCACTGCCAAGTCTTGGTAGTCGTTGTCGCTCAGGACGAGCGATGCACCGGTTGCAAGCTGCAGCAGTCCGCTGCCACGAACCTCGAGTGTAGTCGTGAGCCGAAGCCCAACCCCACCCACGACGATCGGGCTCGTCGGGGCGTAGCACCCGCCGACCACTCCGTTGAGGCCCTGCGACTGCTTCCGGTCGAGGTCCTCATAGTCGGACGGCGGGGCTTGGTAGCCCGAGATCCAAACGGCGTCGAGCTGGGTGCGGGCGAAATTGGCCATTACTCGAACCTCTGGTCAAACACCGCAAAGTCGAGTTTCACACCGAATACCTCGACGTCGACGGACGCCACGAACCGGAACTCGTAGTAGTAGTTCGCCTGCGACATCGTGTTGTTTTGGTTCGGCTCGTACTCGATGTTGATGACGTTTCCGGCATTGAAGTACGAGTCGACCGTCGGAGCGTTGCGGGTGGCCTTGAACGCGGAGTACAGAATCCCGCTCACGACGCCCGCCGTGTGCAGGTAGTTCGGCGTGTCCTCGGCGCCCGTAGAGCGCAGTCTGCGCACGACGTAGAAGTCCTCGGTTCCGACTGCAGTGGGCTTCGTCCCAATGTACCGAAACGACACCGTGGCCTTGGTCAGGCTGGCGTCGTCGTGGACGCGGTGCCCGTCCAGGACCACCGCGGCCGTGAGGGTGAATGGGGTCGCATCTTGGTCGACCGCATTGGTGACCGAACCGTTCGCGTTGACTCGCATTCGCTGCTCTTGGGCGATGTCGCCTTCCGAGAAGGACAGGCAGGTCGACTTGGTGCGCGATGCCGAGAATACTGGCCATTGGTCCACGAGCTCGATGCGCGGATCGTTGCCGCCGTAGCCTGGCATCGTGGTGACGCCGCCCTGGATCTGCGAGGTCGACCCGAGAGTCATGCCCTTGCCGCCAACCGTGATGTTGGCCTTGGGGGTGTAGAAGCCACCTTCGTCGAAGTTTGCGAGCTCGGACGTGTACTCATCGAGCGCCGAAAGTTTGCGCGAGGAGAGGCCCATGTGCGGAGGCCAGACGCCGCCCGTCATCACGTGTCGGTTGCTCATTGCGGCCCCATGTTGGAGATGCTTCCGCAGCCAATCTCGATCCGACTGATGATGGTTCCGACGCCGTTCGCATTACCGATGTTCGGCGTGAACACGGACGTGGCTGGCCCAGTCTCCT
Source organism: Myxococcales bacterium (assembly GCA_043764595.1). Lineage (GTDB taxonomy): Bacteria > Myxococcota_A > Polyangia > Polyangiales > Polyangiaceae > JAAFHV01. Next base: position 22,114 of record JAYUKI010000917.1, on the reverse strand, counting down.
CGATGAAGTCCACGAAATACGCGTATTTCGAGAGGTCGACCGTGGCGTACTGGTCCGGGCTGTACGTGTTCGACGTCTGCTCGGCTCCGCCGTTCTGATATGCGGCAACCGAAGACGTGTCGAACGGTACAGGCAGAAAGGCGTCGTCCAAATAGGACCCACTTCGTGCCGTGTGCAGCGCCTGAACGTTGCCGGAGGTGTCGACGCGAACGACACGGAAGACTGGCACTTTGGGTAGCAGCGCGCGACCGACGGAACCGAGCTTGAACTTGAGCTTCACGGACAGGATCAGGCTCTTGTCGTGCGGCATGAGTGGTAGGAGGAGGCGCGTCCCAGGAAACCTGGTCGTGACCACGCTCGCTGCGCTTCGGGGCGAGTAGCTGTGGCGATAGCTGTCCGATGCTGCGGGCTTGGCCTTGGCGTGCATGTCGCGCGTGCGGCCGGGGTGGGACGAGCTGTTCAGGCGCAGGTAGTCGTTCGCGGTCTTCCCAGCGTGCTGGATGTGAGCGCCTGAAGCTGTGGTGATGGTTCCAGCGTGAACCCAAGCGCCAGCGCAGATCATGCCTTTGCCGCCGATGACGATCTGGTCAGCGGGCGGAGCATGGGAGCTCCCCGCCGTACCATTGGCCGCAAGGACCGTCTTCGCGTCGATGTTCCGCAGGGCCGCGGAGATCCCGACGATGCGGCACGTGTACCAATCGGCGTCGGGAAACTCGCGAATGAAGGCGCTCATGGGTCACCGGTAGAAGGAAATCAGTGGAGTCGTGTCGAGGGCATTGACGTCGAGCTGGTGGATGAAGAAGCCGCCGTACCCGTCGACGTATTCGTGGACAATCGTCCACGTCGTGACGCCTCGAACGATGCTGCGCATGAGGTCGTTGACCTTCCGGCGCGTCTCGATGTTCTGCGCCGCAAAGACCTTGAGAACGACCATCAGGTGACGCTTTGTGGAGAGCTGCATCGGCGTGGACCGGTTCGTCGCAGAGCAGTCCTTCGCGTGGGCCTTGGTGAAGGTCGCGGTGAAGGTGCGCGACGTTCCGGTTCCTGCCACCGCACTGACACTGACGATCTCCGCACCGCCCGGGATCTCGCACTCGATGACCAGCCTATCGCCCACGACAGCAAGCTCGTCGGGTCGGGTGGTGTCCCAGTTGGTGTAGGGCACCGTGACTACGCCCGAGGTCGCGAAGTCTGGCGCGATGGGGTCCGTGATCTTCAGCGTCTTCGCGGCGATATCGGTGCGGGCGTAGAGCGCCGGAGCCGCGCCCACCGTGGATGGCCACTTCGTCGCGCTGGTGCGAGGCACGGAGTAGACGTCGACGAAGTCCGTTCCGAGCAGCGTAGTGAGTGCAGAGTACAGCGATTCCGGCCGGGAGCCGCGGCGCGCCTTGTTCTTGGCGCCTGCCACCGCACGTCGCGTGGGCGTGCTGTCGTTGTAGTTCGCCACGATCCCGAGGTTCTTCTCGTGGATCGGGAGCATCTCGTACGAGGTCTCTGGGTGGAGCTCGTTGCCGGCTCGACGGATGGCGCATTCAGCCGCCCCGACTGCCATGGCCTTTGCGTAGGCGCTGGCACGGTTGTGCGAGCCTTCCGAGAAGTCCATCGCCACACCGCCACCGAGGCTCTTCACGAGCCCCAGGTAGGCCACCTCGGCCGAGCTCGGAGCTGCCGAGAACTCGAGCATGCCGAACGGAGTGAAGGCGGAGAAGAGCGGCATGGTGACCTCAGAAAATGGCGACGGCGAAGTTCGCGTCGGTCAGCACGGTCGCAACCCGAGTTCGCACGCGCACCGCAGGAAGGCTCGATTCCGTCGTGTAGACCGCCGTGATGGTGGCATCGACGTCCTGGGTGAGCGACGGGAAGGCTCCGCCAGCACGGTCCGGAAGGACGCCCGTGGCCGCCCAGCGGAGCGACGTGTCTCCAGCGCCGTTGTCGACCACCGTGAAGCTTGCAACGGTGATGTTCGTGCCTGGCGCCAGGACCGAGGACACCGCCGGAACGCCAGCCGTGATGGTCACGTAGACGATCGCCATCGGTGCGACGCGCGCTAGCGCGACGACCTGCTTCGACATCTGGTTGAACTCTTCCGCCTTCGGCATCTTCACGCCGTCGGGAGGGAGCGTCGGGTGGTTTTCCTTCACCGCACCGCCGAAGTCGGTGTTGACGCTCGGGCGGCGCGGGACCGTGTCGTCCCACGTGAGGATGTTGCTTGCCATTCAGGGCCTCACGAGAGTGGGAAGACGGCGAACTTGCCGAGGACTTGGAGGTTCAGCGACACGTTCGGCGTACCGGTTGCGGTCGCGCTCGGAAGCGACGGCTTCACCACGAGGAAGTTGGCAACCGCCGCGAGGTTCGACACGCCGTTGAAGGCCTTGGTCATGAGCGTCGAAGGCCACGTCTTCGGGTTCGCTGGGCTCCGCTTTTGGCGGAAGCCAGGGTCGAAGAACGAGCCGAACATCTCACCGGGTCCGAGCCCGTCGAAGGCCTTCAAGGTCTCCACAACGAGCAAGTCGAGAGACTCGCTGTACGGGCACGCGATATCGCCAACGACCGGCGTAAAGGCTTGGTCGCTCGCACCGTTCGCCGTGTCGCAATAGATGTCGTACCCACCACCACCGTTGATGACGGAGGTCAGCACGCGCTTCTTTTTGAAGGTCTTCGAGGTCGCGTCGAAGAACGCGAACCTCTGTCCCGACTGGGGTTGCGTGGTCGTGTCGATGGTGAAAAACAGGGCATCGCCAGCGACGCGGACGGCTGGAGACGTCAACGAGTTGTACGGTGGCCAGGTGACCGAATCGACCCAACCTGCCGCGTTGGACAGCCAGTCGACCTTGTACTGCACCTCGGTCGGAACCTCGATGATGAGGCAGTCGATCGGCCCGTCGTCCTTCGGAAGACGACCGATGAGGTAGGCCCGCGTCAGCGCGATCTGCGCAGCGTTTGGAGCTCGGGATGCGCCAGCAGTGGAGGCAGCCAGCGTGAACGCGTAGCAGGTCGTCCCAGGTCCGTCGGAGCACGCGATGGTGAAGACTTCCTGGACGGGTACGCCCGGGGTCTCGGTGACGAAGCGGCGAATCTCCGCGTCGTTGCCAGCCGCGGGAGGGTCTGCCTTGGCCGAGCGCAGCCGCGCCGCGATCTCGTCCTCGGTCTCCTGCTCGCGGCCACCAGTGAGGCCCTTGCCGTTGCCCTGCGAGACGATCGTGGCAGCCGAGTTGATCCCCGGACGTGGAGAGGTCCACTTGAGCTCGAGCCCGGCCGCAAGGTTCGTCTGCGGGCCGGTGTCGAAGCCGATGACCGGAACCTGTTCGCCGTTGAAGTAGGTCGCGGCGACCAGGCAGCGAAAGCGCAGGTTGAGCGCCTCGTACTTGATCTCGTCGCCGGCGAAGATGGTGCCTCCGCCCGCGCTCGCCGAAATCTTGACGTAGCCTGTGGCTCCGATCGCCGGGAAGGGCTCCGGGATGCCGATGCGGATGCACTCGCTCGTGAGCTGGGCTCGGGTGGCGTCGTCGTAGTCGACAGAGCGCGCAAGGGTCTGCGTGTTCGCGTAGAGCGGCATGACGGCCGCTGCCGTGGCGCTGCCCTCGACGTACGGCGTGGTCTTCTCACCGATGAGCGCGTCGGGCTTTTGGAGTTTGTAGTGTTTCTGGTAGTCGTCGCGTACTTCGTCGCTCGTGGGCGTGAAGAAGTCGCCGGGGAGGTCTTCGATGGGCGGCATTGGACCTCAGAAGCGGACTGGGAAGGTGGCGGTCGAAGCGGTCGGGTCAGCCAGGTTTCGGAGCTCGACTTGGCCAGTCACGGTGCCGTTGGAAGCGGTCGCGACAGCCTTGACGATCTCGATGAGGCCGGCCGTCGTGAGGTGCGCGAGGCACACCCCGACCTCGTCGGTGAACACCTGCGGCACGTCGGCAGCGCGAGCCTTGCGGATGCGCTTCACGTTGATGCCGAGGCCCGGCACTGCCGGCACGGAGCCGAGGGCGATGCCCAAGGACAGCGCCGCCGACTGCATGACCGGGTGCACGCTGATGAGCTCTCCGCCCGAAGGGTCGAACGGGTAGCCCTGCGTGTACGGATCGAAGAGTGGGAAAGGCTCGGTCGACGTGGCGCGCGAGGTGGGATTGGCCACAGGGTCGTAGCCGAAGGGCCCGCTGCCAAAGGGGTAGTCGCCGTAGCCCATCTCACACCTCGTCGTCGAATGGGCACGCCGGAATGGCTACGGTCGGGAGCGCTGGAATCGACGGGAGCTCGAGCTCCACTTCGGGAAACGGGAGGCTCATCGAGAGCGAGCCGATGTCCACGTCGAGGTTCAGGTCCGGGTCGGGAAGGTCCGGCAGCGGCGGAATGCCAGGGATGCCGGGAAGCTCCAACTCGACCTCTGGGAACGGAATCGAGATCGACAGGGTGCCGATGTCGACGTCGATCCCAATGTCTGGGTCTGGCAAGTCGGGAATGCCTGGGATGCCCGGAATGCCAGGGAGCTCGAGCTCAATCTCTGGGAACGGAAGCGAGAGGTCGACCGACGGGAAGTCGCATCCCACGGGTCACGAACCTTTCATGTTTTGCGTCCCGAGGATGTCGAGCGCACTCCCGAACGGCATCGCCACTGGAGCCCCGAGACCCGCGAGCTTGGCTTCGACCTGCGTGAGGTACGCGGCGAGCGCCTTCAGCTTCACGAGGCTGTCGGCCGCACCCATCTGGCCGATGGTCGTGGAGCCTTGGATCTTGAGCTTGCCGGCGATGACGACCTCGTCGTCGTTCACCTCGATGTACCGGTTGCCCGAGGCGTTCTTGATGACCGTCGAGCGCTTGCCGCCGTTGGTCATCGCGATGCCGTGGCCCTCGGCGTGCTTGAGCGAGACAGCCTCTTTGCCGTCGGTGCGGCAGGCCATCTCCAGCATGTGGGACTTGCCCTTGCCGCCGGAGGTGTACTTGACGCCCACCGTGAACGAGCCCGCTCGAGCCACGCCGTCAGGGTCCAGCCCGTCAAAGAGCGCGAACGATCCCGAGCCGCAGTAGAGCATCGAGCCGCCCTTGCGGAGCTTCGGGAGCTTGGCGACGACGCGCGGGTCGTTCAGCGGCATGACCGCGTTCTGCGTGCCGTGACGCAGGTGGAGCGCCGTGCAACCCGACTGCGGCGTGCCGCCTGCGGAGTCGTCGGGGTCCAGCGTGCGGGCGCACATGCCGAACGGGAAGAGTGTCTCGGCGTGCTCGAACCCTGCGTTGCCGCAAGCGTCGGGCTGGGTGCCGAGGTGCCCGTCGTTGTCGTACTCGGACGACATCGCGATGCAGAAGTCGAACTCCATCTGCTCGCCGCTCATGGGTCACCTCTTCTTGCGGCCGCGCTTGCGGGCCTTGCGGACAGGTCTTGCCTTGCCCTGTTTTTCGATCTCGGCGACGACGTCTGGGTCCTTCTCAAAGGTCAGGTCGCCAGGCCGCATCATCGTGACCGTCGTCGTCGTGGCCGCTCCGCCGCGGAACTCGACGGTCTCGATGTAGAGCTCTCCCGAGATTCCGAGCTCTTCGTCGTCGACCTGAGCAACCGTGTCGGGTGCGAGCACCGCTCGGCCGCCGTCGGGCGTGAAGGCCCAGTGGCCGCGCATCGTGTAGGTCACGTTCCACGAAGCGCGGTTGGCCTCGCCGATCTTGTGGCGCGCGTACTTCTGAGCCTGAAGCTCGGAGAGGCAATTCGCGTCACGAAACGTGCGCGCGCGCTTGTAGCCGTACGCCACCATCTCGTCGTCGATGAAGGCGCCGTTCAGCTTGCCACGGCCGAGCTTCTTGCCGTTGCCGCGCGCGAAAATCTGGACGTAGGCGAAGCGCTTCGTCGTGTTGTTGACGATGCGACCGCCGAGGATCTTGCCCTGGTTCTGGGCCTGTCCGAGCTGGCGAACGAAGTGGTAGGTGGCGTCCTGTTCGCCGTTGGGCGTCGAGAGGACGATGTTTCCCTCGAAGTCCGACCAGAGGAACAGCCCAGCTTTTTCCAGATGCTTCTGGAGAAACTCCAGCCAGCGCTCGCCCATCTTGGCGGTGATGGTGTAGCCGCCCGTGCCGCCTCCACCTCCGCCAGCGCCTGAGCCGCCAACGTTCGGCGCGTCGCCCGCCGCACCTCGAAAACCACCTTCGAGCGCGGCACCACCGCTAAAAACATCAGTAGCTGCGCCTCGTCCCGCTCCTGCGAGGATGTCGCGCACAACGGGCTCGAGACCTACGACTGCCGAGGCGGCGCCACCAGCGGCGCCTCGATCCGCAGCCTTGCCGATGGTCGAGGCGTCACCCGTCGAGGAGCCGCCTGCCGAGCTAGAGCTCGAAGCTGACGAAGCGCCTGGTGTGTGGGTCACTCCGACGCCCGCGCGGATCTCCGTATTGGCCTCGTTGTCGGCGATGAGGATGCGGTCTCCAAGGCCAACCTCCGCCAGGGCGTACCTGACCAACTGCACGTAGGTCATGCTCTTGAACGTCTGGTCCGCCTCGACGTCTGCGTCGTGGAGCCTCGCAAGGACGTCGCGTCCCATGAGCGTGATCCCAGACCCGTTACCGTCATACTCGCCCTCGTAGCCGTCGGTGTAGCCCGTGAATTGCGGGTATTGCCCGATGAAGAGCTGGAACGGCGTGTTCGGCGGATAGGCCCGCATCATCCCGGCGAGCGTCGTCGTCTGGTCACCGCGCTGGGCCCACTCACGCGGACCGAGCTTGATGGAGAAGATCGCCGGCTGCTGAAGGATGGAGCAGCGGACCGTGTACGACTCGAAGACGTAGGTGTCGCTGCCGTTGAACACGAGGCGAACGCGGTCGTCCAGGACGCCGTCTACGCCCTCTTGGAAGTCCGCCATGCCGCCTCACTTCGAGTAGCGAACGACCGTCCCTGGAGGGATGCGGAGAGCGTCTGCGAACTCGTTCAGTTTCAGGATGTCCATCGCGCGAGCCGTGTTGCCGTATATGGCAATCGACAGGTCCGTGACGGAGCTCGTCACCGGTGCGATGAACTTGAGGATCTTCGCCACCGGAGCGGCGATCGACTGCGCGGTCACGAGTGCCGCGTACTGGAGGTCGGTGACTGCCGACGACACGCGTACGAACTCGGCCGACTTGAGGATTTCGACATTGCGCTTGATCTGCCCACAAAGCGTCTCGACCTTGCGGATCTTGTTCTCGATCTTGGCGAGCTGGCGCCCCACCTGGTCTCGAGCCTTGGTGAAGGCCCCGACCGCGTTGTCGAGCGCGTCGAAGAGGCCAACGGTCTCAGGGTCGAAGTTCTCCGTGGAGACGAGGAATCTCACCTTCTTGGCCTTGGCCACCACGTCGTTGGCGCCGAACTCGAAGGCCGTCGACACGAGGAAGTCCGCCGACTGGTCCTCGTACCACTCGAGTTCCATCGTCTCGCCGTCGAGGATGGCCGAGGTCCACTTCTGTTGCCACGTCCCGGCGTAGGCCTGGATGCTGCCAACGGTCGGGATGACCAGCGTCGACGTCTTCTGTTGCTCGAAGGTCGAGCGGATGTTCTTTAGCCCGTTCGGATAGAGGTCGGGGTACCGCTCGCGGATGGGGCCATCCATCGACGAGAAGATGGCCTCCATTCGGATGACGTACGACTTGCGACCCATTTTCTCGGGGTCGCTGCCGGGCGTGTGCGGGTACTCGTGCTGGTGGTGCCGGATCGCTCCGAGCAGCGTGATGGATCGGACTGGGAAGGCGATGCCGTCAAAGCTCGCTGGCAGGTAGTTGGACACTGGTCACCTCGTCGGTTATCGCTTCTCGCCCGGTGGAGGCGTCTGGCCGCCGCCGAGCTCAGGGCCTTTGACGTCGCCGATGTTGGTCACGACGACCTTCATCGTCCCGCTCGTGAGCGCAGCGTGGACCTTCTCCATGACGGCCTTGGTCTCGTTTTGCTGCTCTTTCATGCGGGTGAGCTCGCCCTCGCCAGCCGAGATCTCGGTGGCGCGCTGGTCGCGTTTGCCGGAGAGCGACTCGAAGGCGAAGTTCGCCATTTCGGCGTTCATCTTGAGCGGGTTCATGGTCCCGCTGAACGCCTTCTGGTCTGCCTTCTTGGCATTCAGCGAGGCCTCACGCGCCTGAATGGCCGCGTCGAGCTCCGTCTGCGCCTTCTCGCCTGCCGTGACGTCCTCTTGCGTGAGGTTCTGCGGGGCCTTCATGTCGGCCTTCAGCTTCGACGTCGTAGTGTAGGCGCCCGCATCGGCGGCGTAGGTGCGCTTGTCGAGCGCCTTGTCGTCGAGGCCGAGTATCGAGGTGAGCTTTGCAGCACCAGCCACGACAGCGTTCACGCCCTCCATGAAGGCGGGAGCGAGCTTCTCCACCGCGGGCTGGAGAGAGCTCTTTAGCGACAGTGCCATGGCCGAAAGCTGGTTGTTGAAGACCTGCGCCTTGGCCTCGGTGGTGTTCATCGAGCGCGCGAAGGACTCGTCGACTTCCTTCTGGCCCATGGTCGCGGTCTCGAGCTCCTTGAAGGCTGCGACGACTGCGGCAATGCCCGCTTCGCCACCGCCTGCATTCAGGAACTCCTGCTCGAAGCCAGCGACCGCCTTGCGGGCGTTCTGGTCCTTGAACATGTCGCCCATGTTCCGGTTGAAGTCCTTCATCCCGCCGAACTTGTCGGAGGATGCGGCCCGCAACGAATCGATGATGATCTGCTTCGGATCGCGTCGCTTACCACCCGCACCGTCGACGTTGACGCCGAACTTGGCGAATTCGTCGAGGCGCGCGCCCTTGGCGAACGTGGCCGTGAAGGCCCGCGTGGTGTTCGCCGCTTCGCTCGCGGAAGCCGCACCGCCCTTGGCTCGCGCTTGCTGCACGATCGCGGACATCGTCTTCATGTTGTCGTCGACGTTGCCCTCGAAGGACTCCGACGACGCCGCGACCTTCGCCATCTGGACGGCGAAGTCCTTCATTTCAACGGCGCCGAGCTTGCCGCCACCGGCGACGGCTCGCATGATCGTGTCGACGCGCTTGGCCTTGTCGGGGGTGTCCGCAAGGTGGGACGAGACGTCACCCGCAGCGTCGGCCACGTCGTCGAGGCTCGAGCCCGTTGCGCGGGCGAGCTTGGCCATGTCGAAGAGGACCTTGCGGCCCGTCTCGAGGTCGCCCGTCTTGGCGACGAACTTCTGAAGACCGTCCATGGCCTTCGTCGGATCGCTGCCGGTCTGCATGCCGACGTTCTGGACCTCTTTGATGAGCTCCGCGGGGTCGACGCGCGTGCCAGCCACACCGGCCTTGCCGGGCATGTAGGCGTTGTTCGAGAGCGTCGTTGCCGATGACTCCAGGCCGACGCCCTGCTTGATGTACGAGCCGAGGTCGAAGTTGGCTCCGAGCGATTCGGCGAAGGCTTTCGCTCCACCAACCGCGGCGCCAGCGATGGCCACCGGGGCGCCTTTGAGGCCCGACACGAGCGAGTCGCCGGCGCTGGTCGCGAGACCCTTGCCGTACTCGCGGGCGTTCGACTTGCCTGCGGATGCGACGCCTCGGACGAAGCCGCCCATGCCACCATCACGCACCGCCGCGGCCTTGGCGCGCTCAATGGCGCGGAAGTTCTTCTCCGCCTCTTTGGCTAGGCTGGCGAAGTTCGCCTTGGTGGCGTCGAAGGACTTCTTGCTCTCGCCGGCGAAGTCCTTCACGGCCGCCACGGCAGGGAGCATCATCTTGCCGCCCTTGCCCGTGACCTCGGCCACGAGCTTGGCGAACGCCTCATCCGCGGCCTTGCTGCCCTTCTTGGTCTCGGAGGCGATCGAGCGTCCAACACCCTTCATCTCCGAGTCGACCTGAGCTCGAGCTCGCTTGGCCGACTCCATGAGCGGGCGGAGTGCGGTCGCAAGGTTTCGGTCGACGGAGGCGCCGACTCGAATGGTGATTGCGGGCATGGGTCACTCCGTTTCGAGAAGCTCGGCAAAGACGAAGCCGAGGAGCCGGCGGGCGCGGTAGCCGCGTGCCTTGTCGACCTTCTCGAGCTCGGCGAGGCGCGGCAGGACGTCCACGAAGGCGTCCATCTCCGCGTCAAGGAGCGGCGCTTGTGTCGGGTCGGTCTCGATTCGGAACCTCTCGTAGAGGTCGAAGAGCAGCCGAATCCCATCGGTGGTGAGGCTCGACGTGAGTCGGTCGGGGTCGAGCGGCAGGTACTCCCACCGCTTGTTCACGTCGTTGGGGTCGCACGTCCCGTAGGCCACGACCCACGACATGAGGTGGCTCGCGTACGCCTCGGCCCAGAGCTCGATGCTACCGTCGCCTTCGTTCGGGTGGAGCTTCGACGCGATGCGATCGGCGTTGGCCTTCGCCGTGACGATCTCCGAGTCCTGAATGAGCACGAAGCCCACGCACGAATCACCGACCGGACGCCTTGGGTGGCGAGGGTCGAAGATCGTGGCGGGCACAACGCTCGTGAAGGGCGGCGCCTCGCGCTCCACAACGGTCTGGGCAAAGGTGCTCATGCGTCCCTCAGCCAGTCTTTGTGCTTGTCCCTGAAGTAGGCTCTTCGCCCGAACCAGAGAGCGATTTGCGCATCAGTGAGTCGATGTGCTGGGCGGCCAAAGTACGCGTGAAGATCCAGCGCGTGCTCGGCCGCAGCGAGACGAAAAAATCCAGGTTGCCGCCCGCAATGGCCACTGCCGTTGCCATGAATTGGGCCGGGCTCAGCGAGCCAGGTCGGGGTGCGACTGCATCTTGGTGCTCGCGTTGCTGCTCGTACAGGTAGTTGACCTGGTCCTGGCAGATGCGCTTCGACGTCACGATCTCGGCGAGGCTCGCGAAGAACGGTACGGGGTCGGTCTTCAACGAGTCGCGGTCCACGGCGCCCAGGAGGACCGTGTGGAGCCGGATCGCGTAGTCGTAGATGGGCTCACCGTCCTCGGGCTTTTCGACGCCCTTGGCCTTGGCGAACTCACGCGACAAACGAAGGACCTCGAGGTCCTCGCTCGGAGTGAGCACACGGACGTCGAGGTCGATCGTGGCGCCTTCCCAGACTCCCTTTTCGGGAGACCAGGTGGCGCCAAGCAGTGGGAGGACGACGGGCTTCCGAAGAAGCTCGCCGTCCTCGATGGAGGCAAACTTGGCCATCAGGAGATGTCCGGAAGAGCGCCTTCCAGCGTGGCCTTGCAGGTGGCCTCGCCGGTTTTGGAAGTGGAGCTCGCCTCGAAGTCGGTGACGACCATGTTGAACTCGCACTCCTGACCGCCAATGGTGCCCGAGCACTGGATGCGCTCGTCTTTGACGAGGTGCTTTTTCATCCACTCGGTCATGTCGCTGCCGTCGACTGGAGTCGCCTCCGTGACGGTGATCTGCGACATCTTGGCGCCCTGGGCGTGTCCCAGATAGCCTTCCGAGCCGAACTGGGGAGTCCGGGCGAGGATGAACTTGTAGGCGACCTCGTTGATGGTCGCGGCTTTCTTGGACTTCACGTAGAACGTGAAGTGCCGAATGACTCTTGCCATGACCTACTCCGTTCAGCTCGCCGTTTGGCGGATGACGAGATCGATGCGGTGTTGCAATCGACGCACGTAAATGGGGATTTCGGACGCGATCGCCTTGTTCGCAGCGATGTAGGTGCTCGCCGGATACGCCACGCCACCGAGGGTGGGCGGGAGCTCGAGGAGCCCGGCGCGGAAGTAGCCCTGCATCTTCGACACGAGCTTGCTGTTCCAAGCTCGCGGGAAGGCCACGCCTGGAGGCGGAGGCTCGTCCTCGGGTGCCGGGTCGGGACCCACGAGTGGGTTGGCCGGTCGGAAACCCGTCGAGTAGTAGAACTGCAGGTCGACGCAGACGTAGTCGGGGACCACCGCGTCGCCGATGTCGAGGCATCGCGTGTCCGCGTTCGCGCCGTTCTTGCAGTACGACGTGATCATCCGGACGATCTGGACCTTGCCGTTCACCGTCGTGAGCGGGGTCACACCAGCGTTCAAGACCGTGTTCTGCTCGGTGAGCGTCGGGACGTCTCCGTCGAACGCCTGGGGCGCCGCGGGAGTGACCTCGAAGCCGTCCCAGTCGAAGAGCGGTTCGCTGTTCTCGACTGCCGACCGGTAGGCCGCCACCCAAGCCGCGATCTCGCACGGGTGCGACTCGCTGTTGCGAAGCCACATGACCGAGGCGCGAGGCGCGTTCAGCGTGGTCTGCGCGAGCGAGGTGACCTGCGCCTGCGAGCCGTTGTGCGCAAACACAAGGTGCTCGAGGAGCAGCGAGAGCGGACCCGCCTTGGTGTTGACGTGGGTCTCCCAAAGCGCAGCGTTCACCGCGTCGTTGTGGCCAAGGGCGATGCGCGCGTAGCGCTTCGCTTGGAGCTTGGTGAGGAGCGTGGTGACATCCTCGGAGCCCGTGCCCGACGCTGCGGCGCCCATGCGAACGCCATCGACGTTCTGCGCGGCCGAACCGGTCAGGACGTAGCCTACGCCCGTGGCGTTCTCCGACTTGTCGAGGTAGATGATCCAGTCCTTCGACTGCGCGCCCTTGTTGCGGCACGTGAAGGCCACGGTGCCGGTCACATTGACCGCTGTCACGGGCGATCGAGAGTCGGCGTTGATAGCCGCTGCGACGGTGTCGCCCACGATGGTGGCCGTGTTACCGGAGGTGATGCCGGCCGTGTAGGTCTTGCCTGCGACGCGGAACCGGAGAGTCCCGTTGGCCGTTGCAGGGCCCGTGATCGCCAGGGTCGCCGTGGCTGCCGTGCCTGCGACAGGCTCCGTGACCGCAGCAATCCAGAGCTCGATGCCGGGCACCGTGAGTGCCGAGTAGGACATGCGGGCGAGCTGGCTGCCGTTGCCGGAGTACGAGTCCGCCTCTTCGACGGACTGGCAACGAACGATGTCCTGGTCTGCAACCATGGACCCGCCGGAGGTCTTCATGCCCACGAGGAGGCATGCGAGCGAGCCACTTGCGGCCGACACAACGCCGGCGGCGAAGATGAGCTTCGCGATGAATCGAGGAACGAGGAACGTCGCTGGAATGCCAGTTTGGAAGGCCATCAGACGTCATCCTTTCCGGCGTCGCTCACGCGAGCCTGGAGCATGGTGGTGAGCGTCACGTGCTCTTCCGCGGGCGCCTCGACTGCAGGCTCGGCAACCTCCACCGCGACCTCGGCAGGCTTCGCGGGAAGGAAGTACTCGAGCCCGACCTTCGCCCATGCAGGCGCGAGCTTGTGGTCGCAGCCTTCCTTCAAAATCTCTTCGGGCTTCACGCACTTCGTCGCGAGGACGTAGCGGCAGGCTTCGAGCTTCTCGACTTCGAGCCGTTTGACGGGCTCCTCGAAGGCGGAGATGCCCACCATGCGAGCGGTCTCGGCGTCGGCAGCGATGAGGGCACCGTCGTTGATCTGGCGAGCGACGTAGCCCGAGATCTCCGCGCTGTACGGAATCGCGACCGGGGCGAGGCCCTTCTCGTCGACGAAGTACTTGAAGAGTGCAGGTACTCCGGTGCGCTCGTCGAAGTCGCGCTTGGGGTCGAGACCCGAGGCGGAGAGGCGATCGCGTGCGAAGCCGAGGCTCTTCTCGTGGTCGATTCGAGCGCCGATGTAGCGGTCGAGAGTGCCGGGATACGGGACCGCGCACTGCGGCTCTCCACGTCCGTCGATGGCGTGGTACGGGTTCGGGTACACGCGGATTTCGCGCATGGGTGTCTCCGAGCGGGCGAAGCCGCGGGTTCAGTTGTTGCTGTCGACCTGCGCTCGATGGCTCAGGCGAATGTGAAGATCGACGCGAGCGTGAAGCTCTCGTCCCCGAGGTTCGTAGCGACGATCGAAACCACTCCAACCGCGTGGGCTGGGGTGACGACCGTGAGCTCGTTCAGCGAGACATAGGTCACTTCGGCCGCTGTACCGCCGAAGGTCACCGTGGTGTCCGACGTGAATCCGGTGCCGGTCAGCGTGACGCTCGTGCCGCCAGCGATGGGGCCGGTCGTGACGTCGATGCTGTTCAGGCGGAGCCCAAGCTGCGCGAGCTGGAGAACCAGCGGCGTCGGGCTCAGATCGTCGGAGTTGCCGTTCAGCGTGATCGAAACGCCACCGGCAAACGCGACCTGGTTGAAGATCGTATCGGGCACCGCGGTCTCGGTGATGATGAGCTCCAGCGAGGACCCGAGGTACCCCGAAGCGTCCATCTTGCGCTGGCCCTCGGTCTCGACGAGCACCTTCTCAGGAGCCGACTTGCCCGCCACAATGCGCATGCACTGCGTGTGGTAGAGCAGCGACGAACCGTAGAAGTCGGGGCTGTAGTACGTGTCGCCCGGAACCTGCCAGACAGGGTCCTTGCCGGCCACGAGGGCCACGCGGACGATCTTGTCGATGGCGTTCCAAAACGGCGATTGGCGAATGAGCGCGTCGCCCGAGCCGCTCGGGTGAATCCAGAGGAGCTTGAGGGTCGACACCGCGCCTTCGAGGTCTTGCCCGAAGTTCGTTGTGGGGTCGGTCTTGGCGCGCCACAAGAAGAGCGCTGGCAAGTCCTTGTCGCTGAACGCCGTGTCTTTGGTCGGCTCGAAGGCGAATACCTTCATGACCGGGCGAGGCGACACCTTCGACGGGAAGACCACGTTCCACGCGTCGCCGCAGTGGGCGTTCAGGACCGTTTGGCAGAAGTCGAGCAGGACGCTCAAGACCGGATCGCCAATGGTCGTGTTCGGCCCGTAGGTGGTCGGGATGCCGACGAGGCCAAAGCTCATTTGGACCTCACTTGAATGCGGCGCAGGCCTTCTCCACGAGCGAGTGGAGCTCGGAATAGAGGACCGCTTCGGCCTTGATGTAGGCCTGTCCCATGAACGGGTAGGGCCTCGAGCGAACCGTGCCGTTCTCGACGAACGAAGCGTAGAATCTGGCGGCTCGAATGCGCGCCCAGTGCGACTGGTAGCCGCTGTCGTTGGCCACCGTAGAGGCTCCAAGGATGCCGCCGAGCGAGGCCTCACGAGGCACCGGAGGCTGCTTCGTTCCGACGTACTCGCCAGTGGTCTTCTCTTCGAGCTTGCCCGTGCGGTTGGTGTACGGGTGGTTCGAGCGAGCCAGGCTGGCGCCGTCTACTGCCGCCTTGGTGACCGAAGCCTTGCAGGCGTCGTCGACGTCGGAGAGAAGCTGGCGCCACTCGGATTCGAGCTCTTCGAGCCCGTCGATCTCGATGGTGAACATGACATTCACCTCAAAAGTTGGGACGTGCGAACTGTGTCGCCTCGTTTCAGAGGTCCCTAGGTTCGCTGGCCGTGCACTGCCGTTTCGTCCCAGAACACCGGGCGGGAGTCGAACCCGCGTGTAGAGGAGCCGTCCGCCCGTGAGGGTTGGCTACTTCGGCGTAAAAGCCCGCCTTGCGACGGGTGGTGGATCGGGAAGGATTCGCACCTTCGGCATCGTGGGAGACAGCGGGTTTACAGCCCGCCCCGGCCCTCTACCGGAATACCGACCCATGTGAACTCTCCAGGAATTCCGGAGAGTTCGATTCGTCAACGCCACGACCAGATAAGAAGCACAACGTACAGGGCGAATGCCACAGCGCCAGCGATGCGCCAGCTCGGTGGGAGACGACGACGTTCCTCGCGCTCTCTTCGATCTTCTTCGGATTCGTAGGTCCACATCACCAATACCCGTTCCAGAAGTTGGCCATTCGGGCGTCGCAGATGGCGCGATGGACTCGCAGCGTGAGCCAAACGACGGCGACCAGGGCGATGGGCGAGACCGCGACGATGGTGAGCCAGGTCATTGGATAGCCGTTGTTGCTACAATGGCCGCGACCGGCGCCCATCCGAAGGAGCACGTTTCCCAGTCTTCGCCGAGGCCGTGCCGCGCCGCGTGACGGTAGCCTTCGAGGTACTCATCGCGCTCGTCGCGCGTGATGTACTTGGGAGCCACCATCGCGGAGCGCTTGTCCGGGCCGCCGATCGACGCAAACGGGATATTCTCGCAGCGGTCTTGGTAGCAGTCGAGCGCGCCTTGGTTGAAGGAGGCGGTGTTCTCCGTAGGAGTCACTTGGCCGGCTCCTTCGCGACCTTCGCGCGAACGGCAGCGTCCTTGGCCTCGAGAAGCTTTCGTAGTGCCACGGTCCGCTCGGGATTCCGAGGAAGCGTGAGGATGAAGTTGGCCATATCGGCGAACGGCGCGCTCACGCTCTTGAGGTGCGGAGGCAGGTGGTCGTAGGCGAAGAACTGCTCGATGTGCTCGCCTGAGCCGAGGTCGGGATGTCCTGCCGTCAGGTCGGTCGGTTCGCAACCGGCAGCCGCGGCTCCGGTGTAGTCCGTAATGACCAGCCGCGCTGCTTGGACGGTGTGCCCAGCGAGCTTCAGTGCCGCGACGCCCCTGCCTGCGATGCGCTCCGCGTCGTCGTAGCGCCCATTGTGATGCGCGCCACACCCTTCGATTTCAATCTTCCAGTTGCCCATGGTGCCCTCTTTCGATTGGATGCACGCCCGACGGGCCTGGCGGACCCTCAGTCGAGCGGGCATCGGTGGAGTAGGCGGGAATCGAACCCGCATCTCTCGGGTGCAAACCGAGCGTCATCCCGTTGGACCACTTCCCCATTGCCCACGAGAAGCTCTCGCTCGTCGTAGGCGGCACGTCACGCTTGCGCGTGGTCCTCCGGCGTTGGCCGGCGTGCTTCGGACTTGATAGACTCAAACCCCGAATACGCCAGCGCCTCATCCAGCGCAGCATCGAGGTCCCAGTGTGCCACGTAGATAGACCCCACCGGCGTCAGTGGGTAGAACTGGACCTCGACGCACTGGTCGCGCTTGACCATCTCGGCCAGAGTCTCGGCGTTGGCACGAATGCCACCCACATCTGGCGAGTAGAGGTAGTCGGGAATCGCCTCGTACGCGGAACGGTGCCCGTTGATGGTCACGACGACCTCGCCTTTGCAAAGGTCGATCAGTTTCTGGAGCTTGTTCATTGCTCCGCCTCTGGCTCGTTCATGTGTACGAACGGCTTCCCGTCCAGATCCACGAACACGGTCCAAGCTCGGTCCACTGGAGTGATCGAGCCAGCCCAGCCAACCGCCTCGGGATCTGCGTACCGTCTAACTTCGATGTCTTGCATGATGGATGTCCTTTTTCCTTGTGAAAGCCGGAGGTCATCCACCTCGTGGCCAGTGACTCAAAAGTCGCCCATGCCGCCCGTGCCGTCGTAGCGAGTCCCGGTGATGGTGCTCTCGTTCGTCGTCGAGAACCCGCCACTGTTCCTTGGGAGCTCCGTCGTCGAGTCCACCCTGGAATTCGCGGCCCGAAGGTCGGCGATGTCCGAGTTGATCTCTTTGAGGAACCCTTCGAGGTTCGCGCGGCGCACGTACTCCGGATGGCGCTGCGCCGCGTAGAACTCGGCGTAGTCGAGCGCGATCCGCTTTGCCTCGTTGGGCGCCGTGGTAGGCGTCCAGGACATTGCGTTCGGGTAGCTCGGCAGGAGTTTGGTGACGACCTTCGACGCAGCGTCGAGCCGCAAGCGCTCGATGGGATTCGTGTCGGCGTCACCGTCGTTGTTGTCGTCGTAGATCTGGCGAACCTTCTCGACCGACAGGCGTCCTTCGAGGTCCTCCTGCGTGAACAAGTAGGTCGGCATGGATCACCTCACTCGACGCGTTCTACCGTTCCAGCCGCGAGCATTGCTGCCGCGTCGCTACCGTTCAGGCTGAGCACCGCGCCGGGCCATGCCGTCTGCGGACCGTTGGGCCCATAGCCGAGGCTCACGCTGCCGTGTACGACCTTGAACTTGCCGCCCTGTCCAACGGCCTTCACCGGGACGGGGCTCGTGGCGAAGGGCTCGCCTTGCTCGAGGATGACCGGAGGCGCGTCTTCCCTGGGCTTGGCTGCCACGACAACGGGAGGCGCGAGCGGCGCTCCTGCGTCGGGCGCAGCGAGCTTCGTTTCGGTGGGTGCGGTCTTGGGTTTCTCGTCGGCCATGATGAATTCCTTCTTCTCCCGGGCGCTTTGGCCCCGAGGGCTGGAGAGCCGAAGCTCTCCAGGGACTCGAGGTCAGAGTCCTGCGTGGCTCACTGGTAAGCGGCCTTGATGAGACCGCCGACGAACTTGCTCGTCTGCTTCTCGATGTCGTGGTGCACGAGGACCACCTTGTTGCCGCCCTGCGAACCGCGATCCTGCACGAAGAACTCGCGCACGATCATGCCGTTCGAGGCCTGGCCGTCCTGGCCCGTGGGCTGGTTCCAGCGGAACGTGAGCGCCGAAGCGACGTCGTCCTGCGTGGTGGGCGGCATCTCCGACGGCTGGCGAACCAGCACGACGTCGTTGCCCCAGATGTAGTCGAGGGCGTTCGCGGAGTTGATGTACCGCATCTGGCCCACGTAGATGGGCGGGAGGCGGAGGAGCGCCGACATCTGACCGGGGTCAGGGATGGGCGCCGCAGAGCTCTTCGTCGAGAAGTACTTCTGCACGGCCGCGTTGCGGGTGAACGCGTTGTACGTGCGCTCGCTCATGATGATGCCCGTCACGACACCCCAGGACGTCTCCATCCGGGTGTGCAGGTCGAGGATCGGGTCCGAGCTCGCGCCGCCGTTCCACTTCGCCGCAGCGAGGAGGGTCTGCACGACGCTCGAGTCCCACGTGCCCGCCGTGGTGGCGAGGGCCGCTGCGCGAATCTCACGCTCGATGACGAGCGAGTTGATCACGCGACGCATCGTGGCCTGGCGAATGCGCAGAGGCGCGTCGCTGTTGGCCTCGACCTCGGTCGTCACGAAGCCGCCGAGGGAGTACTGCTGGGTGAGGTACGTCGAGTTCGCGAAGCGCGGAGACACTTCGGCGACGGCGCCGTCGCTCGAGCCGACGGTCGGGGCGGTTCGCTGGAACGCGTCCTTCTTGTCGAACTCGTAGTACTTGTTTTGCTGCTTGTCGACGAGCATGGCCGGCGCGTACATGTCCGCGATCGGCTGCTCGTTCTTGTACCCCGACGCGTAGTTCGGGAGCGGCGCGGCGATGTGCACGTCGGCGGTGCCAATGTCCATCGCGACCGAACGACCTTCCCAGCCGCTCATGCGGATGGAGCGAGCCTTCTCGAGCGCTTCGCCACGACGGTCGGGATTCAGGTGAATCGCGCTTCCGGCTGCGTTCGCGGTGATCTCGAGGAGCTCCGCCGCGGCGAAGTCGGCGAGCATCGCGGAGTGCTCGTTGCTGGTGGGCTGCCAGCGCTCGATCTGGTTGCCGGCCTTGTCGTAGACGTAGCCGTTGTTGACGTCGAGAAGGACCTCGCGCGTCTTGCCATCCGCTCCCACATCCTTGTGGGAGACGACGTTTTCTTTTGCCATGATGGTAGTTCCTCGGGCATGGCGTCGCGGCCGTGCTCGGCACACGGCCGGCGGCGAGACGCGTTGATTCGTTGGGGCGCGCGACGACCTCGCCGCGCGCGAGGTGGTTCAGGCGTTGAAGGCTCCGACGCCGAGCAGAACGAGAACGTCCTCCCCGTCGACCGAAGTCGTCAGTGCCATTCCGAGCTGAGCTTTGCCGGCCGCATGCGCCTTCGCGCCCTTGCCGACCGTGTTCGAGCCGTCGACGATGCCGCCGGCGGTGATGGCACCGTCAGAGACCATCTTCTGGGCTCCGAGGACGCGAGCCGAGCCGGTGCCGCCGGCAGGGATGATCATCTGAGCCACACCGACGCAGGCGTTGCCGACTGCAGCGACCGTGACCACCGGAATGGCGTTGGCGAAGGCCAGAGTGCCAATCGCGTTGGCCGCGTCGATCGAGAGCGGAGTGCCCTCGGCGATGTCGGAACCGCTGTTGTTTTTGACGGGGATGCTGAAGCAGGGAATGTTCCCGAGCTGATTGGTGTGCGCCATGGGGGCGGGTCCTTTCGAGACAAAGCGCCCCCAGCCCGCTCGACGTCAGTCGGCAGGCCATTCAGGCGCAGGGATGGTTTGGCGAGACGGTTAGGCCTTCAGCGCTTGGCCTGGACGTAGACCATGCGCTGGGCTTGCGCGAGAGGGATGCCCTTCTCGTGCGAGAGACGAAGAGCGGCTTCGCGCACGCTCGTCACGGGCACTCGGTCGGACGTATTGGGGATGCCGTCCTTGCGGTTGTCCGAGAGGTTGTGCAGGAGGTGCTGCTCGCTCTTGGCGACCTTCGGGTAGAGCTTCTCGAACTTCTCCGGGTTCGCCTTGAGGACGATGAGCATCGCGTCCTTGTCGTCGTCGGAGAGCTTCTTCGTGTCCTTGTAGGTCTCGAAGGCGTCGTCGACGCGACCCGAGAGGGCCTCTTCGTCGCGCTTCACCTTCTCGTCGCGAAGGGTCTTGAGCTCGGTCTCGAGCGCTTCGCGCTTGCCGGTCTCGTCCTTCAGCGACAGCGCGAGCTCCGCGGCTTTCGCCTCGGATGCGGTGAGCTTCACCGTGACATCGGTCAGCTTGGTGGTCGTGTCCGAGAGCTTCGTGGTGGTGTCCACGAGAGAGCTCTTGGTTTCGCTCAGAAGGGTGACGGTCTTGGTGTGCTCGGCGGCGAGGTCGTTCGGCAGGGTCATGGTGGTCTCCTCGGCGCTTGCGCCGGTCTGGCCGGCATCACCGGCGGAAAGGGTGGTTACGTCGCGCATCGATGCGCTCTCGGGGCCTTCGTCGTCGTCCTCCACTTCGACCTCGACCATTCCGGCCGCGGCACGAATGAGGCCTTCGACGGTGGCGAAGATGCCTTCCCACGTCGTCCCTGGTGGGGAGTTGAGGAAGTACCGAAGATCGAAGAGCGGGTCCGCAATGTCGATGCCTTGCGGCTTCGCGTGTGGGTCACCGTCGGATTCGTCCAGGAGCTCGGTGAGGCGCCCAAGTTGCTCGAGGCACTCGGAGGCGGTCGCAAGCTCGTTCATGCGGAGAATGCGCCGAATGCGGGGCATGTACTCGCAGGGCGAATGGGCCAGTCCCATTTGGATGGTTGGCTCACGCTCCGTCGCGGTCGACTCCGCATTAGCGGCAGCCGCGCCATCGCTCGCAACCAACGGACAAAGGCCGTCCAAAAAAGGCGAGTTCGTGAGAGCCCCACTTGTGAGTCTTGCGCCCACATTGGCGCCAGTTACTCGATCACGGGAATTGAACCGAATGGCTGGACTGAAGAACTTGTACTTCTCGTCGAGGATGTACTCTCGAGCGAGCGAGCCCCATTTGACGAGTCCCCAAAGGTTCTCGCCCACGGTCTTCATGTCGAGGAACCAGCCTTGCGCCGGCG
Organism: Myxococcales bacterium; assembly: GCA_043764595.1. GTDB lineage: Bacteria > Myxococcota_A > Polyangia > Polyangiales > Polyangiaceae > JAAFHV01. The sequence continues at coordinate 1,015 of JAYUKI010000917.1, read as the reverse complement.
CGCCAACGGTCGGGATTGAACCCTCGGTCGGTCCCATCTCCGAGGCATGCTCGAAGTCGATCGGGACTCGCTTGTTGGCCGATGCGTTGAAGTTGCGGATGATGTCCGAGAACACCTTCGCGTTGAGCTCGAACGGTCCGGAAGGGTGACCCTTGAAGACGCCCGACTTGGCGATCTGGATCCACTTCGGCGAGTCGTCGGCCTTGTCCGAGAGCGACACTTGGACGCTCTCGAGGTGAACCGGTCGCTCGTTGTCGGACATGCTGCGGACACTGAGCGAGCCGCCCGAAGCGAGGTCGGCACGCACGTGGAGGCGTCGGCCCTTGGCTTTCGGCTTCGGCGACAGCGTTGGGACGATGCCCTTGGTTTTCTTGGACGCCATGGGGCTCCTCGCGGCCGAGGCCGATGGTTGGTGAACGCCTGGTGCGAGGTCGAGCAGCACGGAGCGCTCGCCTCGCACCGAGGGTGGCTTCGCAGCCATCATGCGTCTGGCAAAATGCTCGCTTGAACGTGGACAAACCCGCTGCCTGCACTGAATGCGCTCGTGATGCGGTCGAACTTGATCGTCGAAGCAGCGGGCAGAACGATGACACCGTTGGTGCCGAAGTCCGCCCCGAGGGTGCCGCCCTTGATGCCTGCCACCAGGGTCGCCGCAACGTCGCCAGCAGCGCCGCCGAGCAAGTCGCCCTTGGTGGTGTAGCCCGTCGCGCTGGAGCTAACTCCGATGGCGCTGGAGGCGCCACCAGTGAAGCCCACGGCGACCTCCCAAAGGGTGCGGTGCAGGAAGAGGCGCACGCCCGTCGGGACGGTGTAGAGCACCTCGGCGTCCGCGGTCGTGAAAGCGATCGGAAGCGCCAGCCAGAACGGGGTGCCCTGGTTGAACGAGTCGGCGAACGCCTTGGCGAGCGCCGGCGGATAGTTGGTGATCTGGTCGCGGAGAACGGTCGGAATCGAGTTGGGCATGGTGGCTCCTCAGGACTCCGGCTCTGCCGGTCCGTCAGGGTTGGGTTGGTCG